>DATLXP010000199.1:0-46804 GCA_035575695.1 Vicinamibacterales bacterium
AAAAGTCCTACCTGGCCGCCTGTGTGCCAGAAGAGCACGGTGCCGTCGCCGGAGAACGTTCCGAGCCGGTACCCTGCGATGACCGCTGCCATAGCTTTTGCCGTGTAGGTCGGATCGAGAAACAGTGCGTCGTGGCGCGCCGCCATCTCAATGGCTTCGCGAGACGCCTCGGTCGGCACGCCGTAACCGCCGCCGATGAATGTGTCGTCGACAACCACGCTGGCCGACGCGAACCGGCCGGGCTCGACGTCGAGCAAGGGTTCCAGACCCAGCAGGATCGCACGGATGTCTCGCTCGAGGATCGCGGAAGGCTCGTCTGCGCTGATGCCGAGCACACGTGTGGGCACGCCGGCCAGCATGCAGCCTGCGACCAGGCCTGCCTGCGTGCCGCCCGATGACGTGGAGTGAACGATGACGTCCGGAGGGTCGATCTGCTTCAGCAACTCGAACACTGCCTGCACGAATCCGGCCGCGCCGAGCGGCGTCGAGGCTCCGATGGGTATGACGTAAGGACGACGGCCGGCGAGGCGCAGTTCCAGGGCTGCCGCCTCGGTCTCCGGCGCCCGGAGCGATCGATCCGCCACATAGCGGATGTCCGCACCCAGCAGGCGGGCGAGGAGCGCGTTGGCCGCCGGGCGTTCGGGCCTGACGCCGTTTGCCACGAGGACGCAGGCGAGCCCCAGTTTCGCCGCGACGGCGGCGGTCACCCGCGCGTGATTCGACTGAACGCCACCGCTCGTGATCAGCGTGTCGGCACCGCTCTTCAATGCGTCGGCCGAAACCAGTTGCATTTTCCGCACCTTATTGCCGCCGAACGCGAAGCCGATCGCATCATCGCGCTTCACCAACAGCCTGGGGCCGATGCCTGTGGCGCCTGTCAGTCGTGCGCGGAGATTCAGGAGTTCTTCGACAGGGGTCGGGAAAGATGCGAGGGGGATGGACGACAGCGACGGGGACAGTCCCGGCATGAGCGGTTCAGTATACTGGCCTGAGCCGGCCTGTCTGCCGGCGCACTCACCACGGAAGGCCCTTGCCGACGCTTCTCGAATCACTTCGCTCAGGTCGCACGGTCGCGGCTGCCGAGCTCAGGCCGCCGCGCGCGGAACTGAAAGCGGCCGCGAGCATGGATGCGTGGATCGACACCTACCACGCCGTCCGGAGCCTGACACGCGGCGGAACGTTCGTCTTTCTCACCGACAGCGCCGTCGGGCTGAAGGAAGAGGACAACCTGCGGCACCTTGTGACCAATGTCGGCCCCGAGGTCGGCCAGTCTGGTGTCGTGCCGTTCCTGACGTGCAAGCATCCGCTCGACTTCTGCCTCGCATACGCGGACCGCGCCCACCATCATGGCTTTGATGCCCTCGTCGTTCTTGGCGGGGACAGGAGTGTCGGGCCTCCGCGATGCGTGGAGCACGCGTGGCAGCTCCGCGAGGAGATCCGGCGGCGTGTGCCGGACCTGGCGCTGGGGGGATGGGCGAACCCGCACGGCGATGCGGCGTCCCAGGTCTCGCACCTGCTCGACGAGCACGCGAATGCCGAGTTCTACCTCACGCAGATCGTGTCGCATCACAGTCGCGCGAAGGTCGAGCAGTTTCTTGCGGAGGGGGAGCGGCGCAACCTGTCGATCCCGGGTCTCTTCGGGGTCTTCTACTACCGGTCCGCGAATCCCAGGACGCTCTCCGCGTTGAGCGGATTTCTTCCGGTTCCTGTCGACGAGTTGAAGGAAGAGTTCGCGCAAGGCGCCACCCCGCTCGACGTCTGCGCACGGTCGCTCCGAACGCTCGCCAACGCAGGTGTCCGGCACTTCTACATCAGCAACTTGCCGCTCAGCCGCGCGGCCGCGATACTGCGTCAGTTGCTGGACCGCGCCGGGCTATCCACGGGCGAGTCGCGCTGACATGCCGATAGGGATGCCGGCCGCCTGGGTGGCTGCGGTGCTCCTCGCGCAGGCGGCCCCATCGACTCCCTCGGCTTCATCGTCCCGATGGAGCGCGTCGGTCACGTTCGAGCGCGCTCGTGAATCTCTCCGATACCGCTTCGAGAACCCGTCGTCGTTCGACGCGGTGGGCCTCGTGCCGCATTTTTTTGAACAGACATACGACACGGCAAATGGATGGCTGGGCCTCCGGCTCCGGCATCCCGGGCCCGCGCGCGGCGCCGAGGCGAGGGTCGCGATGACGCCCCAGGCGACTCGTCGAGCCGATGACTTCGACACGTTCTTCCTGCCGGGCGGCAACGTCGTCGTCAGCGGTACGACGGGGAACGCGTCCATTCGGAGCTGGCGAATCGAAGAGCGTGTGAGTCTGGGGTACGTTCGCGGTATCGAGTTCGGCGCCGCGCTGGGGTACCGGTACGATTCGGCTCGCTATCACGAAGGCATCGGCATCGTGACGATGACCGCGCCACCGCCCGAGACACGGCGCCTTGTGACAACGAGGGAGTTCGTCTCATCGCGCATGCTCGAGGGCGCGGTCTTCATGTCGGCCAGACGTCGCGCCTTTGCCGTCACCGCTGATGTCGTGCCAGCTGCAGCCGCGAGATTGCAGGTTGACCTGCCCGACAAATATCCCGGTCGCCTGCTCGTCTTCGGCGCGCGGTACTCATCCGCTGGCGCGGAAGTGCGGTACGCTCGTCGGATAGGGCCCGCACGCGCAGGCATGGGGGTTCGAGCGCACGCCACCTGGCCATGGCGCCACGCCGCAGAAGTCCATCGCCGATCGTTCGGCGTCTTTCTGGAAATGGGTACCGATTAACCACCGATGGGATCTTTCCTCGACAGCGTTCCGTTCTCGGGCATCATCCGCATCCGCGACATGATGTACACGGTGAAGGAGCCGTTCCGCCTGGACCAGGGGGACGTGAGCTTCGACGCGCCGGCCTCGGTGAAGCAGGCCATGCGGCGGGCCATCGACGAGAACCGGAGCCATTACCTGCAGACGACCGGCGTGCCGCGTCTGCTCGAGCTCCTGGCCGGGAAGCTGCGCACCAAAAACGGTATCCCGGTCGGCAGCGACGACGAAGTCATGGTGACGACAGGGGGCATTCACGGCCTGTTCATCATCTGCCAGGCGCTGCTCGAACCCGGCGACGAGGTGATCGTTCCGGACCCTGAGTGGCCTCCGTGCGTGGGGAACATCAGGGCAGCGCACGCAGTCCCGGTGCCGTGCCCGCTGCATGAAGGGTTCGGATGGCGCTACGACCTCGACGAGCTCGCGTCGAAGATCGGGCCGAAGACACGGGCGATCTATGTCAACTCGCCGAACAACCCCAACGGCGGCGTGCTCACGCGGGCTGACCTCGAACGCATTGTCGACCTGTGCCGGGAACGGAAGATCTGGCTGATCTCCGACGAGGCCTACGAAGATGTCGTCTTCGAGGGTGAGCACGTGAGCCCCGCGTCTCTTCCTGGCGCGTACGAACGCGTCATTTCCCTCTTCACGTTCAGCAAAACGTACGCGATGACCGGGTTACGCCTCGGCTACGTGGTGGCGCGCGATGCCACCCTGCGCGACCGGATGAAGAAGGTGTTGTTCTACACGGCGAGTAACGTCGCCTCCGTCGTGCAGTTTGGCGGCATCGGCGCGCTGGAGGGCACGCAGGACTGCGTCACCGCGTTCCGCGAAGAGTTGAAACGCCGGCGCGAGCTGTTTTACGACGGTATCAGCCGCGTGGCCGGCGGCGTGCTGAGTGGCAACCCGCCGGCGGGGGCCTTCTACGCGTTCCTGAAAATTGATCCGTCCTGGCGGCCGCCGTCCGACATCACCAACCCGTCGCTATCCTGGGCGATGACAGAGTTCCTCATCGCGAAAGGCCGGATCGGCTGCGTGCCCGGTGTGGACTTCGGCGCACACGGCGAAGGTTACGTGCGGTTCTGCTTCGCACGTGAACCGAAGGAACTGACTGGAGCGCTGGAGTCGATGAGGGAACTGTTCCGAGTCAGCTAGCGACACCTTGTTCACACTCCTCGAGCAACTCGAGGAGAACGTCCGGGGTCGCCGTGTGAGCCAGGATAAAGGTCCGAAGGGCCCGCGAACGTGTCCCGCGTGCGAGTGTGAAGGCCACGGCACCTAGGTCGTCTGCCGCGACTCCGCGAGACAGGTCGTGAATGGTCAGCGTCACACGGGTTGATTTGAACCCCCGAATAACCTGCCTGATCCTGGCGATCGCAGCGGCCGACCGAGGCGATGCCGCATTCACGTAGAGGATCAGCTCGACAGGCTCCTGGCAGCCGCCGGAGCGACGGGGTAACGAGTAATCCGTCAGGACCAGATCGAACATCTGCTACCTGACTTCTTCCGCTCTATCAGCCATCGGTCCTCTGCCGGCTGGTGCCGACCCTCCGCCATATGGCAGAGCAATCCTGCTGCCGAGTTAGATGGTGGTTATAAGTGGTTGATAGAAATGCACTTATAGAGGGAAGGCTGTGAGCAACGGATCAAGTGGGTAACGGACCGGCCAGGGATGTGTAACTGGTGTCCGCGGCGGGACAGGGACGCCGAGCCTTAGCGACTCTCGCCAACACCACAGGCGCGGAGGACTTCTTCGAGGATCTCCGTATCGCGCAAACCCCCAAGGACCCACATCTTCGGCTCCGGGCAGTGCATGACCAGGGTCGGCGTAGACGCGATCTTATCGGCTTCACCCGCGAGGGGATCCTGCACGAGATCCACGATCGTGATCTTGACCTGCGCGGCCTCGAAGTGCGACAGCATTCGCTCGAGGTTCGTTTGCGCCAGGACCGACGATGGTGAGGCGGAGTTGATGTAGAGGACGATATCGACCTTGTGCGTAGATACGGGGCGTTGCTCGACGGCAGCGCCAGCGAGTCCCGGTTGATCGTTGGCCCCCTCGAGCAACCGACGTACTTGGTCCAGAAAGCTATCGACGTCCAACGGCTTCGTGATGACTTCCACATCAGCGAGTTCTCGAACGTCCGGGTGGGCTGTGATGATCAACGCACGCGAACCGTCAGCCAGCCCAAGGCGCGCGGCTTCGTGGAGCATCCACGTACCCGTGCCACCGGGCATCGCGTAGTCGGTGAGGATGAGATCGTATCGCGACGCTTTGAGACGTCTCAACCCTTCCAGAGCGTTCCCCGCCCCATCGACCGCGTAGCCCTCGATTTCGAGGGCTGTCACCAGCATGAGCCGGACGTCGTCCTGGTCCTCGACCACGAGGATGCGTGCTGAAGTGAAACCTGAATCTGTGTGCACGGCCGACGCCGTGCCTAGCAAAATCTTTGCCTGCCCTAATTGGGGACAGCCACCATTTGACCTGAAATGAAGGGGACAGCCACCGCTCTTGTATGGGTAACTATTTACTTGACAGACCACGCGCGGGGTCATAAACTGCGCCCATCTTGAACCGTTTGTACTACGGCGACAACCTTGACGTGCTCCGGCGCTACGTCGAGGACGCATCCGTCGATCTCGTCTACCTCGATCCTCCGTTCAACTCCAACGCCAATTACAACGTCCTATTTGCCGAGAAAAGCGGCACGCGATCATCCGCGCAGATCCAGGCGTTTGAGGATACGTGGCAGTGGGACGCATCCGCAGCGGAAGCCTACCGCAACGTCGTGGAGTCAGGCGCAACGGCGGGGCAGGCTCTAATAGCCTTCCGAGCCATGCTCGGCGAAAGTAACATGCTCGCGTATCTGGCGATGATGGCGCCGCGCCTAGTCGAGCTGCGGCGAGTGCTCAAATCAACAGGCAGCATCTACTTGCATTGTGATCCGACGGCCAGTCATTACCTGAAGATGCTTCTAGATGCGATCTTTGGACCGGAACGATTCCTGAACGAGATTATCTGGAAGCGAGCCAACGCGCACAATGACCCCAAGAGGTACGGCCGTATTTCAGATTCGATTCTGTTCTACGCAAAGGGTGACAAATACATTTGGAACACCCAGCACACACCCTATCGGGAAGACTATTACGAAAGCCACTTCAAGAAAGACGATGAGGGCCGATGGTTTCGCACGGTGCCGCTAGACGCGCCTCGCCACGGCGCAGGCAGTGCCAACCTGCTCTATGACTGGAAGGGTAAGTTGCCAGCGGCATCCAGGACTTGGGCGGTCAAAATCGAAACGATGGAGCGGTACGACCGTGAAGGACTGTTACGGTACACGCGCACGGGAACACCTACGTTGCTGCAATACGCCGACGATATGCCTGGTGTGCCCCTTCAGAATATCTGGACGGACATTCCACCAGTAAATCCTCAGGCACAGGAACGTCTCGGTTACCCGACGCAGAAGCCGGAGACGTTACTCTCCCGCATTCTCTCAGCGAGCAGCGACGAGGGGCACGTTGTACTTGATCCGTTCTGTGGCTGCGGGACAACAATTGCGGCTGCTCAAAAGTTGAATCGACGCTGGATCGGAATCGACGTTACCCATCTTGCCATCGGGCTGATTAAGAAGCGTCTCAGTGACGCGTACGGCGAGTCGATCAAGGACACCTACGATGTGATCGGGGAACCTGTCAGCTTGGAGGACGCCGAGGCGCTCGCAGCCGCAGAACCGTTTCAGTTCCAAACGTGGGCGCTCGGTCTGGTGGGAGCGCGTCCGGCCGGATCGGAGCAGGTCAAGAAGGGCAAGGACCGCGGAATTGACGGCCTGATTCACTTCCACGACGACAACTCCGGCGATACGAAGCGCATCGTCCTGTCCGTCAAGGCTGGTCACACGGGGCCGGATCATGTTCGGGATCTACGCGGTACGGTCGAGCGAGAGAAGGCGCAGATAGGCGTCCTGATTACGATGCAGGACACGACCAAGGAGATGCGGAAGGAAGCCGCCAGCGGCGAGTTCTACACGTCGCAATGGGGCGTGCATCCGAAGATTCAGATCCTCACTGTGGCGGACCTGCTGAGCGGTAAGGGGATTAATCGGCCACCGGATCGGCAAACCGGGACGACGTTCAAGAAGGCACCGAAAGCTGCGCGAAAACAGGCCGAGCGCAAGCGGCTTGATTTTGACGGCCCGCCATAGACGAGCCGTTATAAAATTTGGAGAGACGCGGGCAGCGTCCGAAAACTGAGTCGATCCGCATGGCGACGGCTGCGTGGTGATGGAACACCGCAAGGCCGAACAGCGCCGTGGGTAGCCGTAGTGTACCACGACTACAGGCGGAAAGACGCCGATGCCCGTTGCATTACATACAACTGTGCCAGAAGTTCCTGTCAACCCTGACGTGCTCAAGTGGGCTCGGACGCTTCGCGGGTTAAGCCGCGAGGATGCCGCTGATCTACTAGAAATCCCGCTGACCGAACTGAGCGCGTATGAATCTGGCGCCAAGTTGCCATTGGTCGGTTTGTTACGATTGATGTCCGCACGGTACAGGATCAACTTCACTAGTCTGTTAATGCCTGATCCACTGCCTAGTCCATCTCGACCAGTGGATCATCGCGCTCGACGTGGACAACGGCCGTTATCCATTGACACCCTCATCGCTATAGAAGAAGTTGAGCAGGCACTGGAATCCTTCGCCGAGATTGCTGCTGAAGCGCCACGTCTCGTGCCCAAGGCAAGCATCGGTGAAGCTAGTTTAGAAGAAGACCCTGAAGCTGTAGCAGCGCGGGAACGTAAGAAGTTCGGGATAGGTATAGAGACACAACAGTCCTTCCGCGACATGGGCCAAGCCCGCAGGGAATGGCGTGAACAGGTGGAGAATCGCGGAGTCTTCACTTACATGATTCCTATGCCGACGAATGAACTTAGCGGCTTCAGTTTGCTGCGTGACGGCATCGCCGCTATTTGCGTGAACGATCGTGAACCAACCGAGGGCGCGAAGATCTTCACTCTGTTTCACGAGTACTGCCACTTGCTGCTACGCAGGACTGGAATCAGTGATCAGAATAATTTCAACAAAGTTGAGAGGTTTTGTAACCGATTCGCCGCTAGTTTTCTTGTTCCCAGGGCTGATCTCCTTGTTGCGGTGGGAAGTACGCGCGCCGCACCATACGAGTTTTCAGACGGTGACGTTCGGCGCATGGCGAGCCGTTTCCTTGTCAGCAACGCGGCGATTGCGCTGCGCCTACAAGAAACAGGATTAGCCCCTAGGGGTTTCTACGGCCGCAGGATAGCGCCTTGGGATGTGGCACCAGAGAGCAAGCCGATGCGTCCTGATAGCGCGCCATCCTCTGTCACCCTACGGATAAAAAGGATCGGCAAACTTCACACAAGAACCGTTATTCGTGCCGCCGCACGAAGTGTCATAGACTCGTTTGATGCGTCTGATCTAATCGGGTTGAAACCCGCCACAGTCGCAAAACTTCAGATTCAATTCAAATGACAGGCCGTCATGGTCGGTCGGCGCCGTTGTTTAGCGACACTGACCCTGACGTTTACCTGCCGGATACATCGGCATGTATCAACATCTCGGAGGAGCGGTCGGATACAGAGAGCGTGTGGCGGTTGATTCGGGATCTGACAGAGGAAGGCCGCATAGTGGTTCCCGCGCAGGTGCTTGGTGAGCTTCGTGACAACGCTATGTATGCCATGCGCCTAAAGCCGTACGAACGTGCCTTCCAGGCCGGGGACAGACGCGCCGATGATCCTGAATACTTGATGTACGTCGGGAGGATCACACGAGAGCACCCCGGCATGTGTAAGGCGACGGGCTGGAAAACTCGGGCCGACCAGTACGTGATTGCACTGGCAGAATTGGAGCGATACGTAGTCGTCGCGCATGAGTCGACTGTAAAAAGATCAAATACGAAAATACCTGGAGTCTGTAAACAACGCAGGATACGATGCCGTTCAGTTGATGAATTTGTAGCGGAAGCAACACCAACATTGAGAATAGCTAATGAAACAGACCTTAGAAATGCACGAAGGATCTGAAGCATTTGAGCGGTTCCGCGATGCCGTTAAGAAAACGCTTTCAGTTAGGAAAAGTGCGTTGCCGCCGCGTCCTGCACGTACTAAGAAAAAAGCCGCTAAGCCTAAGGCGTAGAGCGGCCCCTTCGCTTCCCGCGCCGTTGCCGGTCACGTTCTTTCTTAGTTAATACACGTCGCAGAATCGTGGTCGGCGCCAGTGGCCTGTTTCCATGTGAGGCGCTTGTCTACGATCTGAGAAGCGGCCATTGCAAAGCGGTCGAAGTCGTCCATCTCTTTCCGGTTGTTGTAGCGGAACGCCTGTTCGTCTAAGTAGCGAAACAGGTGGAACGGTTCGACGCTGACATAGGTTCCGGCGATCCCGCGCTTCAGCAAGCTCCAGTAGTTCTCCAGACCGTTGGTGTGAACCTGTCCGTCCACGTATTTCACGGCGTGGTCGATTACCTGATGCGCGTACTTGCCTTCCAGTCCCGCGTAGGACAACAGCGCATCGGTGTAGAGCGCGGCTCCGGCTTCGACGTGCGCGTGAACTTCCGCCTGTAGCGCCTTCTTGCGGCGATTCTCGACGACGACAGTGCGGACCTTGCCGCCGCGTTCAAGAATGCCCATGACGGCGGTTTTGTCCTTGCCGCCGGTTCCGGTGATCCGGCGCTTGCGTTGCGCGACGTGCATGTTGCGAGCCTTACCGCCGATGAAGGTTTCATCGGCTTCGACCTCGCCGGTCAGCTTGTCGAAGGAACCGTGGTGAAGCGCGAACCGGAGGCGGTGCGCCATGAACCACGCCGACTTCTGCGTGATGCCGATGGACCGCGCGATCTCGCAGGAGCTGATGCCATTCTTCGCGTTCACCAGGAGCCAGAGCGCGGCCAGCCACTTGTCTAGGCCGAGCGGAGAGTCCTCGAAGATGGTGCCGGTCTTCAGGGTGAACTTGGGAGCCGAGTGCTTGCCGTAGCACTTCCAGGCGCGCGCCTTTGCCAGATAGACGACGTGCTCAGATCCGCACTTGGGGCACGTAACTTTCCCATCGGGCCAGCGAAGGTCCATGAGAAACTCACGGCAGCGGTCGAAGTCAGCGAAGTAGAGAATGGCCTGTTGGAGAGTGCGGGGCGAATCCATAACTAGGATTTTAGCGTTTCAGCCGTGGTCCGTCAAGTAAATAGTTACCCTTGTATGGGTAACGGACGGGACTACCGGATGTGGCGGCCTCCGTCGACGCGGATGGTCTCTCCGGTGACGAAGTCTGAATCGATGAGAAAGGCGACCGCCTTGACCACCTCGGCCTCTCCCCCCCAGCGCCCCAGGGGAGTCGCGGATTCGACCTTCAACGACTCTTCTGCGGTCGTGCCCTCTGGCGCGACGATAGGGCCAGGGGCGATGGCATTGACGAGAATCCCGTCCGCGGCAAACTCGAGCGCAAGCGCTTCGGTCAATCCAATCACGCCGCATTTGGCCACAAAGTACGGAAGAAATCCCGTGTAGCGAGGACGTCCGCTCGCGGCCACCCAGTCGGCGAAGTTCACAATTCTGCCTGCCCCTGCACGGCGCATATGCGGGATGGCGGCCTGCGCGCAGAGAAACGATGCACGAAGGTCGACGTTAACCGTGGCGTCCCACACCGCGGCATCCGTCTGCTCGATCGGCACCGGACGATAGACCGACGCCATGTTGATCAGCACGTCAAGACGCCCAAGGAGGCGGGCGGCCTCTTCCACGACCCTGGCGCACTCGGCGGCATCCGCAAGATTCGCCTCGAGCGTGAACGCACGACGGCCTCTCGCCCTTACTCGCGTCGCTGTGTGTTCGGCTTGCTCGGCGGAGCGCTGGAAGACGAGCGCGACATCCATGCCGCGCGACGCGAGGTCCTCGGCCACGGCTGCGCCGATACGCTTTCCGCCGGTGATGAGCGCCGCACGTCCCTGGACGTTCATGCGTCCCGCGGAGTCAGACTCGCCCGGACCTGACCCTGGCCCGGCCTGCCGCGGCGGCGGCGGCCGATTCAGCCCGTCGCCCATCGATCGAGAAGGCCCCGGGACCGGCGAGCATCAGGCAGACCAGCGCACCAATCAACGCGAAATTGAACTCGTAGCCATTCGGGAGGAAGAACCCGTGCGCGGCGTGCACCTTCCAGATCGCCACCGCCATGTTGATCGTCAGGGCGAGCCCGACAAACAGCGTCAGGGCGCCGAGCACCAGCAGCACCCCGCCGCCGAACTCGACGACGCCCACGAGAATGGCCAGCGGGTACGCTGGTTCCAGGCCCAGCTTCGTAAAAAAGCCCGCCGTCTCGGCCAGCCCGCCCCCGCCCCACAAGCCGAACAGCTTCTGGCCTCCGTGGGCGATGAAGATGGCGCCGACCGCCAGCCGCAATGCGGCCGGGCCGTATGTGGGGAGTGAGGAGGTGCCGCTGCCGTAATCGTTGAGCATCCGACTTTGGGCGTATTGTGCCATCGTTTCCGGGCGCAAATACAGTATTCTCTCCGCGTTCCGGTGAGGGTTCGTCGATTCCGACACCCCCCTGGCCCGCCGGCTGTTTCTGAAAAGGACGCCCGATGCTGACGCGACGCGGATTTCTCCAGACCACCGGAACAGCCAGCGCCGCCGCGCTCGCCGCGTTTCGCGACGACGGTTTCAGCCGTATCGAGGCCGCGGCGCGTCTGGCCGGCGAACGCAGCGTGGTCGACATCGCCGCCGACGAAGACTACTGGCGCGAGATCCAGCAGGCGTTCACGCTCGACCGCACGATCATCAACCTGAATAACGGGGGCTGCTCCCCCAGCCCGCGCGTCGTGCACGAGGCGTTCAAGCGCTACCTCGACATTTCCAACCAGGCGCCCGTGTACCACATGTGGCAGGTGCTCGAGCCCAACATCGAGACGGTGCGGCGGCGTCTCGCGGCGGCGTTCGGCTGCGACACCGAGGAGATGGCGATCACGCGCAACGCCAGCGAGGCGCTGCAGATCGCGCAGCTCGGGATCAGCCTGAAGGCCGGCGATGAAGTCGTCACCACCAACCAGGACTACGGCCGGATGCTCGACACCTGGGCGCAGCGCGTTCTTCGCGACGGTATCAAGCTGACGAAGGTCTCGTTCCCGGTGCCACCCAAATCGATGGACGTGCTGGCGGACCGGCTCCTCTCCGCGATCACGCCGGCGACGCGCGTGCTGCACTTCTGCCACATCACGAACCTGACGGGACAGATCTTCCCCGTCAAGCGCATCGCGGAGGAGGCGCGCAGGCGCGGCATCACAACCATCGTCGACGGCGCGCACGCCTTCGCGCACTTCCCGTACAAGGTGTCGGACCTGGGCTGCGATTACTACGGGACGAGCCTTCACAAATGGCTGCTGGCGCCGATGGGGACCGGATTTCTGTATGTGCGGAAGGACAACATTCCGACGTTGTGGCCGCTCACCCCGGCCGCGGCCAGCCGCGCGGGCGACATCAGGAAGTTCGAAGAGATCGGCACCCATCCGGCCGCCAATCACAATGCGATCGCCGAAGCGCTTACCTTTCACGAAGGCATCGGCATCGAGCGGAAGGCCGCGCGCCTCCGGTACCTGCGAGACCGCTGGGCGCTGCGGCTGCTGAAGCATCCGAAGGTCCGCATCCACACCAACCTCACCGACCCTGCGCAGTCCTGTGCGATCTGCAACGTGCAGATCACAGGCGTACCGACGGGGAAAGTGGTGGCGCGTCTCTGGGAACGGTGGCGGATCATCGCGACGCCGATCGTCCACGCGGAGTACGAAGGTGTGCGCGTCACCCCGAACGTCTATACAACCCTCGAGGAAATCGACACCTTCGCAACCGCGATGGAGGAGATCGCTTCGAAAGACTCTACTGACTAGGGCCTGACTTCATCGGCTTCCCGTCGGCGTCGAACAGGTCGAGCGTCCCGTGTTTCTTCAGGATGTCCGCAATGACCGGGGCATCCCCGACCGCGACGATGTGCAGGCGGCCCGCGTCCCAGTATTTCTTTGCCGCTGCCTGCGCCTGTTCCTGCGTGACAGCGCTGATTCGCGCGGCATAGGTGTCCCAGTAATCAGCCGGGAATCCGTACGTCCAGCTCTGGACGTAGTAGTTCAGGACCGACGCCGGACTCTCCAGCGAGAGCGCAAAGGACGCGACGAGGGCCCGCTTGCTGTCCTCGAACTCACCGGCTGGAACGGCCTTATCGCGCATCTCGGCGATCTCCGCCAGCAGGTCGGTCAGCGCCGCGGCGGTCACGGCCGTGCGCACCGACGTCGACGCCGTCCAATCGCCGCGGAACTTCGGCGCCGTCATCCCGCTGCCGATGCCGTAGGTGTAGCCCTTCTCCTCGCGCAGGTGACGGAAGAGCCGCCCCATCGTTCCTCCGAGCACCCGGTTGGCCACGGTCAGTTCTTCGTAGTCCGGGTCCATGCGGTTCATACCCGGGGCCCCGACCATCAGAAGCGTCTGCACCGAGCCCGGGCGACCGATCAGCGTGACCCTCGGCGCGCCCGGCGCGGGTGGATCGGTGAGGGCGGGCTTGGCTGTGCCCGCTTTCTTCCAGCTCCCGAGCTTCTCCTCGACTTTCTTCCGGGCCTCGGCGAGCGAGATGTCGCCGGCAAAGGCAATCAGCGCATGATCCGGCACGTACTGCGTGCGGTGGAACGCTGCCATGGCCTCCGTCGTGATCGCATCGAGCGACGCAGCTGTCGTCGTGGTGCGCCCCGCCGGATGGTCTCCGTACATGATCTTCGAGTACTTCTCGCCGGCAAGGAAGTTGGGGGACGTACGCTGCTGCTGGAGCCCGCTCTTGGCGCGCGCCTTTGCGCGGTTCCATTCCTCGGCCGGAAATGTCGGGTTCATCAGGACATCAGCGGCAATATCGAAGACGCGATCGAAGTTCTCGGTGAGCCCGGCGCCGGACAGGCTCGCGGCCGCGCCGACGTTCGCCGCCATGGTCTCCAGCTCCTGCGACATCTGGAGCGTGGTTCGCGCCCTGGTGCCCTCGCGCAGCATCTGCGCGGTGTATTGCGCCAGGCCGATCTGATTGGCGGGATCGTTGTAACCGCCCGCTCCTGGAATGATGATCTGGAAACTGATCTGCGGCAGGCGCCGATCCTCCAGCACCATCAGGTGCAGCCCGTTCGGCAGGTCTGCTGTCTGGGGCCTGGGTAGCTTGATCTTCAGCACCTCCTTCGAGACGGGCGCCTTCCCTTTCAGCACCATCCCCTGCGTGGTCGGACCCTGGGGCGCTCCAGGACCCTGCGCCGACATCATCGCCGCCATTGCGGACACAACCGCCGCGGTCACCAGGCTGCTCTTCACCATCACAGGCCTCCCTTCGGACCGGCTGCGCTCTTGGGCACGGTATGCACCACGGTGCGTCCCGTCTTCACCAGATACTGGCTGGCCACACGCTGCACGTCCGCGGCCGTGACCCTGGCGATCGCCTCCGCGCGAGTATTGATGCGACCCGGATCGTTGTAGAACATCGCGTACTGCGACAGCAGCATCGCGCGGCTCAGCGTGCTGCCGAGGCTTCCGATGAAGCGACTCTTCGCAGCATTGCGCGCCTTCTCGATCTCCCAGTCGGCGATCGGTCCGCTCTTGATCTTCTCGATCTCTTCCTCGATGGCCGTTTCGAGCTCGGCCAGCGTTTTCCCCGGAAGGGGCAGCCCGCCGAATGAAAAGAGGCCGGGGCCACGCGAGTCGCCCGCGCCACCCGCGAAGACTCCCGTGGACAGCTGCTTCTGCCGGACGATGCTCTCGTAGAGCCGTCCGCTGCGCCCGCCCGAGAGAATGGTCGAGAGGACCGACAGCGCATCCGCGTCCACATGGTCGCCCGGAGGAACTTTGTAGGCCATATCCAGCCGCGGGAGGCGCGCGAGCGCATCGTCGATCGTCGCGCGGCGCTCTTCCTTTTGCGCGGGTTCCGTCATGTCCGCCAGCGGCGGAGCGGGCTGCATAGGGATCGATCCGAAGTATTTGTTGAGCTTCGCGATCGTCGTCTTCGTGTCCACGTCACCCACGATGCCGATGACGGCGTTGTTCGGCGCGTAATACATCTTGAAAAAAGAGGCGACATCGTCCACCGTCGCGGCCTCGAGGTCTCGCATGGATCCGATGACGGAGTGCTTGTAGGCGAAGTTGTCGTAGGCGAGATCGTCGATCGTCTCCCCGGTCTTGCCGTACGGCTGATTGTCGACGCCGAGTCGACGCTCTTCCTGGACGGCGTTTTTCTGATTGTCGAGGGCTTCCTTGCTGATGACGAGCGACCTCATGCGGTCGGCTTCGAGAAAGAGGGCCATGTCGAGCTGGTTCGACGGCAGCACCTCGTAATAGTTCGTTCTGTCCTTGTTGGTCGTACCGTTCATGTTGCCGCCGTACATGAACATCAGGTACGGATGCTCGCCAGGGCCGACGTTCTCCGAGCCCTTGAACATCATGTGCTCGAACAGGTGGGCGAAGCCCGTGCGCCCCTTGCGCTCATCGCGCGAGCCGACGTTGTAGTTCACGACGATCGAGAAGACCGGGGCGGCGTGATCCTCGGAAATGATCACCCGCAGGCCGTTCTTGAGCTTGGTGTCGGTGAACTGGATCTTCTTGACGGGCGCGGCCGCAAGAGTCGCGGTCGCGGCGAGGGCGACGGCGGCCAGGCCGGCCGCGGTCAAGCGACGGATGGACATGCGCATGCTGCCTCCAGGATGAAAGCGGAAGCATACCGGTTCATCGGTCGATCGGTCTATCGGGGGAATCGGAGGACTCGGCCTATCGGGGATATCGGTCGATCGGGGCATCGACGATTGGTCGACCGGAGACGAAACGCGAAAGCACCCTGCGAAAAGTGCTGACGATTGCCGTGGAAGCCCGCGCCGGACCATTCCGGCGCAAGCCCCCTGCGCTTCGCCCCCGGTCCACCCGCCAGGGCGTTAGGCGAGAACCTTGATCACTACGCGGCGGTTCTGCGCACGCCCTGCCCTCGTCTTGTTCGGGGCCACGGGCTTCTCTTCGCCATAGCTGATCACGTTGATCTTGTGGAGCGGCACCTGGTGCTGTTCATAGAGATACCGCTTCACGTTCTCGGCGCGATCGAGGCCCAACTTGTAGTTGTTGTCCTTGTGACCCGCGTTGTCGGTGTGCCCTTCGATTTCGATATAGCCGCCGTTCGGCTCGGCCTTCAGTTGCTGGACGAGCGTGTCGAGCTCCCCCTTGGTCTCAGTCGGCATCGTGGCTTTGCCGAACTTGAAATTCCCCTTGTCCTCGTTCAGGACGACCTCGAAGACCAGGCGTTTGCTCATTTTCTCGACGGCCTCGGCACGAGCCCCCGCGGTTCCAGCGGCCGTATAGGCCTCGTCGGCCCGGCCGCGGGCAGCCTGGGCGGCGGACTGGGCGCGCTGGTCGACATCGCCGATACGGCCTTCGTTGGAGCGGGTACGTTCCTGCGTTTCCTCAACCGACTTCGAGAGGGTGTCGACCTTGGAGTCCACCTGGGTCACTTCGCCACGAACGAACTTCTTTGTCGCGCACCCGGTCGTACCGGCAAGCGCGAGCGCAACGATCGGAGCAGCAAATACGAACTTCTTCATCATTCCCTCCATTTATTTATCTATCTATTTATCGGCGGGGACCCCTGCACCCCACCTGGCGGCCTTCACTCGCTTTCGCTCCGTTCCGGCCGCGTTCGTTGCAGGCGCTACAACACCTCTCTCGTGACCTCTCTCGTGGCCCGGCCACTCGCCCCGGCCGAATAGCCGGTTCGCGCACGAACAGTCAGCTTCGGATTTCGAGCTCTCACGTCGAGCGAACGCCACCCACCCTCGGCCGACACCTCGAACGCGATGACGTACTGGTGACGCAGTTCATCTACGATCCGCTTCGCGGCGACGTGCGCCTGCGCCGGGGTGGTCGAGGTGAACAACTCACCGCCCGTGCCCTGCGCGAGCCGCGTGAGCCCCGGCGCGTCGAACGCCGGCGTGTCGTCAACTTTGATGTCGTTGATCGGTGACATCACGGCGACGACGTATACCGGGACGTCGATGGCGCTGGCGGCGTCCGCCACCTGCCGTGTCGTGGCCAGGCTCGCGGTGTCGACGCCGTCGGTAATCACGACGAGAGCCGAGCGTTGCGCGATCCGCCCGCCGCCCCGGCCGTGAGCGGCGACCGCCTCGGCTGCTTTGGCGATCGCGTCATGCAGCGACGTCTGCCCGAAGGGCGGATTCATGGTGTCGAGCGACCCGTCGAGCGATGCGATGTCACGCGTGAACCCGCGGACGCGATCGAGCTTGGTGTCGAATGAAAAGATCGCGACCTCGTCGCCCTGGCGCAACGCACTGAAGATCTGCCGCGCCGCCTGCCGGGCATCGACGGCGTTGGTGCCGACGCGCATGCTGCCGCTCGCATCCATCAGCAATCCAAGCGTCACCGGGCCGTCAGCCTCCGAGCGGAAATCCAGGATCTGTTTCGACTGGCCCGCGTCGGCGATGACGAAATCGCGCTGGGACAGATCGCGAACGAACCGCCCTTTCCTATCGCGCACGACCGCGCTCACGGACACGACATCCACAGACGACTTGAACTGCTCAGCCGGCGGCTCGACCGCACGGGCGGAGCCCGGCAGCAGGAAGCCGCTGACCAGAGTGATAGCGAGAAGTCGCCGAACCGACATGCTTTCGCATGTCCAAGTTGTCTGCCATGGTTGTAACTTGTTATAAAATAAGCACTTAATCTTGGCTCCCAAGGAGTAAAAGTGTCAGCGGGCGTTCCAGGACGCCGGGATCGTGTAAAACTTGCGCGATCGCGCCGGGGCGCGGCTGTCGTTTCTACACTCCTGCTCGGATCCCTGTCTTTTTCGTTGTTTTCCCGCCGCGAGTCCCCGGGCGGGACCCGCGCTCGCGAAATCAGGATCTGTCCCCGTGTAAGATTCGGAGAGATGACGACGCGCGCACCTTCCGCGATTCCAGTGGCCAGCCGCGTCGGCGGCTTCACCTACGCGATCCGGAATATCGTCGCTGAGGCCCGAAAAGTCGAAGCCGCGGGCCGACAAGTCCGCTACCTCAATATTGGTGATCCGATCATCTTCGGGTTCCGCACTCCCCCACACATGGTCGAAGCCGTCGAGCGGGCGATCCGCGACGGGCATAACGGGTACGCGCCATCGGTCGGGATTCTTCCGGCGCGAGAAGCCGTGGCGGCCGAATGCTCGTCACGCGGCATGCCGGTGTCACCTGATCGTGTGGTCATCACGTCGGGCACCTCCGAGGGCATCGAGCTCGCGCTGACAGCCCTGGCCGAGTCCGGTGACGAGGTGCTGGTTCCCACCCCGACCTATCCGCTCTACACGGCGGTGCTCGCGAAGATCGGCGCGGCAGCGGTGTTCTACCGGACCGATGTGACACGCGGCTGGCAACCGGATCTCGATCACATCCGCAGCCTGGTCTCACCGAGAACCCGCGCGCTCGTCGTGATCGACCCGAACAATCCGACCGGGGCCACCTATCCGGCGGACACGCGGCGGGCGCTGCTCGAGATCGCCGAGGCGAACAACATTCCCCTGCTCGCAGACGAGGTGTACGCGGACCTCGCGTTCGACGGCCCCGTCGCGGCACTCGCGGCGCAGCATCCGGACGCGCCGGTCATCACTTTTTCCTCGCTCTCGAAGGCGTATCTCGCTCCTGGCTGGCGCTCGGGGTGGATGGCGGTGGGGCGGACGGAACGGTTGAACGACGTCCTGGCAGGGATCAAGAAGCTGGCGGACGGTCGCCTCTGCAGCACGGGTCCTATGGAATACGCGATCGTCGCGGCTCTGAACGGGGACCGGTCGCACCAGGCGACATTCCGTGCCGCCCTCAAGCAACGCGCCCTGCTCACCCACGAGCGCCTGAACGCGATCGATGGCATTACCTCTGTGATGCCGGCAGCGGCGTTCTACGCGATGCCGAAAGTCGCGTTGCCGCCCGGGATCACCGACGCGGATTACGTGCTCGGGCTGTTGCGTGCGACCGGGGTGCTCTGCGTGTATGGATCCGGGTTCGGGACGGATCCTGCGGACGGATTCTTTCGTGTGGTCTTTCTCGCGTCACCCGCGGAGCTCTCGACGATCTACGACCTCATAGCCGATTTCACGAAGACCTTTCTCGCCGGCGGAGGGCGTTAATGGAGACACAATCCTCGGTCCAGAAATCTCTCATCCGGTACGCCATCCTCATGACGGTGCTCACGGGCATCCTCGTGTGGTCGGCCTATCTCGTGCGCGACGTGCTGCTGCTGCTCTACGTCAGCGGCCTGCTGGCAGTCGGCTTCAGTCCGATCGTCCGGCTCATCGAGAAGCAGAAGCTGCTCCCCATCGGTCATGCGCGTTTTCCGCGATGGCTCGCCATTCTCGTCCTGTACATCGCCATCATCGGCACGCTCGTCGGTATCGGGATGCTCGCCGTGCCTCCGATGGCTGACCAGGGCAAGCAGCTCTGGGACTCACGATTCGACATGTTCGAGAAAGGGCAGCAGTTCCTGCTCGATCGCGGGCTGTTGACGCGGCATTTCACGCTCCGCGAAGCGGTGGAGAAAGCACCGGTTGGCGGAGAGGGGGACGCACTGGGCACCGTGCTGGGCGCGGTGATGGGCGTGCTCGGGGGGATCTTCGGGTTCTTCACGATACTGATCGTGACGTTCTATATCCTCGTCGAGTCGAGTCGGCTGCGCGAAACATTGCTTCGTCTCGTCCCGAGGGAGAAGCGTCCCCGCGTCAAGGCGGTCAGTCGCGAAATCGTCTCGAAGGTGAGCGCCTGGCTGGGTGGCCAGTTGATGCTGGCCGGCGTCATCGGCACCACCTCCGCCATCGGCCTGTGGCTGGTGGGTATCCCGTTCTTTTTCGTGCTCGCCCTGATCTCGGCGATCGGCGAGATGATCCCGATCGTCGGGCCCATTCTCGCCGCCATACCGGCGGTCGCGGTGGCGGCGACGGTGTCATACCAGAAGGTGTTGTTCGTCATCATCTTCTTCCTCGTGCAGCAGCAGTTCGAGAACCACATCCTCGTACCCAAGGTGATGTCGCGGCAGGTCGGGGTCAGCGCCGTGACCGTCATCGTGTCCCTGCTCATCGGCGGGAGGCTGCTCGGCATCGTGGGCGCGATTCTGGCCGTCCCCACCGCGGCGATCCTCCAGGTCGTGTTTACCGAACTGACGTCCGGGGAAACCGACCCCGACTAGCCCAGGCTGGCATCGAGTTTGACCCTCACCCATCGAAACGGGTGGGTCATCGCTGAAAGTACGCAGCGTTTTCCACTTTCCAGGGGTGGAGACGGTGAACTTAGGAACACGCGGTGGTACTCGGCGGAATATTTTTGGGGACCTGGCTCTGCTGCTGTTCCTGCTGGCGCAGGCGTCCGACGGCGTGTTGACGTACGTCGGAGTCTCGTCATTCGGTGTCGGGATCGAGGGTAACCCGCTCATCGGATGGCTCATGGCCGTCATGGGAACGGGCTTCGCCCTGACGACAGCCAAACTCACGGCCGGCATCTTCGGGATCCTTCTCCACCTGTCGTCGGTGCACCTGGCGGTCGCGCTGCTCACGGTCTTTTATGTGGCCGCCGCCGTGGTTCCCTGGGTGGCCATCCTCTTCGCGTTCTAGTCGCGGCGCCTCGGATTAGACTTGTCGGATGCGCAACGACCCGCTCGCGTATCTCGGCCTCGAACTTGACGCCCTCAAACAGCACAACCTGTTTCGGCGTCTGCGGATCCTCGAAGACGAACAGAAAGCACACACCACCTTCGATCGCCGCTCGGTGGTCAACCTCTCGTCCAACAACTACCTGGGCCTGACCACGCATCCCAGGTTGCGTGAGCGTGCGCTCGAAGCCGTCAGGCAGTTCGGGGTCGGGTCCGGCTCGGTGCGGACGATCGCCGGCACCATGGAAATCCACATGGAATTGGAACGCCGGCTCGCGGAGTTCAAGAAGGTGGAAGCGGTCGTCGTCTTCCAGAGTGGGTTTGCCGCGAACGCCGGCACTGTTTCCGCCGTCCTGACCAAGGACGATGTCGTCATCTCCGACGCGCTCAATCACGCGAGCATCATCGACGGGGCCCGTCTGAGCCGCGCCACGATCAAGGTGTTTCCGCACAAGGACGTCGATGCGGCCCGGAAAATCATCGCGGATCTTCCCGCCGGGCAGCGGAAGCTGCTGATCACCGACGGCGTCTTCAGCATGGACGGCGATCTCGGTCCGCTGCCGGACCTCTGCGCGCTCGCCGAGGACACGGGCTGCATCATGATGGTCGACGATGCGCATGCGAGCGGGGTGTTTGGCAGGAACGGCCGCGGCACGGTCGATCATTTCGACATGCACGGACGGGTCGATATCCAGGTGGGCACGTTGTCGAAGGCGGTCGGCGCACTCGGCGGGTACGTGGCGGGCAACCGGAACCTGATCGAATTCCTGTATCACCGCGCGCGGCCGTTTCTGTTCTCGACGTCACATCCGCCGGCGGTGGCGGCGGCGTGTATCGCGGCGCTCGACGTGCTGATGGAAGAACCGGAGCTCATCGACCGGCTCTGGGACAACACAAAGTTCTTCAAGGCGGGGCTCGCGCGGCTTGGCTTCGACACCGGCCTGAGTGAGAGCCCGATCACGCCCGTCATCGCGGGCGACAGCGAGAAGGCGAACAGGTTGTCGGACCGGCTGTTCGAGGAGGGTGTGTTCGCGCAGGCGATTGCGTTCCCGACCGTGGCCCGGGACAAGGCGCGCGTGCGGACGATCGTCACCGCGACGCACACGCGCGAGGACCTGCAGTTCGCGCTCGACACGTTCGAGAAGGTCGGACGTGAGCTGGGGCTCATTTAGGGCAGCCCTGAAGGGCTGCGCTACGACGGATAGGGCAGCGGGATGCCCTGCGTCCACCGAAATCGTCAGCCGTAGCGCAGGGCTTAGCCCTGCGAACCTGAATGAACACACTCGCTGACGACCTCACCGTCCTCGCCCTGAAACGCCACGCGGCTGCGGGCTGATGGCGTTTCGACTGTTCCTGGCGTTCGCGCTCCTGTCGGTCGTACCGCCGCAACGTGCGCCCCAGGGTGACGCCGTTACGGCGCTCGTCGTACGTCTCGAAGAGACCCTCCGATCAGTCGACAAGCCCGCGCTCGCTGCCCTCGCGACCGACGCAGCCGCCATCGATGATCTCGCGGGCAGCATGCGCGAAGACCGGCCCACCCGCCTCATCGTGAAGGAGCGTGATCGCGCGCAGACCGCTACCGGCCAGCGATTGCTGATCGAAGTCTTCGCCGAGTACGGAGGAGAAGGGGGGCTCACGACCTGGAACCTCGAACTCCAACAGGGGACCGGCGGGGTGCGGATCGCCTCCGCGACCCGGCTCGCGAGCGTCAACGGGCTCTATCGCCTGGCGCTGAACGCCGCGAAACCATACACCATCAGGAACCTGACCGTTCGAGGTCCTGACCTCGCCCTGCACATTCCCACAGGGACCGCCTTCGTCGCCGAAACAGGCGAGGGGCCGACGGCCGTGGTCCTGCTCGGCAACGGCGAGATGCGTTTCTCACCGCCCGATCCGGCCGAACAGACACAGGTCCGCATCTTCAGCGGATCGACCGCCATGAGGACGGCGTTCGACGCAGCCTTTCTTCGCGTCAAGCCCTCGGACTTTGCGACGCTGTTTCCTGAGGGGACGATGATCGAGCGGGCACCGGCGGAGGCGGACGTGCGCCGTGCCCGTGACGTGTTCAACGAGTACGTCGGCAAGACGCTGCAGATCGATCTGACCGACCTCAGCTCCGAGCGCTGGTGGATCACGCCGCAGGCGGGCGACATGGTCGCGGAGATCAGAACACGGGGTCTCGGCAGCCTCACCTATACACGCTCGGGCGGCGACCACGAGGACATCTCGCTGTTCGAGCGGCGCAGGCGGCGCATTATCGCGGTCTACGCGTCAGCCGAGAAGCTCGCGCGGCGCGGGCGCTTCTACAGCGAAGACGACCTCCTCGATTACGACGTGCTCGCCTACGACATCGACGCGACGGTGTCGCCGGATCGCGCCTTCATCGAAGGCAACGCGAGGATCAAGATCAGGATCAAGTCGAGCTCGCTGGCAACGTTGAACCTCCGCCTCGCCGAGTCCCTCGCCGTTCGCGGCGTCTTCTCGCCGAACGTCGGCCGGCTCCTCCACTTGCGCGTCGTGGGCCAGAACAGTCTCATCGTCAATCTTCCCGCCGTGGCCAGCAGCGGTACCGAGCTGTGGCTGAACGTGCTCTACGCCGGCCGCGTCCAGCCGCAGGAGCTCGAACGGGAAGCGATCGCCGTGTCGCAGGACGCGCAGGATCCGATCGTCATCCCTCTCGAGCCGCGCCTCCTCTACAGCCACCGCGCGTACTGGTATCCGCAGTCGACCGTCAGTGACTACGCCACGGTCCGGCTCAGCATCACGGCGCCGGCCGCCTACGACATCGTCGCGACCGGCGCGCCGATCGGCACCCCCGTGCCTCCCCCGGGTGTCGCCGGGCCGGGCCAGGGGCCGCGACGCATGTTTGTCTTCGAGAGCGACAGGCCCGTGCGCTACCTCGCGTTCGTGGCCACCCGGTTGCGGCCGGTCGACACGCGGGAGGTCGAGGGTGTGTCGCTGATCGTGCAGGCCAACGCCAGACAGGCTGCGCGCGCGCGCAGCATCGCCGCCCGCACCGAGGACATCTTCAGGTTTTACCGATCGCTCGTCGGCTCGGCGCCGTACCCGGCCCTCAGCGTGGTCGTGACGGAGCGCGAAGTGCCGGGCGGCCACAGCCCGGCGTTCTTCGCCGTGGTCGACCAGGTCCAGCTGACGAGCGGCATCACGTGGCGGAACGATCCGGTCAACTTCGAGAGCTACCCCGAATTCATCCTCGCCCACGAGATTGCGCACCAGTGGTGGGGGCAGGCCGTCGGCTGGAAGAACTACCACGAGCAGTGGCTCAGCGAGGGGTTCGCGCAGTACTTCGCCGCGCTGTATGCCGAGAAGAAGCTTCAGCCTGGCGTGATGGGCAGCGTCGTGCGCCAGATGCGCCAGACGGCCATCAACGCCTCTCCGCAGGGACCTGTCTATCTCGGTTACCGGCTCGGCCACATCAAGGGGGATACCCGGGTCTTCAGATCGATCATCTACAACAAGGCCGCCATGGTGCTGCACATGCTGAGGCGGCTGGTCGGCGACGACGCGTTCTTCACAGGGGTGAGCGATTTCTATGCCACGTGGCGGTTCCGCAAGGCGGGGACCGACGACTTCATGGCCGCCATGGAGAAGGCGAGCGGCACGTCCCTGGCGCGGTTTTTCGACACCTGGGTGTTCGGTGAGAGCATCCCACGGGTGAAATTCAGCCATGTGATCGAGGGAAACGACGCCATCGTCCGGTTCGAGCAGCAGTCGGATCCCACGGACTTCCCCGTGACCGTGACGCTCACCTACGCGTCCGGGGCCAGCGCGGACGTCACGATCCCGGTCACGGAGAAGATCGTGGAGAAACGACTGCCGTTGAAAGGCCGCGTCCGCTCCGTCACGGCGAACGCCGACAACGGTTCCCTCGCGGTCATCGTCCGGTAAGCCGATGAGTCGATAAGCCGATGAGTCGATAGGTCGATAGATCGATAGGTCGATATAGAATTATCCCGTTATGGAAACGGTTTCGCTGACGATAGACGGACGCGCGCTCACGGTCGAAAAGGGGCGGACGGTCCTTCAGGCCGCCATCGACAGCGGCATCAAGGTCCCGTATTACTGCTATCACCCGGGGCTCGGGATCGACGGGTCCTGCCGCGTCTGCATCGTCAAGATCGACAAGATGCCGAAGCTGCAGACGTCCTGCTCGACGACGGTCGCCGAGGGTATGGTCGTCCATACGCGCACGCCCGATGTGGTCGAGGCCCGGTCGAGTGTCTTCGAGTTCCTCCTGATCAATCACCCCCTCGATTGCCCGGTGTGCGACAAGGGGGGCGAATGTCCGCTCCAGGATTTTTCCTACAGCTTCGGGCCCAACGAGAGCCGCATGGATTTCCCCCGCCGTGTGTTCGACGGCGAAGGCGTACGCGCGGACGTGGACTTCGGTCCGACGCTGATGTTGAACCGCAACCGCTGCATCCTGTGCACGCGGTGCGTGCGGTTCATGAAAGAGGTCGACACCGACGCCCAGATCAACATCACCGATCGCGGCTACGGAAGCGAGATCGCGACGTTCCAGGAGGAGGGAGTGCACTCGCTGCTCTCCGGCAACCTCATGGACGTCTGCCCCGTCGGCGCGATCACGACCAGGGACTATCGGTTCAAATCGCGCCCGTGGGACAACCCTGTCGCGGTCGACACGATCTGCACGCTCTGCGAGAAGGGCTGCAACACGACCGCATGGCTCAAGGCCAAGCCCGAGTGGGCCAAGGGGGCGCAGCTGATCCGGACGACGCCGCGCTTCAACCCCGACGTCAACAGTTACTGGATGTGCGACATCGGGCGGTTCGATTACCACTGGATCGAGGGAGACCAGCGACTCCGTACGCCGCTCGTGCGCAACGCGGCAGGCGCGCAGGAGCCGGCGGACTGGTCCAGTGCGTTCGCGAAGGTTGCGGATCGCGTCACCGCCGCGGGCGGGGGCGCAGCGTTGCGCTTCCTGGTCTCGGCGCACGCGTCCCTTGAAGAGCTCTTCCTCGTCGGGAGGATCGGTGGCGCGCTCGGCCTGCCGGAAGACGGCGTGGCGATCTCGTGGCGCACGCGGGTCAAACCACAGCCCGCTGGCGCGAAATTCACGATTCCGCCCGTGGACGCCCCGAACGTCAACGGCGCACAGGACCTCGGCTTCCCGGTGAAGGCGGATGCTGACGGCGGCACCGACATTACCGGTATGCGCACGGCGGTCGAGCGAGGCGGGGTCAAGGCGTTGTACGTGTTCGATCCCGGCCCTGAGGGGTCCATCGGAGACGTCTCGTGGATCATCGACGCGAAGCGTGCCGGCAAGCTCGAGCTCTTGATCGTCCACGGGGTGTTGCTCACGGCGCTTGCGCAAGCCGCCGATATCGTCCTGCCCGGCACCGCGTGGGTGGAGAAGGACGCCGCCTACGTGAACATGGACGGCCGCCTGCAGGGAGCCTCCCGTGCGATCACCGCCCCTGGCGACGCGCGCGAAGACTGGGACGTGTTCGTGAACCTCGGAAGGGCGATGGGGGTTCCCCTCGCCTACACGAGCAGCGGTGCCGTCCGTTCCGATGTTGCCGTGGCGCTCGCCGGCAATGCGCGTTACGCGACGTTGGCGACGATGGCCTTTTCACGGCCGGTGTCGGCCCGCACATGGCTGCAGGCGTCGAACCCGTCCGAACGCTGGAAGTGGGACTTCATGTTCCAGGACCTGCCGCCCGTCAAGTTCGCGGGGATGCCCGCTGCCCCGTCGCTCGCGGGCGGTCTGCCCTTGCGCGAGGTCGAGTAATTCGTGTCCGACCCGGTCACCCTGCTGACGGCGTTCGCTGCGGGGTTTCTCTCGTTCGTCTCTCCCTGCGTGCTGCCGCTGATCCCGGGCTACGTGTCGTTCGTCTCGGGACTCTCGCTCGAGGAGATGCGCGGCGACACCGCCGTGGCCAACGCTCGACGCCAGGTATTTTTTGCGTCGCTCTGGTTCGTGCTCGGGTTTTCGCTGGTGTTCATCGCGCTTGGCGCGACTGCCAGCGTGCTCGGCAAGGTCCTCCTCCAGAACCAGCCGATCCTGTCGAAAATCGCCGGCGCGATCCTCATCGTGCTGGGGCTGCACACGATGGGCGTATTCCGTCTGCGATTTCTCGAGAGCGAGAAGCGCGTCCACACGCAGCGCAAGCCGCGCGGACCGCTCGGCGCACTGCTGGTCGGGATCGCGTTCGCGTTTGGATGGACCCCCTGCATCGGCCCGATCCTCGGAGGAATCCTGACGATTGCGGGCTCCCGCAACACTGTGGGGGAAGGCGTGCAGTTGCTGGCCGTCTACTCGATGGGGCTCGGCATTCCGTTCCTGCTCACGGCGATGGCGATCAACCAGTTCTTCGCCGCGAGCGCCCGCATTCGCAAGTATTACCACGCGATCGAGATCGTCTCCGGCGCGCTCATCGTCGTCATCGGCCTGCTGATCTTCTTCAACCAGTTCACGCTGATCACGCAGTACCTCGACCCGTACCTCCCCAAGTTCTAACTCGTAGCGCAGCCATTCCTAACTCGTAGCGCAGCCCTTCAGGGCTGCTTCGCCGGCAGGGCTGAAGCCCTGCGCTACTACTGCTTCACGGGCAGGCTGAAGCCCTGCACTACGGCTGGCGCGGGTCGTTGATCAGGTCGACGATCGTCCCGAGATTGCGCGCAGCCGCGCGGGAGAGCGGCGTCTTCTCTTCCGCATCGACGGCGTGAGGATCGGCCCCGGCCGCCAGCAATGCGCGGACCACCTCTTCGAGCCCGTTCTCGGCGGCGATGTGCAGCGGCGTGTGCCGCGCGGCGTCGACCGCGTGGACGTCGGCCCCGTGCGTGATCAGCAGCAGCGCAACCTCAGGGTGCTGCCCCGCGGTCGCCGCGTGCAGGGGGGTGTTCTCGAGAGAGTTCCTGGATTTCGCGCGGGGATCCGCGCCCGCGTCGAGCAACCGGCCGGCGGCATCGGCGCGCCCGAAGAACGCGGCCAGGTGCAGCGCCGTCCATCCGTCGTAGGCGTACTGGGTGACGCAGGCCGTTGAAGCCGCGAGCTCGGCATCGAGCGCCGCGGTGCGGCCGGTTGCGGACGCGGCGAATACATCGAGCGGCGCACCTGCATCGATGAGCAGGTCCACGATCTTCGTGTGGCCTCTGTAGAGCGCCGACATGAGAGGTGTTTCACCATTGTCGCCGCGGACCTTCACGGCTGACGGGTCCTCGGCCAGCAGGCTCGCCACCGCATCGGGATCCCCGGCCTTTGCCGCATCCGTCATCGCGCTCATAGGCTCAATCTCCTCGTTCTCACCGATAACGCCCCGGGAATGATCGAGACTTCGATCCGTCCCTCGGCGAGGCCCGGCTCGCCATCGACGTGGTACTCCATCTGGCCATCCGTTTCGATGACGGCGTGCCTGATCTGCCTCACCGTCACCATCGGCGCGAGGTGCGCGCTACCGGTCGCCAGGTGCCGCGCGTGCCAGAAGCGCGTCATGATGCTTCCCGTGTCCTCGACCACCACCGCGTCCAGCACGCCATCGTCCAGGCGGGCGCCCGGAGCAATGCGCGCGCCGATGCCGTACTCCCGGCCGTTGGCAAAGGCGATCAGCAGCGCGCGGGACCGCGTCTCCTCTGCGTCCATCGTCACGGTGTACTCCACCGCGCAATAGCGGCAGCCTTCTGTCATGCCGATGACCACGTAAGGCCAGGCGCCGCGAGACCCGACGGAACGCTGGTTGAACAGGGTCGCGACGCGCGCGTCGAATCCAATCCCCGCGATGTTGAAGAACGGCCGTCCGTTCATGAGTCCGGCGTCGATACGATGGGGGGCTGCGTCGAAGGCGTCCGTCAAAGCCGCCGCGGGGTCGCGGACGACTCCGAGGGCCGCGGCAAGCCCGTTTCCAGATCCCGCGGGGACGACCCCGAGCACGGTGTCGCTTCCGATGAGGGCCGCACCCGCCTCGTTGATCGTGCCGTCACCGCCCCAGACGATGAGCGCGGCGGCGCCCGCAGCAACCGCAGTGCGTGCGAGCTCCCCCGCGTGACCCGCATGCGAGGTGAGGTGGATCTGCGCAGCGATCCCTCGGCGCGAGGCGGCTGCGTCGATCATCGCGACGCGCCGGCTTGCAGCATGGCGGTCGGTTCCGGCGCCCGAAATCGGATTGATGATCGCGTGAACCACGGTGTGGAACTGTTATAGTAACCCCCGTTGGAGGACCTCTGATCAGAAGCCGAGCGGTGCGCCTCACACTCACGCTTCTCACCGTCGGTGCGATTGCGACCGCGGCCTATCTGTTCCTGAACATCGATCGCGCGACCGCTACCTCCACAGCCGCCGCCCGCGATCTCGATGCCCGCATCTCCACCGCGACCCGCCTTACCCTCGAGCTCCGTGGCGCCCAGCAGGCATACGTGGCCGCCGGCCAGAGCAAGCAGTTCTGGTTCACGAAGGCGGCCGCGACGGTGGCGGCGCTGCGCGAATCGCTGACCGGCATTCGCGCCAGCGCGTCGTCAGGCTCGTCGCACCTGCCTCTCGATGAGGCATTGCAGGGCCTGCAGGAATTCGAACGGATGGACCGTCGCGCGCGCGACTTCGCCTCGGCCGATCAGAACCTGCTCGCGTCGGACCTCATCTTTTCAGATGGCCTCGAAACCACGACCCAGATCCTGAGTGCGCTCGACCAGGCCCGGCAGACCGAGAGCGATGCGCTGGGACGCTCGGAAGGCGACGGACGCCGTGGACAGCTGATGTACGCCGGAGCCGCGGCCGGTATCGCGATCCTCACGGTGCTGCTCCTGCTGTCGACGCCGGGTGCCATTGCCATCGACACTGCGTCTGTCGGCCCGCCGATGATCGTGCCGGATTCGACCGAAGGGCTCGATCCGGGCGCGACCTTCCCGATGGAGGCACCTGTGGCGCAGACGCCGACGGTCGCGGTATCCACGCCGGGACCCGATCTCGAGCACGTGGCATCGGTCTGCGCGGAACTGGCCCGGGTGTCTGATACGGCGTCCCTGCCCTCGCTTCTCGAGCGGACGGCCACGGCACTCGATGCGTCCGGCATTGTGCTGTGGCTCGCCGATCCCGACGGCAAAGAGCTGACGGCGATCGCATCCCACGGGTACCCGGCGAGCATGCTGTCAAGGATGGGTGCCATCGACAGGGAGGCAGACAACGTGACGGCGTCCGCTTTCCGCACGGGCCTGCTGCAAACAGTGATGGCCGATTCGATGTCGAACGGCGCCATCGCCGCGCCGCTCGTCAATCCGGGAGGATGCATCGGCGTGATGTCGGCCGAAGTGCGGCACGACGGGGAGACGCAGCCTGCGCGCCTGGCCGTGGCGACGATCGTCGCCGCTCAGCTCGCCACCCTCGTCGCCCCGCCAGCCGCACGGGACGGCCGTACGGCCGCGGTCTAGCCGGGCGCGCAGCCCCGTGAGCAGCCCTGAAGGGCTGCGCTACGAATGTAGCTACGTCGTCCGCGTGACCCGACGGCGCTCGACGGATCCCTCGACCTTCCCCTTCAGTGTCATCCTCTTCTTCTCGCGAACGATGCCGAGCGAAAACTCTTCTCCGGCATCGAGGCGCGCCAGCCGCCGCCGAAGCTCCGATGAGCTGTCGACCGGCTGACCGTTCACGTTCGTGATCACATCGCCAGCCTTCACGCCGGATTTCGATGCCGCGGAGTTATCGTCCACGGCGGAGACCAGTACACCGTCTTTGGTGCCGAAGTATTCAGCCAGCTGGGGCGACAGCTCCCCGACCGTCACGCCGAGCCGGTTCGTCCCGCGCCAGAGGAGGCTTTCGAGCAGGGGGGCCACCTGCGCTGCCGGGGCCCCCGGCATAGCGGGCCGCTGGGGAAACGTAGGACGGGTGACGCCAAGGTCACGAAACATCTCCAAGGCTTCAAATTCACCCCCCTGGAGGAAGTGGGCACTGCCCTCGCGCGGGGTGATGCTCAGGCTGACGCGCGAGCCGCCGCGCATCGCGGCTGCCGTTACCGTTCTGCCGCCCGGCGTTTCGCTCACGAGACGCGTGAACTGACGGACGCTGCGAACGCGCTCGCCGTCGAACTCCACGAGGACGTCCCCCTGCTTGATACCAGCCTTCTCGGCGGCACTGTGTTCGTCGACCGTCTCGATGATGACGCCGACATTCGGTGACTGCCCGTTCGCGTCTTCCGTTCCGACGTCCCGTATCGACACGCCGAGGCGGCCTCCGTTGCCGCGGGCGAACACCTCGGCAGCGCGTGGGCCCGTCGCCCGAGGTGCCTGGCTCTGGCCATGAGCGACGGGCGCGTAAGCGGCACCCAGGCTCGCGACACTGACCAGGGCGGCCGACAGGGCGACTGATTTCCACAACGTCATAGAAGAATCCTCCAGAAATCCTGAGCTTTTTGCTTGCCTTCGCACGGTGAGACGCAGCCCTGCGCAAAAAGGTTGGCTGGGGCCGGGTGGTACAATCCGGCGCGATGGATCGGACCCGTCATGGGGAGAAGGAGACTGCCGACGTCGATGAGGCGCTGGCGGCGATGATGGACGCGCGCGCACGGTTCATCGCGGGCTTTCCCGCTCAGTGCGCAGCGATCCAGCACCTGATTGCCACCGCCGCCTCGACTCCCGCATCCCCGGCCCGCGCCAGCCTCCTCCAGACGGCCCACCGCATGACCGGACTGGCGGGCACCATCGGCTTCCCCACCGTCAGTGTGCGTGCGTCCGAGCTCGAGGGGCTCGCGCGCGACGGGGCGATGCTCGATGGCGAGCTCGCAGCTGACATGCTGGCGGGACTTCGCGAAGCCTTCACCAATGACCTCTCGCGACCACCTGAATGGACATCGTCGGCGGGCCCCCAGGGAGATAGCGTCTCGATCCTCGTCATCGAGGACGATCCCGACCAGCTCGTCCTCGTGACCGGTTACCTCCGCTCCGCCGGTCACCGCCCTGTGGGACTGACGTCCGGCGACGGCGTGCTCGAGCACATGCGCCTGAATCGGCCGGCGCTCGTCCTCCTCGACGTGGATCTGCCCGGTGCCGACGGGTTCGCGGTATGCCGCCTGATCAAGGCGGATCCGGATTTCTCGTCCGTGCCGGTGATGTTTCTCACGACGCGCCATACCCTCGACGACCGGATGGTCGGGTTGACGCTCGGTGCCGATGAGTTCCTCACCAAGCCGGTGGACATGCGCGAGTTGCTGCTGCGCGTGCAGCGACTGTCGGCGAGGACCGCCTCGCGCACTCCTCTGGAGCCCCCACGCGCCCCCCTGGCGCCCGAGGCCGTCGCCCCTCTCGAGCAGGAGCTGGCCTACGATGCATTCGTGCATGTTGCCTCGGCGCAACTCGCAAAGGGTCCGACGGCTCTCGCGCTCGTGCGCGTGCCCGCCGGCCGTGCGGGCGTCGCCGCCGCCTCGGCACTCCAGAAGGAAATTCGCAGACGTGACATCGTCGGTCGCTACAGCGAGACCCACCTGTTGCTGCTGTTACCGGGTCTCACGGCTGACGCGGCGTGCGGCCGCGCGAGAGACATCGTCTCGACACTCATCGCGGAGGGCCACGGAGACGTGAACGCGGGCGTCGCGGCGAGCACCGGTACGGACACCACGATCGAGGCGCTGATCGGCGAAGCGGACGCCGGACTCTCCGAAGCCCGCTACCTCGGTCTTCCGGTTGCCATGCGCACGCAGCGGCAGGGTGTCGCGGTGGACGCGAAGCCCGCAGCGCGGGTGATCGTCCTCGCGGATGACGATCCGGACGTCATCCGCATCGTGGACGCGCAAATGCGCGCCGAAGGATTCAGGACCGTCGTCGCTTTTGACGGCGAGCAGGCCTTCAACGCCGTGCAGAAGGAGTCACCGGACGTCCTGGTGCTCGACATGATGATGCCGAAGATGACAGGGTTCGAGGTGCTTGCGCGGTTGCGGGGCCTGCCTTCACGTCCGAAAGTCGTCGTTCTCTCCGGCCGCGGTCGTGAAGACGACGTGACGAAAGCGTTCGAACTCGGCGCCGATGACTACATGATCAAGCCGTTCAGTCCGCAGGAGCTCCGTGCGCGGATTGGACGATTGCTGAGGTAATTGCTGATGATATCGATGGCGGTTCTCCTCTTCGGGTTCACGATGGCGGCACCGGCGGCACAGAATGCTCGGGCCGACGCGGAGCGGCTCGCGAGGGCCGGCGCCCGCGGCGAAGCATTAAAACGCTTTCAGGCGCTCGCCGCCGAAAATCCGGGGGACATCCCGGCGCGCCTCTGGATCGCCCGTCTGCATCTCGAGATGCACCATCCCGAGCGCGCCGCTGCCGTGTACGAGTCGATCGTCGCCACCGACGCGCGACACGTTGACGCCTTGACAGGCCTCGGGCTCGCGTTGACGCAATCGGGACGGTTCAGCGACGCCGGGGATGCCCTCAATCGTGCCGAGGCCCTGGCGGCCGACCGCGTCGACGTGCTCGCAGCCCAGGGGGGCCTGCACGCCGCTGACGGGCGGACGACGCTGGCGCTCGCCTACTACGGGCGCGCGCTCGCCATCGAACCCTCCAACCAGGCCGCTCGCGCTGCGTCGGATGCGATACGCGCATCGAGAGGCCACCGTGTCGAGCTCGACTACGACTTTCAGAATTTCAACACCGTCCAACCGGACACGCACACCGGCACCGTCGAGGCCAATTTCAGGGTCAACGACGTGATTCGGGTGTTCGGCAAGGCACAGGCGCACGAAGGGGGGTTCGACACCGAGGCGCGGGGCGGCGCCGGCTTCGAGTGGAGGGCGCACCACAAGGTCGTGCTGCGCGCCGGCACCCTTGTCGGCAACGACACGCGCGACCTGCCGGGCGTGGACGCGTTTGCCGATGCGACGGTGCGCCAGGGGCGCGTGACGTGGACGCTCGACGCCAGGTTCGTCGAATTCGAGGAAGCGGATCTCTGGATCGGCGGACCCGGGATCGCGATCGCGTTGCGTAACGGGGTCACCGCGTTTGGCTCATACCATCGCGGCAGGACGAGATTTCTGTTTGGTGATTCCTCGACCTCCGACAACGTCACGCTGGGTGTATCGGGAAGGCTCGCGCGACGGACCTGGGCGTTCGTGGAGTATCGCCATGGCATCGACCGTCTCGACTGGATCACGCTCGATCGCGTGGACGCCGACGATGCCGATACGATCGCGTTCGGTGCGATGACCGACCTGACGCCGTTTGTGACGCTCGCCGGGTCGTACGACTACCAGGCCCGCCCCGAGGAGGTTCGCGTGCAGCGCGCACGGGCGCGCCTCGTGTTCCGGTTCTGAGGCGGAACGCCAACCGCGCCCGCCCGCGTCGGCCCGACCGCGTAGGCCCGACCGCGTAGTTCCGGCCGCGTAGTCCCGCCCGCGTAGGCCCGACCTTCAGGTCGGACGTGCCTGCTAAAACCGCACCGAGAGGCCACCGTTCAGCGAATACCTCCGAAGGTCCGCCCTATCGAGGGTGCTCTCGTGGCTGAATCCACCCGACATGTTGACCACGAGCCGGGATGATGCGACCGCGCTGATTTCGAATGTCACGCCGTCCGAATCGAGCACGCCCACATCGTTCACGTCGCGCAGCTCCTCGCGATACGAGCCGTGGACATATCGCAGGCCGGCAAAGCTGACTCCGTCTGTCAGATAACGCCGGGCTTCGAGGTGCAGCGACGACAATGTGCCGAGTGAATCTGGCGTCAGGAAGACGCGCGCGGTGAACAGATAATTGCCGGCGTACTTGCTCAACGCCGGGACGTAGATGTTGACGGCGTCGTCGAACATCAGCCGACGATAGCCGAGCGAGGCTTCGAAGCCCTGGCCGAACGACTGGAACACATCGGCGCCTATGCGATATTCCGGGTAGAGGACGGAGTCTGGCGAGAAGCCGACGTTGACGTAGCCATAACGCCCGCGTCCGAGGCGGGGGTACATCTCCACTTCGAACTGCTCGTCGCCAAGCGAAAAGCGGTCTGCGTGCGAGGCGCGGACAAGCATCGGTCCGGATGACAATTCGCGGCGCAACGTGATCGACGACTCGTACCACTCGCTGGCGCTGTTGCTGAACTGGTCCGAGGAAAAGTGGGGCGTCAACGCCCACGCTGCGCCTCGCGCGGCGAGTGCTTTGGCAAGCGCCGCCTGAAGCTCAGGCCTGCCCGGGTCTGTAGTCAGCGCCCGGCGAGCCACCGCCTCGGCCGCGGCCGCGCGACCGGACCAGAGTTCGACGTTGACCATCGCGCTGACGGCATCGCCGTGGGCAGGCTTCTGCGCGAGCACTTTCGAGAGTTCGTCTCTGGCGTTGTCGTAGTCCTTCGACCAGGCGAACAGGTTGCCGAGCAGGACGCGCGCGTCGAGGTCCTCCGGATGGGTGGCGAGATGCCCCTGAAGCAGCGCGATCGCTTCAGCAGCCTGACCGGCGTTGAACCGTGCGCGTGCCGCAGCGGCAACACCCTGCGCCGCCGGCATAGCCCCTGAGGCGAGCCACACGCACAGCGTAGCAATCACGGTCAGTAGCCGTAAGTTACTCATGGCAAGCATGTTATATTTGGCGACGCTCATCCGCAAACAAACCTGGCCAACGTCATGCTGATCGCCGACTGGTTCATCCGGACGCTGGTTCCGTTCCTCATCGTGACCTCATCCCTGCTGCTGGGGCTGTTGATGCTCCTGCTCGTGCAGCGGGTCGTGGCGCGAGTGCGCCTTGAGCGCCGGCAGAAGCTCATCGACCGATATCAGCCGAGCGTGACCGCGCTTTTCATCGCGGGGCAGCGCGACGCGGCAGTCGCACGCCTTGCGACGGCACCTGTGTCGCACCGGCGCGCCATCGGCTACGTGCTGCTCCGCCCGCTTCGGGTAGCGGGCGGCGAGATCGTCGAGGCGATCCGCGAGGCGGCGGCGGCCCTGGACCTCAACACGCTCTGGACCACGGACCTGCGCTCCCGGCGGTGGTGGGCCCGCGGCGACGCCGCCCGGGCACTCGGCCTCATTCGCGAGCCATGGGCGTTTATTCCCCTGGTCGAGATGCTGCGCGACGATCACGAAGAGGTCCGCGCGGCAGCCGTGGAAGCGCTGGGACATTTGGGAGACCCCCGCGCGATCCCTCACTTGCTGGGCGCGCTCGCCGACGGTACCCGCTATCAACGCGCTCGCGTCGTCGAAGCGCTGAGCCAGTTCGGGGAGCCGGTCGTGCCGCTTCTCTCGGGTGAGGCCACGCGCGCGCCAGAGCATGCGGTGCTCGCGGCCGAGGTCATGGGAATGATCGGCGGCTCAGCGGCGGTCGCAGACCTTACGACCTGGACCGCATCGTCCGACCCGCGCCTGCGCTCTGCGGCGCTCCGCGCGCTCGGCACGATCGGCCTGGACGAGCGGACCTTCTACTACGCGCTGAGGGCGTTGACCGATCCGGACGCGCAGGTCCGCGCATGGCGGCTCGCGGCCTCGGGCGCTCGGGACGCGAGGATGCGGCCGGCTATCTCGCCGCAGGGCTGGACGACGAGTGGCAGGTCGCCGCGCACTGCGCGACGGCGCTGCACAAGCTTGGCATGGCCGGGCTGGACGCGCTCAAGGCGCGAGAGCGTGATGAAGGCCTTGCGGGGGACCTCGCCCGACAGATGCTGTGGGAACGCGGGCACCGTGCAGGCGGAGCCCCGGCGTGAGGGCGCACGTCATCCGTTTTCTCACGGTCTTCGACCTGGTCGTGCTTTTCTACTTCCTGGCCATCAACACGATCTACCTCGTGTTCTCGATCGTGGCGTACTTCCAGCTGCGGGCCCACCGGCGGCGGTGGACGCCACGCGCATTGGGCGCCGTGATGCGCTCACCCGCGACACCCGGCATCTCCATTGTCGCCCCGGCCTACAACGAGGAGGCCACGGTCGCCGAGAGCGTCAAGTCGCTCCTGATGATCAATTATCCCCAGTTCGAAGTCGTTCTCGTCAATGACGGATCGAAGGATGGGACACGCGATGCCGCGGTCGCGGCGTTCGAGCTCGTCAGAGCCCCTGCCAGCTACGAGCAGCCGCTCCCGAGCAAGCCCGTAAACGGGGTCTATCGGTCTCTTGGCGGACGCGAGCTCGTGCTGATCGATAAGGAGAACGGCGGCAAGGCTGACGCGATCAATGCGGGCATCAACGCCGCCAGGTACCCGCTGGTCTGCGTTATCGATGCGGACTCCATCCTCGAAGAGCATGCGCTGTCGCGCGCCGTCCTTCCGTTCATCGAGGATCCCACGACGATCGCCTCGGGCGGCATCATCAGGATCATCAACAGCTGCACGGTCGACCAGGGACGCGTCACCGACGTCCGGCTCCCGAAGAACCGTGTGGCGATCTTTCAGGTGGTGGAATACCTGCGCGCGTTCCTCGCCGGGCGCGTGGCGCAGTCGGCCGCAAACGCCCTGCTGATCGTCTCGGGCGCGTTCGGGATTTTTCTGCGAAAGGCGGTGGTCGACGCCGGCGGGTTCCGGCACGACACCATCGGGGAAGACATGGAGCTGATCGTGCGGCTTCATCGCATCTACCGCGATCGCGGGGAACCGTACCGGATCACATTTCAGCCGGATCCGGTGTGCTGGACCGAGGCCCCGGAGTCGCTCAAGGTCCTGGAGCGTCAGAGAAACCGCTGGCAGCGCGGCACGCTCCAGGTCCTCACCTTCCACTGGCGGATGCTGTTCAATCCGAAATACGGCACAGTGGGCATGCTCGCGATGCCGTACTATCTGATCTTCGAGGCCCTCGGGCCCATCGTCGAGTTGACCGGCTACGTCGTCACGATCCTCGCCGTCTCGTTCGGTCTGCTGGACGTGGTCTTTGCGCAACTGCTCTTCCTGGCGGCAGTTGTCTACGGAACCCTGATTTCCCTCAGCGCCGTCTTATTGGAGGAGCTGTCGTACAGGCGATATCCTCGTGTGCGGGACCTCCTGAAGCTCGTGGCATACGGGGTCCTGGAAAACTTCGGGTACCGCCAGCTCACGACGTGGTGGCGGTTCATGGGTATCATCGATTTTCTTCGCGGCCGGCAGTCATGGGGAACCATGACGCGGAAAGGATTTGCGAAATCCTTGAGCCTTCACGTTCTGCTTGCTGAAGACGACCCCGATATCAGGCTGGTGGCCCGCCTCGCGCTGAAAAAGGCCGGGTACCGCGTGACGGTCGCGAGTAACGGCCGGGAGGCCATCGAAAAGGTCGCCGAGGACCGGCCCGACGTGATCCTGCTCGACTGGATGATGCCGGATGTCGACGGCCCGGAGACCTGCGCGAGGCTCAAGGCAGATCCCGCAACGGCCGACATTCCCGTGGTCTTCATGACCGCCAAGTCGCAGGGTTTCGAAGTGGAACGAGGATTGTCACTCGGGGCCAAGGCGTACATCGTGAAGCCGTTCGATGCGTTGACGCTCGGCGAACAGCTCAAGCAGATCCTGGACCGAAAATGATGGAGGATACGCTCGTCCCTCGAGCGGGCTGGCGCAAGCCCCCGCTACCGGCGAACGAACTGGAACGGTTGCGTGCGCTCCGGAGCTACGAGATCGTCGGGACTGCTCCGGAACAGTCGTTCGAAGATCTCACATGGCTCGCCTCTGAAATCTGCGGGACGCCCATCGCGCTCGTGTCGCTGATTGAGGAAGAGCGTCAGTGGTTCAAGTCGGTGCGCGGCCTCGACGTGCAGGAGACGTCGCGCGACGCGTCTTTTTGTGCGCACGCGCTGATCACGCCGCAGGACCTGCTGGTCGTGCCGGACGCTGCCGACGACGACCGCTTTGCCGGCAATCCGCTCGTCGTGGCTGATCCCAAGATCAGGTTCTACGCGGGGGCGCCGCTCGTGAGCCCTGAGGGTCACGCGCTCGGCACTCTGTGCGTCATCGATCGCACACCCCGTCACCTCAGCGAGCGGCAAAGACAGGCGCTCGGCGCCCTGGCGCGCCAGGTCATGACGCAGATGGAGCTGCGTCGCAAGATCCTGTCGGTGGAGGAGACGCGCGCCCAGCTGATGACGGCGCTCGACGCCGTGCCGGCCGCCATCATTATCTTGCGCGCGCCGCAGGGCCAGGTCGTTCTGCAGAACAAGGGTGCCGTGACAATGCTCGGCGTGCCGCCGGACGAACAGGCACAAGGCAGGTTCTGGCAGGATCTCACGGTCTGGCGGAAGGATGGAACCGTGGCCCCTCGCGAGGAATGGGCCACCATGCGGGCGCTCGCTGGGGAAACTGTCGTCGGCCAGGAGTTGCTGCTCTCGTCCGAGCACGGCGCACGGCTGCCGATTCTTCTGACTGCCGCTCCGATCCGGACGTCAGCCGGACGCGTGATCGGCTCGATCGGGACGTTTCAGGACATCAGCACCCTGTCGGAGCTCGCGCGCCTGAAGGACGAATTCGTCGCGACCGTCAGCCACGAGCTCCGGACGCCGTTGACGTCGATCAAGGGATCGCTGCAGCTCCTCATCTCGGACGGCTCCAATCGCAACGAGGAGGAACACGAGCTGCTCGGAATTGCGCTCGGCAACGCCGATCGGCTGATCCGCATGATCAACGACATCCTCGATGTCGCGAAGATCGAAGCCGGGCGCCTGACCCTCGATCGCCGCCGGACCGCGATCGGCGCTTTGTTCGCCGAAACGCTCGGGAACGCGGAGTCCCTGGCGCGCGAGGCTCACGTCACGCTCGACGCCAGGATCGACCCCGGCCTTCCGGCACTCGACGTGGACCCCGACCGGATCGTCCAGGCTCTCCTCAACCTCGTATCGAACGCCCTCAAATTCGCGCCGGCTGGATCAGTGGTCAGCCTCAACGCGACGCGCGGTGAGCAGCCGGACACCGTTGAACTCTCTGTTGTGGATCGCGGCGCCGGGATCCCAGCCTCGAAGATCGGGGGCCTGTTTCAGAAGTTCTCTCAACTGCAGGGCAGCTCGACGCACCAGGGCCGAGGTACAGGCCTGGGTCTCACGATCACGAAAGCGCTCGTCGAACAGCACGGCGGATCGATCACCGTCATCAGCGCGCCTGGTACGGGAACGACCTTCAACATCGTGCTGCCGGTGGAAGCCGCTGCAGTCGTCACCTAGATGACCCTTCGCACCAGGCGGGGCGTCACGGCGTTGACGCTCGTGGCCATCGGCATTCTCATCGGATCCGGCGTGCTCTCCTACCGTTCCACGACCGAGCTCATACGCGAGAGCGACGCCCGCGAGTACATGCGCCAGCGTCTCACGCAGTTGAACGACCTCTTCTCGGCGCTCAAGGATGCCGAAACCGGGGAACGCGGATACGTGATCACCGGCCAGACGAACTTTCTCGAGCCGGTCGATGCTGCCCTGCCAGTCGTACGGCGCTCGATCGACGAGCTGCAGTCGGTGCCAGCCACCGAAATTTCGCCCGACGAGCTGCGCAGCCCTGACGGCCGACGTCCAGCTGAAGCTGGCGTTCGCCGAACGTACAGTCGAAACGAGACGGAGCAAGGGCTTCGAGGCCGCGGTCCAACTCGTGAAGACGGGCGAAGGCAAAGTGTCGATGGACTCCATACGGGGGAGAATCTCCATACTCACCGGCCGCTACACGGCCTCGCTCAGAGAGCATGAGCGACGGTCGCGCCGTCATGCTCGAACGACCAGGGCGCTGATTGCGGGGAGTAGCCTCATCTCGGTAGCTCTGATGTCGGTCGCGGGTCTGTTCGGCGCTCAGGTCGCCGCGAGACACATCCGGCTCGAGCGGGCGCTCGCCGCCGAACGCGACCGTCTTGCGGCGACCCTCGCATCCGTCCCGCACGCCATCGTCCTGTTCGATCCTGCCGGGAACGTCACTTTGAGAAACCGTGCCGCCGAGGAGCTGCTGCAGCTGAGCAGCGAGCACGAGTCGCCGGAGTCGCGCCAGGGCGCGTTCAAGATGTATCGCACCGACGGACGCGAGCTGCATTCCGACGACTGGCCGACGCGACGCGCGGTTGCCGGCGAGACCGCGATCAACGAGGAGACGCTGGTCTCTCGCCCGGACGGCACGACGATCCCGCTCATCATCAGCGCCGCGCCCATCCGCAACGCCGCCGGTGAGCTCCTCGGCGCCGTCGCGGGATTCCAGGACATCACGCACCTCCACGAAGTCAATGAGATGAAGAGCGAGTTCGTGTCCATGGTCAGCCACGAGCTACGCACCCCGTTGACCTCCATTCGCGGGTCCCTGCAGCTGGTGCTCGACGAACCGGCGGGGCTCGACGACGAGACTCGCGAACTCCTCGGCGTGGGACTGACCAACACGGAACGCCTGATTCGCCTGATCAACGACATTCTCGACCTGTCGAAGATCGAGTCGGGGCGCCTGATGCTCAAGCTGCAGCCGGCCGAACCTGCCGAACTGGTCCGGCAGGCCGTCAGCAACGTCCAGCACGGTGCGCGGGCGGGCGCGGCGATGATCGAGGTGTCGGTCGCCGAAGGGCTTCCGGCCCTCGAGGTCGATCCAGACCGGATGCTCCAGGCACTGGTCAACCTCCTGTCGAACGCGGTGAAGTTCGCGCCGTCAGACCGGCCGATACAGATGTCGGTCCACGGCGGTGAAAGCACCGTGCGTTTCTCGGTGACGGATCACGGCCCGGGAATCCCCGCCGACAAGATGAACCTGCTCTTTCGCCGCTTTCAGCAGATCGAGTCGTCCAACACGCGCCACGCGCAAGGCACCGGCCTCGGCCTGGCGATCACCAAGGGCATCGTCGAGCAGCACGGCGGACACGTCGAGGTCGTGTCGTCGCTCGGACACGGAAGCACCTTCACCATCACCCTGCCTACCTCGACGAAACGAACGTAGGCCCGACCCGGACGTAGGCCCGACCCCAGCGTAGGCCCGACCTTCAGGTCGGGCGCCTGGTCGGGCGCCTGCGTCGATCGTACCGCTCGGAGGTCACCTGGCGTCACCGCGATTGGACGGAAGGGCGATGCTTTCTATGATTTACTTGGGATTCCTGCGGGTACGCGAATTGATGAAGCGGATGCGGTCGCGCGGGATCAACGGAAGGCGTAACTAGGCAGGCGCTGGCATCGCCGCTTTCCGTCGTACGTTTGCCGATTCCGCGCGGCCATTACAGTTTCAGGAGTCACGCCATGCGTCAGAACGTCACTCGGGTGTTTACGGCGATCCTTCTCGGCGCCATGCTGTCTGGCTGTGCGATGTCGACACGGCGGATGAGCGTGGCCGATCTCAAGTACAACGCTGGCCGATATCAGGACAAGACGGTCACGATCGACGGCGTCGTCACCAGCTCGTGGGGGCTGCCGCTGGTGCCCTTCAAGTTCTACAAGGTGGATGACGGCACTGGCGAAGTGACGGTGGTCTCGAAGAACGGTCGCACGCCGGCCAAGGGAGCGCGCGTCCGGGTCAGGGGCAAGGTCGGCGACATGGCTACCTTTGGTGGCCAGGCGTTCGGCCTGCACCTGCAGGAGCACGATCTCGACTTCAAGGGTCGATAATCGGTCGGTCATCAACGTATCGTTCGGCCGTACTCCGAACTTTTCGCGATGCGGCTGAAGTAATCGAACGCCGCCTGCGACGCCGCCGTAATGGCCGCCTCGCCGGCGGCGTTGTCTTTGAGGTAGGTCGTCGCTGCGACAAACAGATACGGGCGGCCCGGAAGGTACACGATGCCGGCGTCGGACTCCACACCGTCGAGCGTCCCTGGTTTGCCGGCCACCTCGACCCCCGCATCCACTCCCCTGCGCAACGCCGTGGCTTTCGCCTTCTTCAGGATGCCGATAAGCGCCTCGGCGCTCTCCTTCCTGAGTCCTTCCCCGCGATAAATCATCCCGAGCAGCTTCGCGACATCGGACGGCGTCCCGACGTTCTCGTCTCCCCGGCGCGCGGCAGACAGGTCGATCATCTTGCGCCGCAGCTTCAGACTGGCGAGCCCTGCGCCCGACATGCGCGCGGTCACGTTGCGCATGCCGACGACGTCGATGAGCACGTTGGTGGCCGTGTTGTCACTGAGCACGATCATCAGCGTCGCGTAGTCGCGCAGGGACATCGACGGGGTGCCGAGCTCGGCGAGTACGCCCGTGCCGGCCACGACCTGGCGCCGATCGAGTGCGCGGACCTCGTCGAGGTTGAGCTTTCCTTCGTCCGCCTGCCGCAACAGTTCGTAGAGGATCGTCAGCTTGATCGTCGATGCGAGCGGGAACACCTCGTTCTGCAGACGGTCGACGCGCTCACCGCTGGTGAGATCGATGATCGTGTAGCCCATCACGCCATCGAGGCGCACCGCTATCGACTCGAGTTGCGCCTGCATCTTCTGGCGGAGCTCGGAAGACTTCGGGGTGGACACGGGCGTCTGCGCGTCGGCGCCGAAGCCCGTCAGCATGACCGCCGCAAGCACCCACGCGGGGACCTGCCTCATGCCGTGATCTTCACCGCAACGGCCGTCATGTCGTCGTTCTGAGGCGTATCGCCGCGCCACTCGGCGACGGCTGCGAAGATCCCGTCAACGATTTTCTGCGCGGACAGATCCCGTGTGCGCGAGACGACTTCGATCAGTCGTTCGGAGGTGAACTCGACACCGGCCGCATTCATGGCTTCGGACACGCCGTCCGACGCGAAGATGAAGAGGTCTCCCGCCTGCAGCCCCAGCGTCACTTCGTCGTACATGGTGCCCTGGAACGATCCCAGTGGAACGCCCGGCAACTCGATCTGGGAGCAGCCCTCGGCCGTGCTGCGCAGCGGGTAGGGTAGACCCGAGTTACCCATCGTCAGGGTGCGTCGTTTCAGGTCGAACACGGCATAACAGAGCGTGCAGTAGTACTCCTCCAGCTGCCGCTGATGGAGGATGGTGTTGACCGAGGAGAGCACACCAGCAGGGCTCGAACGATCCGGCAGATAGCGCCGGCGAAACGTGCGGCCGCGAACGAGCTCCGCGGCGAACGCACTGTAGAGGGCGGCGGGCACGCCTTTACCCGACACATCGCCGAGCGCCACCACCAGCGTGTTCGATTCGGGAGACAGGTAGTCGTGGAAGTCGCCGCCGAGTTCGCGTGCCGGCGCAAAGGCGGCGGCCACTTCCACGCCCTTGAGACGCTTGGGTGGCGCCGCTGGCAGGAGCGCGACCTGGACGCGCTGGGCGAACCGGACTTCCTTCTCCAGCCGCTCCTGCGTGGCGCTGACTTCCTCATACAGTCTGGCGTTCTCGATCGCGACGGCAGCCTGGGCTGCGAGCAGCGTCAGGATTTCGACGTCGCGTTTCGAAAAGGCATCGAGCTCCGGGCTCTCGAGGTCCACGACCCCGATGCAGCGATCCTTCAGGAGCAACGGGATGGCGAGCTCGGACCGTACGTCCGGCACGATCTTGATGTACCGCGGATCCTGCGAGACGTCCGAGACGAGGACCGCCTCGCGGTGGAGCGCAGCGTACCCCACCAGCCCCTCACCCAGCCGTATGCGTGGAACGTCGACCGTCGCCCCGAACTTCACCGCCACCTTGATCTCGAGCTCGTCGAGCCCGTTGAGCAGGAAGATGCCGAAGGTCCGGTAGTCGATGAGCCGCTTGGTCAACTGCGCGATGCGCGTGAACAGCTCCTCCAGGTCGAGCACCGATGCCACCTCGCGTCCGATCTCCGCCAGCGTTTCGAAGGCCTCGGCGTCGAGCCGGCTGCGCTCGTACAGGCGTGCATTCACCAGCGCGATGGCCACCTGGGCGCCGAACTGGCTGACGATCGATACGTCGCGATGCGAGAACTGGTCGCGGTTCTGGCTGAGGATATTGAGCGCCCCGATCGGTCGGGACTTGTGCATCAGCGGGACGACGATCTCTGAATGCATCCCCGGGACGATCTCGATGTACCGCGGATCCGCCCCGAGATCGTTGACGAGCAGCGGCTGCTCCGTGAGCACGGCGGCGCCGACGAGCCCCTGCCCGAGCCTCAGCTTCACGGGACCGTTCTGCTCCGGGTAGCCCACCGAATACGCGACCCGCAACTCTCCTCTCTTGTCATCCAGCAGGTAGACCGCGAACGCCTCGAACGCGATCAGGCGTCGAATGAGACGGGGGATCTGCTGCAGGAGATCTTCGAGATCCAGCACGGCGGCGACTTGGCGGCCCAGGTCGAACAGCGTGGTGACGAGCTCGTGGTCGGATGCGAAAGCCGGGCCGGTCGTCGATCTGTCGTCGTCTGCGTGCTGCGTCACTGGCGGGGTGTTGTGGAGTAGTGAGGTCACGGGATTATACTTGGAAATTCGCGATGGATATTTCTCTTCCCCTCGACTATTCCGCCATCGCGCGCATCCTGCCGCACAGGTACCCGTTTCTCCTCGTGGACCGGATCACCGAGTTCGAGCCTGACAAGCGGATCGTCGGCATCAAGGCGGTCACGCTGAACGAACCGTACCTCTCGCATTGCACGGGCGAACGGCCTGCCCTGCCGCCGACGATTCTCACGGAGGCGGTCGCGCAGGTCGGCGCCATCATGATCCTTGCGAAGCCCGAAAACCGGGAGAAGCTGATTTACTTCATGGGTATCGAACGCGTGCGCTACCGCCGCCCGGTGCACCCGGGAGATGTCGTCGTCATCGAGGCGCTGGTGCGCCGGCTCCGCAGCCGCATGGGCCTGCTCCGAGGCATCGCGCGTGTCAACGGCCAGGTCGTCGTCGAAGGGACCATGACCTTTGCGCTCGGTCCCCGCAACGAGTCGACCCCCGCGTAAGCGACCGGTCCCAGCCCAGCCATTCATCTCCAGATGAGCTCTGCCTCGGCCGTGGCATGACGGTTGCTCTGGAACAACCCGAGGGACGCGCGAAACCTGCGTTCCCGGGAGATTTGCAATGCTTGAAACGATCGCCATTATTCTCATTATTCTGTGGCTGCTAGGGATGGTCAGCGGCTACACGATGGGCAACTTCATCTACGTTCTCCTGGTGATTGCCATCATCCTGTTCCTCGTTCGACTCGTCAGCGGCCGTCGCGTCGTCTGAACGCCTCCTACGCGGTACGTCGCAGCGGCGCCGACGTGGTGGCCGCTGCGGGCGTGCTCTTTGCCCATCGGACGACCGTGACACCGGCGAAGACGAGGGCCGCGGCACTTGCCATCCGCCAGTCGAAGGCCTCCCCAAGCAATAACACTCCCAGTGCGACCGCGATGACCGGGTTGATGTACGCGTACAGCGAGACGAACGACATCGACAGGTGGCGCAGCGCGTACGTGTAGGCGACGAATCCTCCGATAGCGCCGACCGTCGAGAGGTAGATCAGCGACGTCAGCGTTCGCGGGTTGAAGGAAAGTCGCTGCCACTCGCCGGTCAGGCTCCCGAGTCCCAGCATCATGACGCCGCCGGCAAGCATCTGGAGCGCGGTCGTGGAGAGAATGTGGTCGTTGCGGGCATGACGACGTGAGTAGGCGGAGCCGAGCGCCCAGCCGAGCGACGCGATCTGAAGCGCGATGATCCCCAGGAGAAAGTGACGGTCTCCTCGTCCGAGCGCGAGGTCCGGCCACACCAGGACGAGGATGCCGCTGAAGCCAATGAGGAGTCCGATGATCGTGTTGAGACGCAGGCGCTCGCCGTCTTTCAGTGTCGCCTCGACCCCCGACATCATGAACGGCGAGGTGGCGACCATGACGGCCGCGAGTCCGCTCGGGACCCACTGCTCGGCGTAGACCACTCCCCCGTTGCCGAGTCCGAGCAGCAGGAACGCCATGAGGGCGATCCCGGGCCAACTGGACCGAGGGGGGAGTTTTTCGCCGCGCGCGAGCACGTAGCCCACGAGCAGTCCGCCGGCAATCGTCCAGCGGAAGCCACCCATGAGCGCCGGGGGCATCGTTTCCAGGGACACGCGGATGCCGAGGTATGTCGTGCCCCAGATCAGGCAGACCGCTATCCAGGCAAAGTACGCGAGCTTGCGTTCACGGGGCGTCGTCATGACGCCACCACCTGTTTGTCGGCGATCGGGAGCCGCGAGGATTCTTTCACCGTCTCGAGGACGATGGTCGTTCGCGTGGAGCGGACGCCGGGAATGCGCCCGATTCGCGTCCGCAGCATGGTGCCGAGATGCTCGGGGTCTTTCGCGCGGATCTTCACGAGATAGCAGTCGTCGCCGGCGACGTGGTGCACCTCGAGGATCTCGGGATACGCCGCAAGGGTCTTCGCGACATCGTCGTGCAACGGACCTTCGGCGCTTCTGACGGCCACAAAGGCGAGCATGCCTTGCTCGACGGCCCGTGGCTCGATGTCTGCCGAGTAGCCCCGGATGATGCGACGCGCCTCCAGCTTCCGGATGCGCTCCAGAACGGCCGAGGGAGCCATGCCCACTGCCCTTGCGATGTCGACCTGGGTCTCCCTGGCGTTCTGCTGAAGAATGTCCAGTATTCGCAGGTCTAAGTCGTCTATCGTTCGGTCCGTAACACCCAT
>DATLXP010000200.1:0-20017 GCA_035575695.1 Vicinamibacterales bacterium
CATTGCCCGGGTCACCGTGATCGTGGAACCCGCAGGTGCGGACCGCGACCAGGTTCGCCGTCTCCCGACTCTGTCCTGCGCTGAGCAATCCCACGCTGTTGATCTCGGGGCAGTCGGTGTGTTCCGGATGGGGGTCGGAGGTCATGTCCCGCCGTCTCGTGTCGTTGTTGATGAACAACACGCGCGTGCCGGGGGGCACGGTCAGCTCCTTCGGGTTCACGCCACCGCCCGCCGTGATCGTGAACGTGAACGGATTATTGGGCGGGGGAGGCGTCGTCGGGGGCGAGGAGCCCCCGCCTCCGCATCCAGCCAGCGTGATCGCACAGACGAGAGACAGAAGGCGTTGCATGACCGGTTCATTATGTCAGGCCGCTCGGCGGATGGAAATCTACCGAATGATGATCCGCCCCTTCATGTTGCCGTTGTCGGGATCATCGTGATCGTGAAAGCTGCACGTCCGGGCGGTCGTCAGCGCGCTGGTGAGTTTCGTCTGGCCGTTGTTCATGTTGTTGACGGCGTTGACGGCGTTGCAGTCCGTATGGGCCGGATGCGGGTCGGAGGAGATGTTCCGCACGCGCCCGTCGTTATTGGTAAAGGTCACGCTCTGCCCGACGTTGATGGTGACTTCGCTCGGCGTGACGCGTCCGTTGGCAATCGTGATCGTCGCTCCGCTCGTGCCCGGGGTCGTGCCGCCGCCAGCAGGCGGGGGAGTCGTGGGCGAGCCGCCCCCTCCGCCGCACGCGGCCAGCATCACGAGCGCCGTCATCGCGGCCGCATGTCCCCACCCGACCGTGTTCACCACAATCACACAGACCTCCTCGCGCGTCGCGTCAGAAAAACTTCCGCGACAGGTTGAAACCCATGAACCAGTTCTCGTTGTTCCCGCCGCTCGTGAGCTGTCCGAGCGTCGTCCCGACGCCATTCGAGACATTGAGCTGAAAGAGGTGACCGCCCGTGCGCCGTTCGAGGGCGAACGTGATCTGGCTGTCACCCGGATCGTAGCCGGCGAGGCGCGGCGTGTATTCGGCGACCAGGTAGGTGGCCGGCCGGATGCGCAGGCGCGTGCCGAGGCCCAGCATCACCGTGTGGCGGTCGCCGACGTCGAACGGGTTGGCGTTCGCGACGAAGAGCGGCTCCACGTACAGCGCGGCACGCCGCCCGACATTGCGAGAGAGCGCCACACCGAGCGTGCTCTGCCGATGCTCGGTCAGGTTGTCGTTTCCCTCGAGTGTGGCGATCGCGTCCATGCCGAAAGCCCCTCCGTCCCGCTGCGTCAGGATACTCTGCTGCACGAACAACTGAATCGTCCTGTCGCTGGTGCGGTGCACGCCCACCTGCGTTCCGGGCAGGAGGCCGTAGCGCAGCTCGAGCCCGACCTGGGATCCACCATCCAGACCGAAGAGGTCGGAGAAGAGGTCGCCGACGTTCCCTTCTCCGAGGGGCCGCGTAAACCGGTGCGTGACGCGGAACGCCCATTTTCCGGCGGGCATCCGTAGGGTGGTCGGCAGCGTCCCGAGGGTGAAGTCCGGCTGCATGGCGTCTACGAGCACGTCGGGATCGTTGCGTTCCGGCGGGGGCTGGGGCGTCGCCGTGGTCTGCGCTCCGGCGGTAAGCGGCGCGACGGCAAGGCAGACGGCGGCCAGAACAAGGCGCAGGCGACGAGCAGCGACGAACGCCGGGATGTGCACGTGGCTACGGTACCATGGGTGGGCTGACGCGTCGGTCTTCAGCTATACTTGTGCACTGCAATGGCGTACATCATCTGTGAACCGTGTATCGGAACGAAGGATTCTGCGTGTGTGGACGTGTGTCCGGTGGACTGCATCCATCCCCGCAAGGACGAACCGGAATTTGCGACGACCGAGATGCTCTTCATCCACCCCGATGAGTGCATCGACTGTGGCGCGTGCGTCCCTGCCTGCCCCGTCGAGGCGATCTTCGCGCTCGACGAGACACCCGACAAGTGGAAGGCGTACATCCCGAAGAACGCCGAGTTCTACGAGAGCAAGTAGACGTCAGGCTCCGCTTCCCAGCCTGGCCTCGAGCACTTTCCTCGCCTTCAATCGCTCGATCCGGCGGGTATCCGCCTCGGCGGCGCGGGTCCGTTCCTCCGCCGTCTCGAGGAGCAGGCCCGGGATCGGCAGTCTGCGCCCCTCCCGGTCAATGGCCACGAACGTCAGGTAGGCGCGGCTCGTCATGCGCCGCAGGCCGGTCAGCGTCTCTTCCGAAAACACCTCGACCTCGACTTCGAGCGACGTGCTCCAGGCAGCCGTGACGCGCGCCTTGAGAATGATCAGGTCGCCGACCTTGATCGGATGAAGGAACTGCAGGCCGTCGACCGCCGCCGTCACCAGGAGGCTGCGTGTATGCCGGTGGCAGGCAATCGCGCCGGCGATGTCGATCAGGTGCATGACCGTGCCGCCGAGAATGAAGCCAAGCGGGTTGGCATCGTTCGGCAGGACGACCTGCACCATTTCGGTCGCGGTGTCCGCGGGACGCTTCGTCGCTAGTTCCGGCAATTTCTATCCACGAAGGCCTTCAGGGTGCATCGCAACTCCGGCGGGAGGTCCTCGTCCCGGATCGTCCGGAGGAGGGAGACGGTGGACTGGTAGGTCTTGAGCTGCGTGACGCACCGCGGGCATTTCGCCAGGTGACGCTCGAGGCTTTCGTGGACCCCTGGCGGAAGCTGATGCTCCACGAAATCCGCCAGCAGGCCCACAAGATCGTTACACCGCTTCACCTAGAAATCGTACCCGATCCAGACCGAGAACTTCGGTTTGCGGAGCCAGTCGCTGCCGGACTTGCCCTCCCGTGCGCCCTGGAACGCAAACACGAAGTCTTCGTACTGCTTGTTGAAGAGCGTGCGCCACGACCAGTCGAAGTGCACGGGAAATCCGAGCGCAAACGTCTCGAGACCGATCCCGTACGACGCCCGGCCATCCACAAGCTTGAAGCCGGGGATGGTGTCTTCGGCGCCAAATACCGGAATCGGTCCGGCCAGCGCGTCGTTGACAAAGCCGAGCAGCGGCGTGTACCTGACGTCGCGCGACGTCGCGACCTTCATCGGGACCCCTTCGTACCCTGATGCCCCGAGGTTGGCGAAGAGGATCCCCCGGAGGCCCCCGACGACGCCGAGTGGCGTGAGCGCCGCCTCGATCAACGGGACCCGTAACTCCGCGTTCGTGAAGAAGGCCTTGTTGCCGATGAATTCCAGGTAGTCGTAGCCGCGGAGCTCCGAGTTGCCGCCGAAGTAGAGGTACCCCGGGTTGTCGCCCCAGCTCCTGAAGCCCCGCCCGCGCAGTGCCAGCACCCCGTTGGTGCCGAGGCGCAGGTAATACCGTGCGTCCGCTTCGGTCGTCTGCCGCCCGAGGAGGCTTCCGAAGCTTGGCGCGTACTCGTAACCGAGTCGGACCGTGTTACCAGCGAGCGGTCCGTACTCGCGGAAGACCGTCGTCTCCTGCACGTAGTTGATGCCGAGTGGCATGAACGTGCCGTTGCTGAAGAGCACGCGGCCGTACTGGTCCCGCTGGAACTGGTTGGCCAGCTGCTGCAACTCGTCGTCGTTATAGGCCTGCTCGTACTGCATCAGGCCGCCGGACACTTCGATCCGTGCGTACCGGTTGAACGGGTAGATACCGAAGGCGGTGGCGCCGCGCGCCGTCTGGGTGGCCTGCGCCTGGTCGCGGTCGATATAGGCGTAGTCGTTGGCGAACAGCTGCCCCGGCTGATAGCCGTAGTAGAACTGGGTCTGCGAGAAGAGCTGCAGTGCGTACTGGAGCCTCCGCGACAGGTTCACGTACGAGGCCGACAACGTTCTGTACTGTGAGACCGACGCCGCGAAGAAGTTGAATTGTTTGTCGCCGAGCACGTCGGTGAACGACACCTGCGTGCCCCCAAACACGTCTCCGCCGCTCGTCACGCCGACGTTGACCGGCGGCCGCCCTTCGAGGAACAGCTTCTCGAACGTGCCCTTGGTGCGGACGTTACCCTTCACCAGCGTGTGGGTGAGCGGGGGCTGGAAATCGATGACCGGCCCAGGCGAACCGAAGTCGGCGCTTGCGACCGTGTGCAGCGCCTGGTCGCGCGACAGCGAGTGGATGCCGTACTCCCCCTTGTAATACGTGACAAACGCCACGCGCGGCGTTTTCTGGTCCCGCAAGACGATGGGCGACACGTTGGCGGTCAGGGTGTCGGTGAACTGCTTCAGCTCGCCGGTCTTCAGGCTCATCGTCCAGATGTTGTAGATGTTGCCGTTGCGTGCCACCTCGGGCTGGATCGCCGTGTTGGGATCGGTCGCCGTCGACGAAAACACCAGCGTGTCGTCCGTCAGAAACTGGGCCCCGCCCTCGTCGTGGGTGCCGAACGTCAGCTGCGTCTTTTTGCGCGTCGCGAGATCCAGTCGGAACAGCTTGTCGTTGCCGCTGACCCGCGCGAGGTACACGATCGACTTGCCGTCGGGCGCGTAAGTCGGCGCGTAATCGCCGAACTGGTCGTTGGTCACATTCGTCACCTCGCCAGTCTGCGTGTCGGCAATGAAGATGTCGCCGATCGCGCCCTGGAGCGCGGCGAACGCCACATGGCGTCCGTCGGGGCTGATGTCGGGCGACTCGGGCATGTCGACCGTCTTCAGCTCGATCCGGTGGTCGACCTTCCTCGTCACGACGTTCTGCAGGATGAGCGTCTTGTACTTCTCCGTGCGGGCGAAATACGCGATGCGATCGCCGAGAGGCGCCCACGACATCCACGGCACGGCATTGTTGCGGAAGCCGCCCGGCGTGACGATGTATTCGAACCCGCGGTCCTTGTTGAATCCGCTCGTCAGGTTGCGGATCACTTTGCCGTCCTTGGTCGACATCAGCACGATGTCGAGCTCCTGCTCCTTGCGGTTGCCGGCGGCCACGGCCATGAGGTCGCCCGACGGTGAGGGCTCGATCGACACCACCACCGAAAAGGGGGTCTTGCCTCGTTTCGGCGCGAGGTTCTTCCCGTAATCGGCCGGGCGCTCCTTGTCGCGAAACGGCTTGAACCGGTCTTTCAGGTATTTCTCGAACTGCTCGTCGAATTCGTCGGCCTTGAGACGGAACGCCTCTTCGTACGCGCTTTCACCGCCGCCGATGACCGCCTTGCGCAGGGCGAAGAGAAACTGGCGCAGCCCCTCCTTGCCCCATCGTGACTCGATGAACTCGAAGGCCGCGTGCCCGAGGTTGTAGGGGAGGCGTCCGTCCTGAAACTGCACGCCCTGGAAATCGCTCATCGCCGGCACGTTGTCCGAGATGGCCGCGTCGCGTACGGTCATCAGGTCGAACGGGTTCCAGTAGCCGGTCATGTAGTCCGACAACCCCTCGTCGACCCAGAGGGGCAGGCCCCGGCGCAACAACGAGCGCGGAATGATGTCGAACTCGAAGATGTGGGTGAGCTCGTGCGTGACGAGCCGATAGAGCGCGTCGGATGGCTCGTCGATCGGGAGCACCATCCGATCGCGCTGGGGCTCGGCGAAGGCCAGCACGCCTTCGGGTAATTCCGAGGCCTCGATGTTCTGCTGCTGGAACTCGCTCTGCGTCTTGTAGAGCACCATCGGCACTTTGAACGCGAGGTCGTGCTTCAGGTCGGCGCTGATCTGCTGGTACGCGCTCTCCGCGTAGCTCGCGACCCGTTCGATATGCTTCTCGATCTCAGGGTAATAGTAGAGCTCGAAGTGGTCGGTCGTGTAGATCTTCCACTTGAAGTCGTCGTACCGGATCTTGTTCTTGCCGAAGTACGGCACGTACGGGGTTTGACCGAAGGCTTCGTGTGGGGCGAGGCCGGTGACGAGCACCACGGCCAGCAGGGCCGCAAGGGTGCCGCGCGAAAAGCGCGTGCGCATGATTCACCTCTGAAGTGCGCAGGCCTCAGGACCGGCGCGAGTCGCGATGTTACTGTAGCTAAGACGATGGCTGCAATGCGCTGGGTCCAAACGGTCGGACCCAGCAAGCCATGTGCCTCCCGTTCACCTGGAAAAACAACCGGAAACAGCCGCGGTCGCCGTTCCCTGTCACCCGGTGCGAGCGGTGGCGTCCTGTGCCGGGTACAATCGACTGGAATAAAGGGCGCGGCCTCCGGTGTTCTTGAGAGGTGGGCGTCTTCTGATTTTTCGATGGTCTTCAGACGACGCTCATCGCTGACGGGCGGGTCGGCGCCCGGCACCACGGCGGACGACGATCCGTTCGCACGGGAGGCCCTCTCGTACGTCGACAGCCTCTATGGGACCGCGCTCCGCCTCACCCGGCGCGCGGCGGACGCCGAAGACCTCGTGCAGGATACCTACCTCAAGGCGTTCCGGTCGTCGTCGCAGTTTGCGCGCGGCACGAACCTCAAGGCGTGGCTGTTTACCATCCTGCACAATACGTTTCGCAATATGCGGCGGCACGACGGGCGGAACTCGATCGACATCGACAGCGAGGTCGTGGAGCTCGCGCCGGCCGTCGACGCGAACGGTCAGGCACCGCACACGCCGGAGCAACTGCTCACGCGCTCCGCACTCGACGCGGACCTGCAGGCGGCTCTCGACAGCCTGCCGGAGGTCTTCAGGCAGGCCGTGTGGCTGCGTGACGTGGAGGAGTTTTCCTACGCGGAGGTCGCGGCGATGACGCAGGTCCCCATCGGCACGGTGATGTCGAGGATCTCCCGCGGTCGTCGCCAGTTGTATGAACACCTTGCCAGGGCACGCGTCGCGGGATGACACGAGAATGAAGAACTGCCAGGACGTCGAACCGCTGATGGCGCCGTATGTGGATGGCGAGGCGGCGCCGCCGGATCGTGCCGCTGTCGAGGCGCATATCGGAGCGTGCGACTGCTGTCGCGACCTCGTCGCGACGGAACGCGCCGCCCGCGAGGTGCTCCTCGCCCGGCGCGGCGACCTGCGCCGGTGCGCACCCCAGGCCCTGCACGCCCGGTGTGCCGCACACGCCGCATGGATGAGGGGCAGGCGCGCCGTGCCCGCCGTGATTCGCTGGCTGCCGCTGTCGGTCGCGGCGACGCTGGTGATCGCCGTGGCCGGCGTCTTCGGCCTCGGACTCAACCACCGGGTCCAGGCCGTCGCGTTCCAGGTGACGCTCGACCACGTCGCGTGCAAGCGGTTCGGCCACGCGTCGACGCCGATCGACGGCACGTCCGCCGAGCAGCGCTGGCTCGCGACCCACGGGTGGCCGGTGCGCGTGCCTGCCTCATCGGCCGGCAGCGACCTGGAACTGCGCGCGGTGCGCCGGTGCGCCATCACCGACGGGCGCCTCGCCCATCTGATGTATCGGTGGCGCGGCGAGCCGCTGTCGATCTACGTGCTCCCCGATAGAGCCGCGGACGCGTCCGCGGAAAGAGTCGAACGCTTTTCACACGACTCGATCGTCTGGTCCCAGAATGGCCGCACGTACGTCATCGTGGCGCAGGCTCCCCGGCGGCCGGATCTCGACAGCGTCGTGCAATACGTCAAAGACAACGTTTACTGAGGTGTGAGATGACGATGCAAAGTAAGTGGTTGATCGGCGCCGCGGCCGCCATTGCGCTGGGGTTGCTGACGCTTCCGACGTTGTTGCGCAGCGAGACCGCGTCGGCCCCGCCCGTCGAAGGCGCCGCGTGCAAGGAGGGGACGGCCAACCTCGACTTCACGCTGAAAGACATGAACGGCGCCGACTTCAAGCTCGCGGAACTGAAGGGGAAAGTCGTCCTGCTCAATTTCTGGGCGACCTGGTGTGCCCCCTGCCTCGCCGAGATCCCGGAGTTCATCAAGGCCTATGACGATCACAAGGACAAGGGCTTCGTCATCGTCGGCGTCCTCACCGAAGATTCGGGTGAAAGCCTCCGCGCCTTTGCATCGGAGAAGAAGATGAACTACCCGCTCGTGATGATCACGCCGGAGTTCGAAGACGCCTATGGACCCATCTTCGGGCTGCCAACGTCGGTGCTCGTGGCGCGCGACGGCTCGGTGTGCAAGCGCCACTTCGGGCCGATGTCGAAGGAACAGCTCGAGACGGAGCTGAAGCCGCTCCTGTAGTACAATCCGCATCAGCATGTTGAAAGGTTTTACGCACGCACGCCTGGCCTGCGGATGCCGCATCGGCTTCCGCGAAGGCGTGGAAGGAAGCCCGGTCACCGTCGTCGTCGAAGAGAAGGCGCCCGGTTGCCCGCTGACATTGCACGTGCGTGATTTGCCGCTGTTCGATCATCGCGAGGCGCTCCGCATGCCGACGCGGCTGCTGCCCCCGATCGAGGAGGACTACGAAGAGAGCTAGATCGACTCCTTGTCTTCCGCCTTCATCTCCCGCCCCGCCTCCTTCAACGCACGCCTCAGCAGAAACTCGACCTGACCGTTCAGGCTGCGCAGATCGTCGTCTGCCCAGCGCTGAACGGCCTCGAGCACGTCGCGCTCGATCCGAAGGAGAAACGCCTTCCGGTCGGCCACGATCGTCCTACTGGTAGATCGTGCCGGTGTTGATGATCGGCTGCGTCGACCTGTCCCCGCAGAGCACGACCAGCAGGTTGCTGACCATCGCCGCCTTGCGTTCGTTGTCGAGCGTCACGATGTCGCGCTTCGAGAGCAGCTCGAGCGCCATCTCCACCATGCCGACCGCGCCCTCCACGATGCGCTGCCGCGCAGCGATGATCGCACCGGCCTGTTGCCGCTGCAGCATCGCGTGGGCAATCTCGGGCGCGTACGCCAGGTGGCTGATGCGCGCCTCCATGGCCTCGACGCCCGCGCGTGAGAGGCGGTCCTGGATCTCCTTCTTCAAGTGGTCGGCGACGACCTGCGTCGTGCCGCGCAGCGAGATCGTTGTCTCGTCGTGCGCATCGCAGGTGTAGCTGGTGGCGAGGTTCCGGAGCGCCGATTCGGTCTGCACCTTGACGTAGTTGTTGTAGTCGTCCACTTCGAACACGGCCTCCGCGGTGTCGACGACGCGCCAGACGACCACCGACGCGATCTCAATGGGGTTCCCCTCGTTGTCATTCACCTTCAGCTTGGCGCTCTCGAAGTTGCGCACGCGCTGCGACACTCGCTTCTTCGTGTAGAAGGGGTTCGCCCACCGGAGGCCCGGGTTCTTGACCGTCCCGGCGTAGGCGCCGAAGAGCTGGAGCACTTTGGCCTCGTTCGGGTTGACGACGAACAACCCGGCCATCAGGAACGTCGCGACGAGGATGGTGGCAATCGAGAGCAGAATCTGCATCCCGGAGCCCGACTGGACGGCGGTGATGAGCCAGTAGATCCCCGCCGCATCGACGGCGAGCAGGAGCAGGAGCACGGGGAGCCCGGGGGTGGCGGCGACTTGATGTTCACGGATCATGATGTTGCGACCTCGTCGCAATTGACGACGAAGTGATATCACTTTGCTATCACACTGTCAATACGGTCGAGGTGGGCGGGACGTTCCCAAGTCGTGCGGTCGGCGCTTTTGAGCCAGAATTGAAGGATGTCTATGTGGATTTACGCTACCGCGCTGGTCGTCACGACCCTGCTCCAGGCGGCCCCGCCGAGTCGGCCTGCCGAGGACGCCTTCGCGGCTGCGGTCTCCGAAGTCAACCTCAAGCGCTACGTGCGCGAGCTCGTGGCGTTTGGACCGCGCATGGGAGGGACGCCGTCCAACGAGAAATCAGCCGCGTATCTGGCCGCCTTCTTCAAGAAGCAGGGGCTCGGCGTCACCATGCAGGAGGACGATCCGGCACTCGCGCATTGGGAGGAGTCGTGGCGGGTGGCGCTCGAGGATGGGACGGTGATCGAGAGCGCGTACCCCTTTGGATTTTCGGCGTCGACGGGAGGTCCGCGGGGCGGCAAGCTGCTGCTGGTCGACGATCTGGCCAAGGCGACGCCCGTCGAGGCATGGAAAGGGCGCGTGATCTATACGCCAGGGGACGGGGGGCGTGGGTACGCGGCCATCGTGAAGAGTGGGTTTCTTCCGGCCGCGATTCTCACCAGCGCGCCCAACGATCCCAAGCGGTACGTCGACTGGTCGCGGCTGTCGTCGCTGCCGCCGAAGGCGGATCACCCCGTTCCGGTCTTCTCGGTGTCGTACGTGGACGGGCGGTCGCTCGCCACGGCGGCGCGGTCGGGGCGATCCGTCACCGTGTCGCTCGAGGCCACGGTCCGGGAGGGCCGCGGGAAGACCGTGATCGCAACGCTCGAGGGGCGTGAGGCCGGACCCTACTATCTCGTGTGCGCTCATGGGGACTCGGACTCCGGCGGACCGGGCGCCGACGACAACGCCTCCGGTGTCGCGACGGTGATGGAAATTGCGCGCGCGTACTCGGCGGCAATCAAATCCGGCAAGGCGCCGCGTCCTCGCTACGGGATCCGATTCGCCGTGTGGGGCGCCGAGTATCGTTCGGCGAAGACCTACATCGAGAAGGAAGGCGAGCGGCTCGCTCGCCTGCGCGGTGTCTTCAACTTCGACGAGACGGGCACGGGCGCTGAACGCGATGCCATCTACTTCGAATCGAACGAAGTGCCGTGGAACGAGACGCTCCTGCGGACGCTGGAAGCGGTGGCCGCCGATTACGCCGGCCGTCCAGGCTTCTGGACGGAGTACACGACCAACCCCTCCCAGGGAGGCACCGATTCGTACGCGTTCCTCCCGAAGAAGTATCACGGGCAGGACTACACGACGCTCGAGATTCCCGCGACCACCATCTACACGGCCGCGTGGGACAAACTCGCCGAGCTCGATCAGACACCTGGCTGGGAGTCGAAGGGGAGCGCGGACCCGAAGAAGCTGAAGATCGACTACTCCCTCTACTACCACTCGTCAGCCGACACGCCGGAGAACACGACCGAGCGTGAGCCGCAGAACATGGTCAGGGCCGTGAAGGTGACGGGCCTCGCGCTCCTGCGTCTCAACCGTTAGGAGGGCGGCGGCAGGGGTTGCGTCAGAAGCCGATACGAAAGTCGGCGACCAGCGGCAGGTGGTCCGACGCCATGAGGGCCGTGCGGGTACGCACGAGCTCCATGCTGCGGACGGTCACGTCCCCTTCGTAGTAGATGTGATCGAGGTGCAGCACGGGGAAGATGCCCGGATAGGTGCGCCGGCGCTTCAGGTGCTCGCTGATGTCGATACTCTTGAACAGCGCCGACAGCGTCTTGGTGGCGAGCCCCTTCAGCCACTCGTTGAAATCACCAAGGATGATCTTCGGTCCCTTGATGCGGTGGTCGTGGACGAAGGCGGCGAGCCGGGCCGCCTGGTACCGGCGCTCCAGCACGGCCGTCCCGAGGTGGACGTTGTAGATGTGCAGCAGGCAACCGTCGCCGAGGTCGAGGTCGGCGCGCTGGCACGATCGCTCCTCGCACGTCCTCCACGACAAATCGTAGTGGCCGTGGTGGACTACGGGGAAGCGGCTGAGTACCACGTTGCCGAACTGGTGATGGCGCAGCTGCCGTACCGAATGCATCACCCAGCCCATGCCGAGCGCCGCCCCGATCTCCTCTGCCTGTCCGGCGCCGCTCGGTCCCGCCCCGATGACCTCCTGCAGCGCGACGACGTCCGCGTTCATGTCGCGGATGACCGCCGCGATGCGCGACGGCATCGTCCGGCGGTCCATGCCGCGGGAGCGGTGGATGTTGTAAGTGGCGATCCGGAGATCCAGGTGCCGCCGCGCTCTGACCTCGGTCACGGCAGCCGCTCCGGGGTCCACAGGGACGGCCCGACGCCCCCGGCGATCGGCACAGAGCCCATCAGCGGGTCGACGTCCGCTTCAACTTCGCGAGCGACGTCAGCGTGAGATCGAGCGTGCGCGTCTGGCGCTCGGCGAGCGTGAATGGGGTGCCCCGCTCGAAGAACTCGGTGAGCAGCTCCTTGCGATAGATCTCGCTCTCGTCGAGCTCGACGGACGCGATCGCCCGGTACTCTCCGGCCGGGAGTCCGCGTACACGGTAGCGACCCTGCTCGTCGGCGTACCGCAGCGCGAAGCGCCGGCTGGTCGGCGTCCAGAAGTTCGGCGCGAGCGGGAGGAGGACGACAAGCGATTCTGGAACCGGGCGTCCGCGCGCGTCGCGCACGGTTCCGCTGACGTCGTTGGCGGCGTCGGTGAGCACGATCCGGATGTCTTCGATGACCTGCTTGTTCTCCACGTCGAGCTGCACGTCGGTGATGTCCTGGCCGCGCGAGAGGATCTCCTTGAGGACCCATGGCCCTTCCAGCCCCTGCACGGTCATGTAGTGGATGCCGGACATCAGGCCGCGGATGCGGTAGGTGCCCTCAAGTGTCACGTCCCCGGTGAGCACGTCACCAAAATTGCTGCCGTCTGCAAACGGGGCGCGCACGCGGAGCCCGGCAAACGTCACAGGCTTCGGATTCTGAACCGGCTCGAACGAGACGGTGCCCGCGATGGTGGCGCCGGGTAGCAGCACCAGATCGACGTTGCTGATGTCACGGCCGTTCACCAGCGTGCGGTACGTCGCAAACAGGGCGATTCCCTCCGGGTCGACTTCGGCCCTGGCTCGGATCTGGTAGAGCCCGGGTGCGACGTTCCGGAAGACAAACGTGCCATCGGGGTTGATCTGGACGTCCTGGGAAGGCACGGTCGCGAGCCCTTCGCCGTGGACCGCCGTCATGATGACGGCTCCGCTCATCAGCTGCTTCTTGTCGGGCGTGGCAATGAGGCCGGCGACCCGGGCGGGCCGGATGATCTTCAGCGTGAAGTTGATCTTCAGATCGGATGCCACACCGGGCCTCACGCTGACGCGCGTGGCCTGCTCGACGAGCACGACGCCAGGATAGTACGTCGCCGCGTAGCGCAGCGGTCCGGTCTCATCGCCGACATCCGAGAAGGCCGGATCGAAGGCGCTGACGTAGTACTGCCCCTCGGGGAGCCCCGTCAGCCGGAACTCGCCACGGTCGTCCGTCGTGGCGGTCGCCATCGTGACGAGCGTGGATTGGTTGTTGTCCATGCGCGAGGCCAGCGCGTCGACGCTGGCGCCGACGAATGGACGCTGATCCTCATCGAGGACCTGTCCGATGATCACGCCGGCCGGCGGGAGATCCACGTCGATTCCCGTGAGCTGCTGCGCGTCCGCCAGGACGATCGGCGGGGGAGCCGTGGTGCGACGTTGCGCGTAGAGCTGAGGCGCGTAATTGCTCGCCGTCGCCAGGATGCCGTAGTTCCCTGGCGGGAGCTTCTCGAATCTGTAGGAGCCATCCTGCCCGGCGATCGTCACCCGTGGTTCGGGCAGTGTCTCGGTCGTCAGGATCACCCGGGCTCTCGGCAGGGGCGCCGCCGGCACGCCGCCGGTAATCCGCCCGGTGATCGCGCCGGTCGGTATCGGCTTCTCGGCAGGCAGCGGTGTGGCGCCCATGCGTGCCGCCGCAGGATCGAGTGCCGAGGGGGGCTTCACCGTGGGAGTCGGCTGCGTCACGGGGGGAGGCGTACCGCCGCATGCCGCTGCGAGGAGGCACGTCAGGGCCAGGATGCGCGCAGCCGCGTACCGGCTCAAGAGCATGGAGCTATCATAGCCGCATGCGCAGCCGCCGGTACCTCGCAGTCAAGCGTCTCATGCTCGGCGTTGCCTTCGGACTGGCCGCCGGATGTTCCGATCCGCCGCCGCCGATCGAGGTCAACGACAACACGATCAGCGTGCTCAACCAGACGTCCGAGGAGTGGCGGAACGTGCTGATCACGGTCAACGATCACTACCGTGGCGGCGCACCGGTCCTGAAGCCCGAAGGCCGCCTCAGCGCGCCGGTCAGTCAGTTCGACACAGGCTTCGGCCAGCGATGGGTCGTCGGCACGGTGGTGCGGAAAGTCGAGGTCACGGCCAAAACCGCAGACGGCACGCCCGTGACCTTGAGCTGGGGCATCACGCAGCGCAAGAAGAAGAAGTGAGGAGGTGGCCCCGATGAAGCTCCAATCGGAATTCGACGTGTCGTGCCCCTGTTGCCACTCGACGCTGATCATCGATGCGAACCTGCGCCGCGTGATCCGTCACGAGGATTCGACCCGGGGGGAGCGTCCCGAGATCGATGACGCGCAGCGGATCGTGGCGGCGCAAGCCGCGCGCCGCGACGCGCTCTTCGAGCAATCCGTTGAAGCAGAGCGCAACCGCGATGATGCGCTCTCGAAGCGATTCGAAGAGGCCCTGAAGCAGGCCGGGCAGGAGCCGATCACGAGACCGACCAGGGACATCGATCTCGACTAACGCCTGAATTCTGCCGGCATCGCGGTCCATGTGTCGCGCCCCTTGTAATAGAGCGGCTTCCGGTCCGGGAACTGTGTTCTGAACGCGCGGTAACGGCGCCGAAGCCGGTCGATCCGTGCATCCGACGACCTGATCGATCGATGTGGATGATCGAGCAGCATGCGCTCCACCTTCCAGACGTTCTGCTCCGAGAGCCTCCAGTCGTAACGCCCGAGGATCCTGAGATCGACCACCGCGTAGCCGGTGATGCGCCCGGTGTCATCGATGTACGTATCGACGTAGCTCTGCGCCAGGTCCCGCGCGGTGCGGAAGACCGGTTTGCGCCCGTGCAAGCCAGGGTCGCGCGAGCGTCCGATCGAGCCCCATCGCCCGGCGTGCTGATAGACGAAGAGGATATGGTCCAGGCGGTCGATCGACTCGAAGCTCAGTACGAGCGGAGGGTACCGGTGCTGCTCCAGGATGACCGCGGCGGCAAGCGCCGCTTCGAGACAATGCGCCGTCCGGTGCCGCACGACACCCCTGAAGCTGCGGAGCGTTTCCCCGCCGGGCGGTGGTTCGTTGTTGTACGGGAGGTCGTTCAGGAAGCGCTGGACCTGCGAGGGCGTCCGAAGACGCGCGATCACCGCTTGCTCCGTTGCGCGGAAGCGGGGCTGCACCGGCTTAGCGGCCATGAGCAGCTCGTAGATCTGCCAGTAACGTGTCCGGCGTCCAGTCATTGCCCGACACGATGCTCGCAATCATCCCGTGGCGATCGATCACGGCGGTACGCAGGTTGTGCACGATCTCCGTCGTCGACGTGCCGTCACGAATAGTCGAGACGCCGAACGCATGGGCGAAGGGTGCGATGACTCCCCGCGGACCCGTGAGCCACGTCCACGTGCGTGGATCTGCGCCGGCGCGGCGCGCGTGATCCCGAAGGACCGCGGGGGTGTCGTAGTCGGGATCCACGCTGACCGACAGCAGATGCACACTCCGCGCGAGGGACGCGTCCTGGAGGACCGCGCGCTGCACGGAGGCGAAGTGCCGGTCCATCAAGGGGCAGAAGTCGGGGAGCGGACAGCGCGTGTATACGAACGTGACGGCGACCGTCGTTCCGCGCCACTCCGACAGCTGGCGCGCTCGCCCAGCCTGGTCCACGAAACGCGTCTCGGGCGCCTCAGCCCCGGGCTCCAGCATCCGGACCCCAGGCGTGGCCGGGGTCTCGAGTGGCAGTGCCGCCTCGCCGGTTTTGACGACATTTTCGAGATGCCCTGAGCTGTCGGAGACCACCAGGGTCGCCCGGATCACGTCACCCGGCTTGCGCTCGGCGATCGTCGCGCCGCTGACCTTGAAAGGCATTGTCATCCCGGGCATGAACCCCTTGACGTCGCCGTGCTTCACGGTGAGCTCCTGCCGAGCCGGATCGACGATCAGAATGTGCCCTTCGAGCGGATACCGTCGCTCGCGGGAGCAGGCAGCCAGGGCTAGAAGCAGGATCAGTGGAAAACCCGGTGGAGGCATCGCCTGCCACTGTAGCTCGGCCATGACCGCGGGTAAAGCACGTCAGTGGAGCGCGAGCGGCACGGGATCTGCTATGTTCCACCAGGCACGGTCCCTTTCGTACCGCGTCATGGCAGGAGCGAGTGAACAGATGGGTAGGAGACTCTACGTCGGCAACCTTCCGTATTCCGCGACCGAAGAGCAGCTGACCGAGCTGTTTGGTCAGGCGGGCACAGTGGATAACGTGCGTGTCATGCGCGATATGGCCACGGGCCGTGCCCGCGGTTTCGCCTTTGTCGAAATGAGCAACGACGACGAGGCGGCAAAGGCCATCACCCAGTTCAATGAGCAGGACATGGACGGCCGTCCCCTAGTGGTCAATGAGGCCAGGCCGAAACCGGAAGGGGGCTTTGGAGGGGGCGGTGCCAACCGCGGAGGCGGCCGCAGCGCCCCGGGTGGCGGCCGTAACTTCGAAAGCGAGGACTTCTCGGGCGGACGGCGGAAAGAACCGCGCTGGTAATCGCTATTCCGCCACGATCCAGCCGTCGCGCAGGTTGATGACGCGACTGCCATAGGCCGCATTCGCCTCCGAGTGCGTCACCTGGATGATCGTCGTCCCGCCGTCGTTCAGCTTCTTGAAGAGCTCCATGATCTCGCGTCCCTGACTGGTGTGCAGGTTACCAGTCGGTTCGTCCGCCAGGATGACCTTGGGATTCGAGATGACCGCCCGTGCGACAGCGACGAGCTGCTGCTGCCCACCCGACAACTGATTGGGATACAAATCCTTCTTCCCGACGATCGCGAACTTGTCGAGGATGTCGCACACCATGCTCTCTCGCTCCCCCTTCTTGACGTCGCGGTAGGAGAGCGGGATGTCGAGATTCTCGTAGACCGTCAGGTGGTCGAGCAGGTGGTAGCTCTGAAACACGAACCCCACGTACTGCTTGTGCAGCTTCGCGCGCTCTTTCGCGGCGAGCTTGTGGACCGGCTGGTCGAGGAAGTAGTACTCGCCCGTCCACGCTGAATCGTGCATCCCGATGATGTGAAGCAGTGTCGACTTGCCGGCGCCCGACGGCCCCATGATCGACACGAACTCGCCGTCCTTGATGTCGAGGCTGATGCGCCTGAGCACGTACGTGCGGCTCGTGCCGTGCGCGTATGACTTCTCCATGTTGCGCAGCGCAATCAACGCGTTGGGCGCGACCGTCGCATCGGACGACAACGGCTCGGGCTGTTGCGCGGGCTGACTGGATCTGAAAAATGCCATCGTGGTTCCTTAGACGGGGCCCGCGGGTGGTCGGTTTCTACGCCACCTCAATTATAGGCACGGCGCAAAACGGCCACGCCACGGTGCCACACCGTCCATGACGGACAAGCCACGGTGCAACACCGTTCAACACGGCCAAACAGCCGGCGTGGACCGCGGTCTCATTCTGCGCGCAGCGCGACCATCGGGTCGACGCGTGTGGCCCGGCGCGCCGGGAGGAAGCAGGCCGCCGCGGCCACCATGAGCAGCACGCTTGCCGTGACCGCGAGCGTGGCCGGATCCCCGGGCGTCACGCCAAAGAGCAGCGCCGTGAGCCACCGTGCGATCCCGAACGATCCGGCAAGGCCCAGGGCGACGCCCGCAGCGGTGAGCTTGAGTCCATCGCCCACGACGAGACGAAACACGTCTGACGGCGTGGCGCCGAGCGCCATCCGCACGCCGATCTCGGTCGTGCGCTGCGCGACGGCGTACGCCATGACGCCGTAGATGCCGATGGCCGCGAGGAGTAACGCGAGCGCGGCAAAGGCCACCGCGAGCATCGCGAAGAATCGCGGCTGGTCGATCGATTCACTCACCATCATCCTGAGCGTCGTGATGTCCGAGACCGGAACGTTGGGATCGAGGCTCGCGACCGCCTGTTTCAGCGGCCCCGCAAGTTGCGACGGGTGTGCGTCTGCCCTGAGGACGATGTTCATGCCTGGTTCGGTCAGTTGCCAGTACGGCACGAACGTCTCGATGCGCGCGGTTTCTCGCGCACCGCGGACTTTGGCGTCGGCGACGATACCGATGATCGTGAACCATGGGTCGCCGTCGCCACCGAACTTCAGGCGGCGGCCGATGGCCTCCTCGCCCGGAAAGAACTTCTTCGCCATGGTCTCGTTGACGACGACCGAGGGGGCCGCTTCGCCCCTCTCGAACGCGCGCCCCTGGCGGATCGTCATGCGCATGGTGTCGAAATACCCCGCGCTGACCAGCCGGTACCAGGTGACAGGCGCGTCGGACGGCGAGCGTGACGCCGGGCGTCCTTCGATGCTGACGTTTGTGTCGCTGTCGCCACTGAGGGGCAGCACCGACGCGATCGCGGCCTTCGTCACTCCCGGCAGCGCGGTCGCTTTCTCCAACACCTGGTCGTAAAACGCCCGATGCTTCGCTGCCGTGTCGTAGGTCGTTCGCGGAGGATTGATCGCGCCGACCAGGACGTTGTCGGGGTCGAAGCCCAGGTCGGTCGCCTGGAGGCGCACGAATGTCTGGAGCAGCAGCGCTCCGCCTGTCAGGAGCATCAGCGCCAGCGCCACTTCGGCCACGATCAGGCCGCGACGGATGGTCGTGCCGCCCGTGCCAGACGATCCCCGTCCACCCTCCTTGAGCGCCGTCGTGACGCTGTCGCGAGAAGCCTGCAGCGCTGGCGCCAGTCCGAAGAGGACACCCGTGAGAACGGTCAGCAGCGCGGTAAAGGCGAAGACCCTTGCGTCGAGGCCGATCTCGCTGACGCGCGGGGCGTTGGCCGGCGCGATTGCCAGCAGCGCGTCCACGGCCCAGGCCCCGAGCAGCATCCCGGTACCTCCGCCGATAACCGCCAGGAGGACGCTCTCGGTCAGGAGCTGCCGGACGACGCGTCCGCGCCCCGCGCCGAGCGCGAGGCGGACCGCGAGCTCGCGCCCCCGGGCGGATCCGCGTGCGAGCAGCAGGTTGGCGATGTTCGCGCACGCAATGAGCAGCACGAATGCGACGGCGCCAAGCAGCGCGAGCAGGCCCGGTTTGATGTCGCCGACGACTCGATCGTGAAGCGGGGTGAGATTGAAACCGACTTTTTCGTTGTATTCCGGATGCGCGGCCTCAAGCTGGCGCGCCAGCGTCGTTGCGGCGGCCTGGGCGGTCGCGAGCGTGAGACCGTCCTTAAGGCGCGCGACAGACCGCAGCGTGATGGCTCCACGGGAGGGGGCCGCGAAGTTCATGCGGATCGGCCGCCAGATTTCAGCAGTGCTCGACACAATCGGCCTGAAGCCTGCCGGCAGCACCCCGACGATTTCGTGCGGCTCGCCGCTCAACGTGACCGTCCGTCCGACGATCGATGGATCGCCACCGAACCGCCGCTTCCACAAGCCATCACCGAGGATGGCGACACGCGCCGCCGTCAGTGCGTTGTCTTCGTTCCTGAAATGACGCCCCAGCGCCGGCGTGATGCCGAGCACGGTGAAATATTCATGCGCGACCTGCTCGCCTGGCAGCGGCTCCGGTTCGGCGCCGCCGGTCAGGGTCGGGCGCCATCCGTTGATCACGGCGACCTCTTCGAAGAGGTCCTTCTGCGCCCGCCAGTCGACGTAGTTGCCGGGTGTTGCCCACTCATCGGCCGGGCCGCCGCGCGCGCGGAAGTCCTGCCAGACCATCACGAGGCGCTCCGGCTTCGCGTAGGGGAGTGGCTTGAGGAGCAGCGCGTTGACGACGGTGAAGATGGCGGTATTGGCGCCGATCCCGAGCGCCAGCGTCAGGACGGCGACGATGGCGAAGCCGGGCGTGCGACGCAGCATCCGTAGGGCGTATCGCAAGTCCTGCAGGGTCGTATGCATGGCCCCTCCACTTCCAACTCCCGTGCCCGGGCGGCTGTCAGCCGGAAGTGGTGACACCAAAGGCTCCGGAGCGCTGCCGTGGCAGCACGCCGGAACTATTTACTGTTCAGATGCGAACAGGAGCGTCCCACGGCCGGGCACTTGCTTTGGAAGCCATTGACTGGCTTCCATCGTCATAATGCGTATTGTGCTCTTCAAGGTTCCCGCGCTTCTGCTCGTCGCATCGCTGGCTGCGGGCCAGCAGAAGGACGCGCCGCGGTCCGAAGACGTGGACCTGCCGGTCTCGTTCGCCAGGATCCAGAAGGCCATATCCCGTCCGCCAGCCATCACCACGCAATCTGACCGCCCGGTGTTCCGCGTCGAGGTGTTTGCGCGCAAGCCGACCGTCGAGGACATTCTGGGCCCGGACTATCTCAAGGGGCCTGTTCCGTACGGCGGCATGACGCACCAGGAGTTCCTCCACATGGTGACACCCGCGGAGTACCGCGGCTACTCCGTGTTCACGAATGGTGAAGGGCTGATGGTCGCGGCGACGTCGCTGGCCCTCCAGTGGGC
>DATLXP010000201.1:0-4934 GCA_035575695.1 Vicinamibacterales bacterium
CTGATTGACTTGCTGCAACACCGCAGTGATTTGCTCGATCGAAAATCGCTTCTTCTTCACGGCACGCCTCCTGGCCCCTTGGGCCCGATTGTGCCGCAACTCTCACCCTACGGTCGGTCTGAAAAAGCCGGAGCCCCTCACGGTTGAGGGGACAGGATTTTTCGGCGCCAAAGTCCCCCGCCCGCCCGCGCTCCCGGTTACGGATGCCGGAGGCCGCGCCGCCAGTCCGGCACGCGTCACGACCCTCAGGGGCGTCCCGGACGGCGCGCGCGCTTGCGGACGCCGAGCTCGGCGAGCCTGGCCCCGACGTCACGGCCGTGGGTCGCCGGCGTGACCTGCTTCTCGATGTATAGGATCCGGCCATCGATGCCGATGTAAAAGGTCCAGCGGGTCGCAAACGGCTGTCCGGCGGTGACCACGCCATAGGCACTTGCGGCAACCCGCTTCGGATCGCTCAGCAGGGGATAATCCGCCGCGAGCTGATCGGCGAACTTACGATTGACCTCGGGCGGATCCACGCTTGCGGCGAAGTAGGCCACGTCGAACCTGCGGATGCCCGCGCCGCTCTCACGGAGCGACTTGCACTGCGCCGTTCAGCCGCCGGTGAATGCCTTGGCAAACCAGGCGAGCACCACGGCCTGCTTCCCGCGGTAGTCTGACAGGCGGTACTGTCGGCCGTCTGATCCCGGCAGCGAGAAATCGGGCGCGATATCCCCGACATGGAGTGCGGGTGCCGTGTCGGGCACGGTCACGCATTGCGCATGAGCCGAAGAGGGTGCGACTGCGAGAAATTCGGCGACCACCATCAGTAGAACGCGCACGGGCCCTCCCTTGTATCGCGCAGGTCGCTGCGCCCCGACAGTATAATGCACGCCTGCCATGGAACCCGGATTCCGCGCCGGCCCCTACGAGATCACGGCCCTCATTGGAGAAGGAGGCATGGGGGCGGTGTACCGCGCGCGCGACACCCGGCTGGATCGCGACGTCGCGGTAAAGATCGTCCACCCGTCCTTTGCCGAGGATCCCGGACGGTTGCAGCGCTTTGAACGCGAGGCGCGCCTGCTCGCCTCGCTCAACCATCCGCACATCGCCACGATCCACGGACTTGAAGAGGCCGGAGGCGTACGCCTCCTCATCATGGAACTGGTTCAGGGGATCACGCTCGCTCGGCGGATCTCGACGGGCCCGCTTCCGGTCAATGAAGCGCTCGCGGTTGCGGTGCAAATCGCGGCGGCGATCGAGGCGGCCCACGAGGGAGGGGTCATTCACCGCGATCTCAAACCCGCCAACGTCATGCTGACGCCGGGCGGCGACGTGAAGGTGCTCGATTTCGGGCTCGCGAAGGCGATGGCAGCGGAGGAGACGGGGCCCGAGGCGCCGTTTGCCCGGACCAGGACATCGAGCGGTACCGGTGCCGGCGTCATGCTCGGGACGGCGGCATACATGAGTCCCGAGCAGGCACGTGGCACGGGCGTCGACCGGCGCACCGACGTCTGGGCATTCGGCTGTCTCCTCTACGAGATGCTCGCCGGCCGCCGGGCCTTCCCGGGCGCAACCGATTCGGACATCATCGTCGCGGTCCTGACGCTGGAACCCGAGTGGATAGCGCTTCCGGAAAACGTGCCCCCTGCGATCCGGCGCCTGCTGCGGAGGTCTCTCGAAAAAGATGTGCGGCGCCGGCTGCACGACATCGGCGACGCGAGGCTGGAGATCGAGGATGCGATCGCCGGCGTGCCCGAGCCGGTCTCCGGCGTAGTCGCGCTCCCGCCGCAGCGCGCCGCCGGCCGAAAGGGCCCCTGGCTGGCGGTCACGGCGGCGGCGATCGCCGGCGCCGCACTGCTTGGATGGACGCTGCGACCGGATCCGCCGCCGATCCGGTCAGCTGCGCACTTCGACATCCCGCTGCCTGACGGCGCTCGCCTCGCCGGTCTCGACTTTCCGGCGATCGCTCTGTCACCAGGAGAGACGCATCTGGCGTTTGTCGCCAGCCGCGGAGGGAACTCGCAACTCTACGTGCGTCCCCTGCAGTCGCCAGATGCCGCGCCGATCCCCGGCACCGAAGACGCACTGTGCCCGTTCTTTTCCCCTGACGGCCAGTGGATCGCCTTCTTCGCGTCCGGCAAATTGAAGAAAGTGCCTGTGGGCGGTGGCCCGGTTCGCGTCCTTGCCGACGGTGCGATCGGGTTCGGCGGCGTGTGGGGGACGGATGGGCAGCTCGTGTTTGCACCGAACAATGGGTCCTCGCTGCTGGCGGTGTCTGCCGAGGGAGGGCCCACCCGCCCCGTGACAACGCTCGATACGGCGCGCGGCGAGTTCAGCCACCGCTGGCCCGAGCTGATGCCCGACGGCGAGACGGTCCTGTTCGTGGTGGGTACGGAGGGGAGCTGGGACGACGCGCAGATTGTGGCCCAGTCGCTGCGCGGCGGCTCGCGGCGTGTGCTCGTCGAGGGGGGGACGCACCCGCGATACGTGGCCGGCCGCGGGCTGGTGTACGCGCGTGCCGGTAACCTGTTTGCCGTCGGGCTCGATGCCGGCGCGCGAAGGGTGACCGGCGATCCGCAGCGTGTCGTTGCCTCGGTCATGGAGTCGAGCGACGGCGCCGCGCAGTTCAGCGTCTCCTCGAACGGCAGCGTGGCCTACGTCGCCGGCGGTGATGCCGACCACCGGTTGGTGTGGGTCGACCGAACGGGAGCGGGCCAGCCCCTCGCTGCGCCGCGCGGGGCCTATGCCACGCCGCGGCTGTCGCCAGACGGGCGCTCCATCGCGCTCGTCGCGGGGCGCGACCGCGAGGAGGTCTGGCGGTATGACATCGCGCTCGGGGAGCTGCGGCAGGTGACATTTAACGGCGGCAGCTCCCCCGTCTGGTCAGCCGACGGCAGCCATATCGCGTTTGGCGCGAGCCGGAATGGTCCCTCCGCGGTGTTCCGGCGGCGTGCGGACGGCAGCGGCGGCGACGAGCGGGTGACGACCGGCGCGCGCGCGCAGATGCCACACTCCGCATCGCCGGACGGACGGATGCTGGCAATTATCGAGCACGACGCATCCGGTAACCGTGACATCGCCCTGCTCCCGCTCGAGGGGGAACGCTCTCCCCGCCCTTTCCATCCGTCGCCGGCGACCGAGGCCACACCGGTGTTCTCCCGCGATGGACGGTTCATCGCTTTTGCATCGGACGAGTCCGGCGCCAGCGAGATTTACGTCGCCGCTGCCGACGGCAGTGGACCGTCGGTGCGGGTGTCGAGGGCCGGAGGTTCGGAGCCGCGCTGGCACCCCGAGGGCGCCGCGGTGTTCTTCCGCGCCGGCCCGCGGATGATGTCGGCGCCTGTGCGTACGCGCCCCGCGCTCACCGCCGGACCCGAGCGCCTGCTGTTCGAAGGCGCGTTCGTGCGGGGTGCCGCCTCCGCTGCAGCGTATGACGTCAGCCCGGACGGCGAGCGGTTTCTGATGCTGACAGGCGGGGACGGCCAGGAGCCGGTTCGCCAGCTGACCGTCATTCTCGGCTGGGCGGCGTCCCTCCGCAGATAATCTGGTCGCACGTGCGAGGTGCGACGTGCTCAACGTGCTTCGTGCGGACGTGCGTTGTGCGCTACGTGCTACGTGCTGTTCTGAGGGCCACGAACCTTGCACGTAGCACGCCGCACCGCACGTCGCACAGCACGTAGCACGTCCGCACGCGGCACATCCGCACGTCGCACGTTGAGCACGTCGCACCGTCGCACATCGCACGTGCCCTACCACCCGATCTTCTTGCCCCGGTTCTGCTCGTCGAGCCAGGCCTTGAGCGGGGCGAAGTATTCGGCCATCGCGGTGGCGTCCATCTGCCGCTGGCCGGTGAGCGCTTCGAGCGCGTCGGGCCACGGCTTCGACGCGCCCATTTCCATCATCGCCTTGAGCCGCTTCCCCGCTTCGGCGTTGCCGTAGATCGAGCACCGATGCAGCGGCATCGTGCAGCCCGCCTCCTTCGCGAGCGCCCGGTGGAACTGGAACTGCAACACCTGCGCGAGAAAATACCGCGTGTAGGGCGTGTTCGCCGGCACGTGATACTTCGCGCCCGGATCGAAGAACTCCTCGCCCCGCGGAGACGACGGCGCGACACCCTGGTACTTCAACTTCAGGTCCCACCACGCCTTGTTGTAATTCTGAGGCGCGATCGCGCCGGAAAACACCTGCCACCGCCACTGATCGACGAGCAACCCGAACGGCAGAAACGCCAGCCGCTCGAGCGCGGCCCTCAACAACAGGCCCGTGTCAGCCGATGCGTCCGGCGCCTTGTCGAGCAGCTTGATCTTCACGAGGTATTCCGGCGTCACCGACAGCGCGAGGACGTCGCCGAGCGCCTCGTGGAATCCGTCGTTGGCACTGTCACGGAACAGGACCGGCAGGTCCTTGTACGCGCGCTGGTAGAAGTTGTGCCCCAGCTCGTGGTGGATGGTCGTGAAGTCTTCCGAGTTCACGTCGATGCACATCTTGATACGCAGATCGTCGGCACTGTCGATGTCCCAGGCGCTCGCATGGCACACCACCTCGCGGTCGCGCGGTTTCACAAACAGCGACCGCTCGTAGAACGTCTTCGGCAAAGGCTCGAATCCGAGTGACGTGAAGAAACGCTCGCCGATCCGCACCATCCCGATGGGGTCGATCTTTCTCGATTTGAGATTGTCGGTGAGCGAAAAGACCTGCTTGGTGCCGGGCGGCGCGACGAGGTCGTAAATGTTCGCCCACTCCTGCTGCCAGAGGTTCCCCAGGAGGTGCGCCGGAATCGGCCCGTTCTCAGGAACGGCCGCACCGTATTTGTCGTGGAGCTTCGTTCGCACGTAGGCGTGCAGCGACGTGTACAGAGGACGCAGTTGCTCCCACAGGCGATCGAGCTCCTTCGCGAAATCGTCCGGCGGCATGTCGTACTTGCCACGCCACATCGCGCCGGTGTCCTTGAA
>DATLXP010000202.1:0-1520 GCA_035575695.1 Vicinamibacterales bacterium
CTCGTGAATTGCGGCGCCCCGTGCGGCGGCCGCGGACACGAGCCCGAGGCACGCGCGGTATGGGTCGAGTGCGGCGCCGCGCGTCCGGATCGCGCCCCCCGTGTCGATGCCAGCCTCGCTGGTCGTCACGGCCGGTGTGACCCAACTCCCCGCGACCCCCGCCGCCTTTCGCGCCGCCTGCTCGCGCCTGAGCATGTTCGCCTGTTCGCTCGATGGAGGCGAGACCGTGAGCAGGTCGAGAGGCCCGAGGTCACAGCGGATCTTCAGACGGCGAAGCGTGGCGGCAAAATCGAGAGATCCTTGGCGGGTACCGTCCCAGAGCGCCCGCGCCTGTCGCAGCCCGTGCGCCGACGCCATGCTCTGAAAGGAGGCGTTCAACCCTTCGCGTAACAGGCCGTCGGCGCCCGCGGTCGCGCCGGAACCCACGGTCTCGGCCTCCAGGAGCACCACCTCGAAGCCGGCCATGGTGAATGCCAGCGCGCACGCCGCACCCGTGAGCCCGCCGCCGACGACCGCAACGCGCGTCTCGTGACTGCCTTTCAGGCGTGGATGCGACCGACGACGACTTTTCGGGACCTGGTCGAGCCAGAAGGGCACATGACGCATTCGGGGGGATTCTAGTTGCCGGCTTCGCCCTCGAGCAACCGCTTCTTCCTGTCGCTCCCCCACCGGTATCCGCTGGCGCTGCCGTCGGCGCGCACCACCCTGTGACATGGGACGACGAGCGCGACAGGATTCGACGCGCAGGCACGAGCGACCGCGCGTGCGGCGGTCGGCCGGCCGATACGCTCTGCGATCTCGCGATAGGATCGGGTCCGGCCGCGCGGGATGCGCTGCAACTCTTTCCACACGCGCTGTTGAAAGGCTGTCGCCCTGACGTCCAGCGGAAGACGCGGGTCGGGCGCGCGCCCATCGATGCTGTCGACCACCGCGCTCACGGCTGGCGCGAGGGTCGCCTCGTCGCGCTCCACGTGCGCCCCGGGGAACTCCACCGCGAGCGCGCGGGACAGCGCCTCGGCGTTGTCGCCGAGCGTCACGGCGCAGATGCCGCGATCGGTCGAGGCCACGAGCACGTGCCCGACCGACGAGCGGGCAATGGCGTATCGGACGGTTTCTCCCTGCGCTCCGGCCGCGTAGCGCGCCGGTGTCATGCCGAGCATGGAAGGGGCGCGCTCGTAGACGCGGCTCCCGGATCCGTATCCGGCGGCGTACCCGGCGGCGGCGACACCGAGACCTGACTTCAGGGCGGACTTCAGGCAGCCCGTGCGGCACGCGTCCGCGTACTCGCGTGGGGTGATGCCAAGGGCCTGCTTGAACGAACGCAGCAACTGGTGCTGACCGATGCCCGCGGCGCGCGCGAGCGCGGTCAGCGAGACGCTGGCGCCCTTCCTCGCAGCGATCGCATGCGCCACACCACGGATCCGATCGAGTGCGGGGGTCGATGTGGACGCCTCCTGGGGCCGGCAGCGGCGACACGGCCGGAACCCCTCGGCTGCCGCCAGATCGCCGTGCGCAAAAAA
>DATLXP010000203.1:0-17130 GCA_035575695.1 Vicinamibacterales bacterium
CCGGCGTTCCGGTCACCGCGATTTTCGGACCTACGAACGAGCGCGCCACGGCGCCGATCGGCAATCACGACGTGCTCATCCATCCTGTCTTCTGCCGGCCCTGCATGCTGCGGGAATGCCCGATCGATCATCGGTGCATGACGCGCATTACGTCCGACGATGTGTTCGCCTCGGTCGCCCGCCGGCTCGCCACGGCTCCCGGGAGGCACCAGGCGTGAGACGCGCGGTATTCCTCGATCGTGACGGCACGCTTATCGAAGAGGCCAACTATCTTTCCGAGATCCGCAGTCTCACGTTCTTTCCGTACACCATCGATGCCGTCCGCCTTCTGAATCAATCCGGATTTGCGGTGGTCGTGGTCACCAACCAGGCCGGGATCGCGCGCGGGATCGTGAAAGAAGCGTTCGTTGCAGAGGCGCATGCCGTCCTCGACGCCAGACTCGCGGTGGGCGGCGCTCGAATCGACGGGTATTATTACTGTCCGCATCACCCGGACGGTTCGATCGCCGCTTTCAGGAAGGACTGCGACTGCCGCAAGCCACGGCCGGGGCAGTTGCGTCAGGCCGCGGCGGACCTCGACCTCGACCTGGCGGGATCGTTCGTCGTCGGCGACCGCTGGTCCGACGTGGACGCGGGGGACGCGGTGGGGGCGCGCGGGGTGCTCGTGCGTACCGGCCACGGCCGGCAGTCAGAAAGCGAGAACAGGGCGTCTGCGACGGTGACCGACAACCTGATCGCGGCGGTCGCGTGGATCCTCCGACAACCATGAAACAGATGAAGAGCCGCGTCGAACCGGGACGCCTGCTGGAACTGATCGACGGGTTCGACGGGCTTCGGGTCGCCGTCTTCGGCGACCTGATTGTCGATGAGTTCATTTACGGAGAGATTGCCCGCGTGTCGCGCGAAGCGCCCGTCCTCATCCTGAATTACAACTCGACCGAGCTCGTGCCCGGCGGAGCCGGCAACGCCGCGCGCAATGTCTCGGCTCTTGGTGCGACGGCGGTCATTGCGGGGGTCGTCGGACGTGACGATCCGGGTCGCCGGCTCCTCGCGATCCTCGGGAAGCAGGCGGACGTGCGGGGCGTGCTGCGTCCCGCGGGGCATGTCACGCAGACCAAGACGCGCATTCTGGCGGGGGGCATTCACTCGGCGAAGCAGCAGGTCGTGCGGATCGACCGCGCTCCCGTCAACCGCGTGCCTGAGAAGGAGCGGCGCACGCTCGAATCACGACTGCTCAAGGCCGCACACCGCTGCGACGCGCTGCTGGTCTCCGATTACGGCACCGGCATGGTGTCGCCGGCGTTCGTGGCGTCGCTGGCGTCCTCCCTGCGCGCACGACGCGCGCCTGTCCTGGTGGATTCGCGGTACGCGCTGACCAGGTTCCGCGGGATGACGGCCTGCACGCCCAATGAATCGGAGGTCGAGCAGATCTTCGGCATTCGCATCGGCGACAACGCGCGCGTGCTCGAGCGCGCTGGGCGCGAGCTGTTGAAGCGGACGCGCGCACAGGCGGTTCTCGTGACGCGGGGCAGCCGCGGGATGGCGCTCTTCGAGCGCGACCGGCCGACGGTGCACGTACCGATTCACGGGTCGGACCAGATCGCCGATGTTACAGGGGCCGGAGACACCGTAATTGCGACCATGACGCTCGCGCTCGCGGCGGGGGCGAGCCTCGAAGAGGCGACGCACCTCGCCAATTACGCGGGGGGGCTGGTCGTGATGAAGCGCGGCACTGCGACGGTGTCGGCCGAAGAGCTCCGCATCGCGGTGCGGACCGATGCCCGCTGAGATCCTCTCACGCGAGCAGCTCGTCGACGCGATCGCGCGCGACCGCGTTGAGGGCCGCACCGTCGCGTTTGCCAACGGCTGTTTCGACCTGCTTCACGTGGGCCACGTGCGGTACCTGCTGGCGGCGGCGGCGGAAGCCGACCGCCTGGTCGTGGCGATCAACGACGACGTCACGGCGTCGGCGAAGGGGCCTGGGCGTCCGGTTCTTCCCGCGGAGGTGCGCGCCGAGCTGGTCGCCGCGATTCGTGGCGTCAGCTACGTGACGATATTCGCGGAGCCCACCGTGAGCGCGTTGTTGCTGCTGTTGCGGCCGGACGCGCATTGCAAGGGCACCGACTACACGGTCGACACCGTCCCGGAGCGGGAGACCGTGCGTTCGTATGGCGGACGCATCGCGATCGTTGGCGATCCCAAGGATCATTCCACGCGCGATCTGCTCTCGCGGATCCGACGATGAACTTCCTGATCGTGCGTCTGGGGGCGCTCGGGGACATCGTGCACGCGATCCCGGCGGCGGCGGCGTTGCGGCGCGCCTTCCCCGGTGCGCGCATCGACTGGCTCGTCGACAGGCGCCACCGCGAGCTGCTCGATCTCGTTCCGGTGATCGACCGCGTCGAAGTGCTCGAAACGTCCAGCGTGCGCGGATGGATGGACGTGGTCAGGCGGCTGAGAGCCACGACATACGACGCAGCGCTCGACCTGCAGGGGCTCCTGAAGTCGGCCGTGCTCGCTCGCGCGTCGGGCGCGGCGCGCGTCGTCGGATTTTCGCTCTGGCATCTGCGCGAAAAGAGCGCCAGCCCTTTCTATTCGGAGTCGGTCGAGACGCGTTCGACGAGTTCGCCACTCGGCGGCCATGTCATCCGGAAGAATCTGGGGCTCCTGCGTGCCTTCGACATTATCGACGAGCGCATCGAGGTCCCGCTGTCGCCTGTGCAGTCGGCCGCGGCGGACATCGTTCGCGAGGCGGCGGCGGGTGCGCCTGTCGCGCTGATCAACCCGGGCGCGGCGTGGCCGAACAAGCGCTGGAGTGCCGAGCGTCTCGGCGAGACGGCGGCGTTTCTGCGCGAGGTGCGAGGCTACGCGCCCTTCGTGCTGTGGGGGCCGGGAGAAGAGGCCCGGGCCCGGGCGGTCGTCGATCGGTCGTCGAACGCGGCTCGCATGGCTCCGGCCACGCGCTTGTCGGACCTGGTCGCGCTCTGTCGAGAGGCGGCGCTGATGATTTCCGGCGACACCGGTCCACTGCATATTGCCTCTGCTGTCGGGACGCCTATCGTGTCGATCTTCGGCCCGACCGATCCTGACCGCAACGGCCCATGGAGCGAAGCGGACGTCTCGATTTCCCGTTACGCCTCCTGCCGGTGCCATTACGAGCGTCGCTGCACCCAGGCGGCGTGGTGCCTTGATGGCGTGACGGTGGCGGAGGTCACCGCCGCGATCCAACTCAGAACGACCGGCAGGCGCGACCATTGATGTCCGACGTCCTGAAAAAAATTGCCCGGCTGAGGGTGCCGCTTGGATTCGTGTTCGGCATCGGCGCGCTGTGGCTCGCGGATCCGACGCCGCGTTCCCTGGCGATGGGCGCGGCGGTCGCACTCGTCGGAGAGGCGATCCGTATCTGGGCGGCCGGGCACCTCGAGAAAGGACGCGAGGTGACGATGTCGGGGCCGTATCGGCTGACACGGCATCCGCTGTACCTGGGTTCGACGCTGATCGGCGTGGGCCTCGCGGTCGCGGGAGCGAACATCACCGTGGCGACGCTCGTGATTGCGTACCTGGCGCTGACCCTGACCGCGGCCATCCGGACGGAGGAGGCTCATCTCACCGAGAAATTCGGGTCGGCGTATCCGGACTATCGGGCGGGGCTCGCGCCTGGTGCGCACCGGCGGTTCAGCCTCGAACGGGCGATGCGGAACCGCGAGTATCGCGCCGCGATCGGCGTGATCCTGGTGCTGGCGGTGTTGCTGTGGAAATCGGCGCGCTAGGATCAGCGGCGTGGTCCAGTCGAGCGAAGGCTGGTGGGCGGTAAGGGACTCGAACCCCTGACAGCCGGCGTGTAAAGCCGGTGCTCTACCAACTGAGCTAACCGCCCCGAGCTTCATTCTACGTGCCCTGAGGCCCGGCTGCCGGGGGAGAGCGACGTAAGGGAAATTTCACCACAGAGGCACAGAGATCCACAGAGACTCTCTTGAAAGAACGAGTGTTTTGTGGCCCTCTGTGGCTCTGTGGTTATTTGTTGCCTGTTGCGCACCGCTTCAATCTGTCGCGACGCGGGACTCCGCGAGACCAGGTCGGGTTGCGCCGTTCGAGGATGAGACGCTATAATCACGGCTTGTTCAGGTCCCTGCTGCGCCCGCAGTGAGGACACGCACGCGCACGCAGCGGGGTTGTAGTTCAGTTGGTTAGAACGCCGGCCTGTCACGCCGGAGGCCGCGGGTTCGCGTCCCGTCGACCCCGCCAACATCTCCTCCAGTGACCCCTTGATCGTCCATTCCCCGGGTTCCGCGCTCCATTGGACCGGCTGGACCGGCGCACGGATCTCGGACGCGCACCCGACCATACAGCCTGCCGTTCTCGAAGTCTTCCGACCAGAGTGTGTCGAGACCAAAGCGTTCCGCGTACGCCCAGAGATGCGCGTCGAAGCATGACAGTCCATAGGTCGCGGCGCCCCGGATGGCGATCCTCACCAGTTCTTCGTCCGGATAGATCACGTCGAACTGCACGAGCATCTCTTCCATCTCACGCCGGGCCTCTGCCGGAGCCAGTATGGAAGGCCCCCCACGGGTCAGCGGCCTGGTGGTAGCCGCGATGAACTCGATGAGGGCCTGGTGCGGTATGCGAATGGAGTCAGGTACACGAGAATATTCGTGTCAACGAGTGCGGCCACGAACGTACAGCTCCTCTCGCGTCCAGCCACGGGACCGCGCGCGTGGCATCGAGCGGGCGGCGCCGCGGGCCTTGTGCCGGCTGGTGGCCCGGTCGAACTGGGCAAGCCTGTCCTGCCGTCGTGGTGCTGCGTCGGATGCTGAGCGTTTCTCCATCTGGATCGACGAGCCGGCTAACCGCACGTCGAGTTCATCTCCCACACGAATTCCACACCGGGTGACGAGCGCCTTCGGCAAGGTGACTTGAAACTTGACCGGTGACTTTGGCCATGCGTCTATTGTCCTACCCGCCAAGGACGGGATCAAGGATCACTCCTTGCGACCAGGCGCATGAGCGACAATGACTCGCGGAGTCGGCGTGCGGTGTTCTCAAGAGTGCGGCGGGACCTGGAGCCAGAATGATTCGTGAGGGTGGCAGACATCGCGCAGGGCCGCGGGCGAAGAGTCGTCCGCAGTCATGGAGCGGGCGCCGTGTGAGACGTGGGTGGCACCTGGCGGTGGACCCCCGGTCGCGTGCGCCCAAGGGCGTCCTGCCGTTCTGGACCAGGGCCAGGCACTTTCTCTGGTCCTGGTGGCCATGGGCGCTCGTGAGCATCTGGGCGATTCGCGACGATCGATGGGGTTGGGCGATTGGTGCCGGCATCATGGCGCTCATCAGCTACCTGATCGCCCCCCCGGCGCCCCCCCGCGTTTCGGTCTCGATCACGAGTTCTGCGTGGACTCGCCGGAGTTCTCCGGCACCATCGCGGGCGCCAGCGGTACCCCGTTCCTGAAGGGCAACACCATCGAGCTGCTCAACAACGGCGATGCGTTCTACCCGGCGATGCTCAAGGGCATCGCGGAGGCGGAGGTCTCGATCACCATCGAGGCGTACATCTACTGGGAAGGAGAGATCGGGCGCGCCTTCGCCGAGGCACTGGCCGCGCGAGCCAAGGCAGGTATCAAGGTAAAGATCCTGCTGGATGCCATCGGTTCGTCGAGCATCACTGCCGACATCCTCGGCGTGCTGGAGACCGGCGGCTGTCAGGTCGCCTGGTTCAACCCGATCCGCTGGTATACCCTCGGCCGATTCAACAATCGCACGCACCGGAAGTCACTCATCATCGACGGACACACGGCCTTTACGGGCGGGGCCGGCATCGCGGATCACTGGCGGGGTGATGCCCGCGGACCTGAGGAGTGGCGGGACATGCAGATTCGCATGGATGGCCCCGCCGTCATCCCGCTCCAGACCGGCTTCGCGCACAACTGGCAGCAGACGACCGGCGAACTGCTCACGGGCGACATGTATTACCCGCTGATCAAGGCCAGCGGACATCTCGCGGTGCAGACGCTCCTCAGCTCGCCGGAGACCGGCGCCTCCAACGTCCGCACGATGTACTACCTGTCGATCGTCTGTGCCCGGCAATCCATCTACATCGCCAACCCGTATTTCATCCCGGACGCCGTCGCCATCGACACGCTGATCGAAGCCAGGAAGCGGGGCGTGGAGGTCCGGATCATGGTGTCGGGCATTCGCAACGACAACTGGCTCGCCCGGCACAACAGCGTGCGCCTGTTCGGACGGTTGCTGGACGCCGACATCGAAATTCTCGAGTACAACCGGACGATGCTCCATCACAAGACGATGGTCGTGGATCGCCTGTGGGTCACGACGGGCACCGCGAACTTCGACAATCGGTCCTTTGCGCACAATGAAGAAAGCAACGTGTGCTTCTTCGACAAGCCGCTGGCCGATCAGCTGAACGGGATTTTTCTTGCGGACATCGCGGCGTGTGATCGCATGACACGTGAACGCTGGGCGCGTCGGGGCGTGTGGGCCCGATCACAGGAACTGCTCGCGTCACTTCTACAGGAACAGGCATGACCATCGACAACGTGACCCCGGCGGCCGGACCAGAGCCGACGCCCGTCGCATCTGCGCCCGAGGCACCGGCCGTCATCAGCATCTCGCACGCGGCCCTGACGCTCCTCGGGATCGCGGCAGGCCTCCTGCTGTTGCGGTACACCCGCGACGTGCTGATTCCGTTCGCGATCTCGGGCTTGTTGTTCTATGCGCTGGATCCGGCCGTTGACTGGATGCAGCGATGGCGCGTCCCTCGCGCGCTAGGCGCGTTCCTCGCGCTCGCCGTCCTGATGGCCGGGGCCGGCGCGCTCGTGTACTCGCTGCAGGACGATGCGATCGCCACGATCAACCAGCTGCCGAAGGGGGCCCGGCAGCTCGCCGGGGTGCTGCAGCGGCGGCCATCGGATGCGCCAAGCGCTGTCGAGAAGGTCCAGGAGGCGGTGGAAGTGCTCCAGGCGAATGCGGAGAGCGCCCGCACCGCCAAGAATGTCGTCCGCGTGCAGATCCAGGAACCAGGGTTCCAGGCAGGCGCGTATCTGTGGGGCAAGTCCGGCGCCGCGGCGACCGCCATCAGCCAGGCCATCATCGTCCTGTTCCTGACCTTCTTCATGCTGCTGTCCGACCAGCTGTTCAAGAGAAAACTGGTCGAGCTCGGGCCGACACTCACGCGCAAGAAGATCACGGTGAAGATTCTCGAGGACATCGCCGGACAGATCGAGCAGTTCTTCCTGGTGCAGATGGGCACGAGCCTGATCGTGGGCGTGGCCACGTGGCTGGCGTTGTGGGGCCTCGGGTTACAGCAGGCGGCGCTGTGGGGGCTGCTGGCCGGCGTGTTGAACTCGATCCCCTACTCCGGGCCTCTCGTCGTCACGGGAGGGCTGTCGATCGTCGCGTTTCTTCAATTCGGCACCCTGTCGATGACCGCGACCGTGGCGGCGGTCTCCCTGGTCATCACGACCCTCGAGGGGATGGTCCTCACTCCTGCCCTCATGGGCAAGGTGGCACAGATGAACCAGGTCACCGTGTTTGCGGGGCTGTTGTTCTGGAGCTGGGCGTGGGGCCTGGGGACTGCTGCTGGCCGTCCCGATGATGATGGTGATCAAAGCGGTCTGCGACGGTGTCGAGGATCTGCAGCCGCTCGGGCGCCTCCTCGGGGATTAGGCGCACGGAGCGGCGACACCGCTCCGCGCGTGCTGGTCGCTACGTGAGGAAGAAGAACGCCAGCCCCAGCATGGCGTAGACGGACATGAGCTGGAGCCCCTCGACCCAGTTGGACTTGCCGTCGAGGGCGATGTAGCTGGCGATGAAGACACTGACCCCCACGGCGACCACTTCGAGCGGCGTGAACACCAGGCTGAGCGGCACGCCGACGAAGAGCCCGTAGAAGACGAGCACAGGCGCGACGAAGAGCGCCACCTGCGTCGCCGAGCCCAGGCTCGTCATCAGGCTGAAATCCATCTTGTTCTTGTAGGCCAGCGTCACGCCCACCACGTGCTCCGCCAGGTTCCCGATGAGCGGGATGAGGATGACGCCGACAAAGAGACGGCTCCACCCCAACTTCTCAACGGTCGGCTCGAGCGCATGCACCAGGACTTCGCTGACCGCGGTCAGCGCCGCCGCCGATCCGAGGAGGATGGCGAGCGAGACCTTCCAGGTCCACTCGGCGTGTTCCTCTTCACCGGCCGCGACCGGCGTGGCGGGCGTTCGCATGTAGTAGTACATCTGCGCGCCGTACGTCATGAGCAGGAGGATGGAGACGCCGATGGTGAGTGTCTTGATGGGGACGAACCCGACATCCCCGGGGCCCGTCAACGGATTGGCGCCGATGAGCAAGGCGAACGTCGCCGGCACGATCAGGCCGATCGTCGCCAGGATGAGCGAGGCGGCGTTCATGCCGGTGAACTGCGCATCGTATTCCTGCACGCCGTTTTTCAGGCCACCGGCAAACAGCGACGCCCCGAGCACGAGGAGCAGGTTCCCGATAATCGAACCGGTGATCGACGCATGCACGATGGCGATCTCGCCGGCGTTGATCAGGAAGCCGGCGATGATGATCTCCCCCATATTGCCGGCGGTCGCGTTCAGGATGCCGCCGATACGCGGCCCGGCCGAGATCCCCAGCTGTTCGGTGGCGTGCCCGAGCGTGAAGGCGAGGCCGAGGACCGCCACCGCGCTGATGCCGAACGTCATCAGCGGGTCCGCGTGGAGATAGCGCAGGGCGATCGACGCGATCGTTCCGAGAATAGCGATGCCGTAGGCGGCCTTCTTCAGCATGCGTCCATTATTCCCCGCAACCGGCTCTGTTGGAAACTCCCGCGGGTCATTTGGTCGGGGGCGGGGGGGCCAGACCGCGGTTATCGCTGCCACGGTGCACGGGCGGAAGTGCTCGGGCGGACGTGCCAGGTGCGGATGGGCTCGTGCGGGCGCTGGGCGCACGTTGTACTCTAGGGGATGAGTTTTCTCGTCCCGATCCGGGCTCGTTTTCACGCGCTCCTGACGGGACGTCCCCGCTTCCTGACCGGTCTGGTCGGCGTCATGGCGGTCGTGCTGTTCCTGGTCTCCGGTTACGCCACGTGGCTCGCCTACGACATTACGGCCGGGCTGCCGAACCGCGACCGGCTCCGCGAGATGGGGGACATGGCGCAGTCCACCACCCTCTTCGACATCCACGACAAGCCGGTCTTTACGATCTTCAAGGAACAGCGCATCGAAGTGCCGTTCGAAAAGATGTCACCGAACCTGATCAAGGCCGTGGTGTCGGTCGAAGACCAGCGCTTCTACGAACACACCGGCGTCGATGCCGTGCGCGTCGCGGCGGCCGTGGTGCGCAACTTCCAGGAAGGCCGGCGCGCTGAAGGGGGGAGCACCATCACGCAGCAGCTCGCGCGCCAGACGTTCCTGAGCCGGGACAAGACCTACCGGCGCAAACTGAAAGAAGTGATCGTCGCGGCGTACATCGAGAACGTGTACGAGAAGCAGGACATCATCGAGTTGTACTTGAACAAGGTGTACTTCGGCGACGGCCTGCACGGCGTGGAGGCGGCGTCGCGGGGATACTTCGCGAAGTCGGCGTCGGAGCTGACCCTCGAGGAAGGGGCGCTGCTGGCCGGGCTGATTCAGTCACCGTCGACGTACGCGCCGACGGTGAACCTCGAGGGGGCCGTCGCACGACGCAACGTCGTGCTGCAATCGATGGTGTCATCAGGCGCGATCGACCAGAAGATGGCGGACCGCGCGAAGCGGGCCGAGGTGACGCTCGCCAATGGCCTCGAGATCCGGGAGACGTTCGGCCTCTACTTCAAGGAGCAGGTGCGCCGCGAGCTCGTCGAGCGGTTCGGATGGCAGCGCGTCTACCAGGGCGGCCTCCGCGTCTACACGACGATGGATGCCGAACTCCAGCAGACGGCGGAAGCGCTGGTCGAGAAGGGGCTCGTCGAGCTGGAGAAGCGCCCCGGCTTCCGGCATCAGAAGCGCGGGCATACGCGGACAAAAAAAGGGCAGCTCCCGGCCTACGTGCAGGGCGCACTGGTCTCCATGGACCCGTCGAACGGTCACGTCCTGGCGCTCGTCGGAGGCCGCCATTTCGGTGAAAGCCGCTTCAACCGCGCGACGCAGGCGAAGCGTCAGTCCGGGTCCGCCTTCAAGCCCTTCGTGTACGCCGCGGCTCTCGAGGCCGGCCACTCGCCCGCGACCGTGCTCACGCGGCTCAACGATCCGATCAGGACGGCGCAAGGGGCCTGGGTCCCCGAAGACGGCCACAGCAAAGCGAGCTCGATGACGCTGCGGACGGCCCTCAAGATTTCGAGCAACCGGGCCGCGGTGAAAATGTTGACCACCGTCGGCATTCCGGCGGCGGTGGCCGCGGCGGAGAAGCTCAACGTCGGAACACCGCCGAGCGTGCCGTCGCTCGCGCTCGGTGCGAGCGACGTGACGCTCCTGTCGCTCACGGCGGCGTACGGGGCGTTCGCCAGCGCCGGCATCGTGCGCCAGCCCGTGCTGCTTCGTCGCGTCGATGACAACGATGGCGAGACCCTGTACACGGACGAGAAGAAGTCCCACCGGGCCGTCAGCGAAGCCACGGCCTTCATGATGTCGAGCATGCTCGCCGACGTCATCAACCACGGCACGGGGTACCGCGTGCGGCAGTCCGGATTCACGCTGCCGGCCGCAGGGAAAACCGGTACGACCAATGATTACGTGGACGCCTGGTTCGTGGGGTTCACGCCGCGGGTCGTCACGGGCGTGTGGGTCGGGTTCGACCAGCCGTCGACGATCATCGCCAACGGATACGGGGGGGAGCTTGCCGTGCCGATCTGGGCGGGTTTCATGAAGGAGGCGACCAAGGGGCACGAGGGGACCTGGTTCGAGCGCCCGGCGGGCGTGGCCGCGGTCAACGTCTGCCGCGCGTCGGGCAAATTACCGAACGACGGCTGCTCGAATGTGGAAGTCGTCACGCGTGACGGATGGGCCGAAACGCGTTCGATGGTCTACACGGAGTTCTTCCGGAAGGGGACCGAGCCCAGGTCCGTGTGCCAGGTGCACAATTCGTTCTTCGAGGGCCTCACCGGGGTCTCCGACGATAGCGGCGACGCGTCAGCGCCCCGGCAGCCGCGGCTTCCCGATCAGGCCATGCCCGAACCACCCCCGAGTGACCGTATCAGCGGGGGTGTCCTGCCCGGTGGTCCGGGAGGCGACAAGAAAGAGAAAAAGGGGGGATTCTGGTCGAATGTCTTTGGTGACGGCAAGGGGGACGACAAGAAGAAGAACGATCAGAAGCCGCCCGAAAAGAAAAAGCCCGGCGGAGGTTAGGTGATACATTTTTCCCTCGATGCCCTTCCGTGACATTACCGGACACGAGCGCATTCTCGGGTTGATCGCGCGCGCCGCGGTGCGGGGTTCGCTCCCCCCGAGCCTCGTCTTCGCAGGCCCCTCAGGCGTCGGCAAGTCGATGGCTGCCGTCGCGCTGGCCCAGCTCGTCAATTGCCTGTCCCCTGTCTCAGTCCCCGATTCGACCGGAGAGACGCCGGACGCCTGCGGCGACTGCAATGCGTGCAGGAAGATCCTGCGCGGGGTGCATCCAGACGTGCAATGGGTACGGCCTGAAGAATCGGCATCCATCAAGGTCGACCCGATCCGGGGCGCGATCGGGACGGCCGGTTATCGACCGTTCGAGGGACGCCGCCGGGTCACCATCATCGATGATGCCGACCGGATGGTCGACAACGCGCAGGACTCGCTCCTCAAGACGCTCGAAGAGCCGCCGGCCGCGTCGATATTCATTCTCGTGACGTCGCTGCCGGAGATGCTGTTCCCGACCGTGCGCTCGCGCTGCCAGCGCCTCCGTTTCGGGCGCCTGGCGCCGGGGGATGTCGCGAGGATCCTCATGGAGCGTCACGAATACGTCGCCGCGGATGCGCACGCGGCGGCGGCGCTGTCGGACGGCAGCGTGGGGCGCGCGCTCGAAGGGGGGACCGACGCGTTCCGCGAAGCGCGCGATGCGGCGCTCGATCTCCTCCAGGCCGTCGCCTCGACCAGTGCGCCAGCCGCCCGTTTGCAGGGCGCCAGCGGGCTTCCGGGGGCCGGACGGAGCAAGGCGGACCGCGCGGCGCTCGGGCAGTCGTTGCTCGCCATGTCGTCCATCCTGCGCGACCTCGGCGCGCTGATGGCCCACGCAGACGAGCGATCGATGGCGAATGCCGATCTGAAGAAACCGCTCGAAGGGCTGCTGCGCGCGTACGATAGCGACCGGGTGATCAGCGCCTTTGCACACGTCGACACGGCGCTCAACGCGCTCGACCGGAACGCCAGCCCGAAGATCGTCGCGGGTTGGCTGTCATTGCAGATTTAAGTCGCCCGACCTGAAGGTCGGGCCTACGGGGCTGAGACGCCCGACCTGAAGGTCGGGCCTACGGGCTTGAGACGCCCGACCTGAAGGTCGGGCCTACGGGTGTGCGAACACCGTTTACATAAGAAGAAGGCCTCCAATGAGTGCCGGGACCTCGCGTCCGTTTGTCAGCGTCAAGTTCACGCCGGTCGGCCGGACCTACTCGTTTCTTCTGCCGGACCTCGCCCTGGACGCACCGGGCCCCGGCGAACCCTACACGCCCGGCGACCAGGTGGTCGTCCACACCGAGTCCGGGCCGGCCGTCGGCACGGTCACGCGCACGGTCACCCCGCTCAGCACCCGTCGTACCCCGCCGGCGGCCGACGCCAGGGTCATCCGACGCGCCAGCCGCGACGATATCGTCGCGCGCCTGCAGCACCAGCAGCGCGAGCAGGAGGCGCAGCGGATCTGCCTCATGAAGATCCGGGAGCGTGGGCTTCCGATGAAGCTGGCCCGCGTCGAGCAGCTCTTCGATGGATCCCGGCTGATTTTCTATTACACCTCCGAAGGCCGTGTCGACTTCCGCGAACTGGTGCGCGACCTGGCGACGCACTTCCGTGCGCGCATCGAAATGCGCCAGATCGGCGTGCGCGACGAAGCCCGGATGATCGGGGGCTATGGATCGTGCGGACGTCCGCTCTGCTGCACGACCTGGCTCCAATCCTTCGAGCCGGTCTCGATCAAGATGGCGAAGCAGCAGAACCTGAGCCTCAATCCCTCGAAACTATCCGGGATGTGCGGGCGGTTGAAGTGCTGTCTCCGGTACGAGATCCCGAACGGCAAAGGTGTGAAGCACGGCGGGTGCGCGGAAGAGGGCGGCTGCGACAACCCCACCGGCTGCGGCACGTGCGCCTCGGGCGGAGGCTGCGGATCCGGCGGAGGCGGCTGCGGCTCCTGCTCGACATGAAGCCGCGCATCGCGATCACGGCCGGCGATCCCGCCGGGATAGGCCCGGAGATTGCCTGGAAGGCGGCGTCACATCCTGACGTCCTCGCGGTGTGCGAGCCCGTCATCTACGGACCGCACACCTCCGCCGACCTTGCGCCGTTTGCCCGGGGCCGTGTATCCGGACCCTCAGGTCGCGCCGCCTATGAGGCCATCGTCGGGGCCGTGAACGACGCGCGTGAGGGCCGCGTTCACGGGATCGCCACCGCCCCGATCAACAAGGAAGCGTTCGCCGCCGCCGGCCTTCCGTGGAAGGGGCACACGGACCTGCTCGCGCACCTCACCGGGGCGCCGCGCGGTGTCATGATGTTCTATGCGGATGCCCTTCGGGTGGTGCTCGCGACCGTGCACATCCCGCTGGCGGACGTCCCGCGCGCCATCACTCGCGAGTTGATCGAAGCGACGGTGCTCCTGACCGCCCGCGAGTTGCCGCGATTCGGGCATGCCGAACCGAAGCTGGCGGTCGCCGGACTCAACCCGCACGCGGGCGAAAACGGCCTGCTGGGGCGCGAAGATCAGGACGTCCTCCGGCCGGCGATCGACGCGTGCGTTGCCGCAGGCATCGCGGTCAGCGGACCATTCCCCGCAGACACGATATTTGTTCGCGCCATGCGCGGCGAATTCGACGCCGTGATCGCGTGCTATCACGATCAGGGGCTGATCCCTGTCAAGATGGCGGCGTTCGGCAAGGCCGTCAACGTGACGCTGGGCTTGCCGATCATCCGCACCTCGGTCGATCATGGGACGGCGTTCGACATCGCCGGCCGCGGCACGGCAGACTCAGGGAGCATGATCGAGGCGGTGAAGCTGGCGGCGAGGCTCGCGCAGCGCGCCGGCACGCGCCCGACCTGAAGGTCGGGCCTACGCGGGAGGGGCTGGCGCCGCACGCTGGCACACGCCCGACCTGAAGGTCGGGCCTACGCGGAGAGGCGCAGCACACCGGCACGCGCCCGACCTGAAGGTCGGGCCTACTAAGGTCGGGCCTATACCACGGCTGAAAAAATGGCTAAGACGGCGCGGGAAGAAGCGCAGAAGAACATCGCCGAGAACCGCAAGGCGTTTCACGATTACCACATCGTCGAATCGTTCGAGGCTGGCGTGGTGCTCGTTGGCACCGAGGTCAAGGCGATCCGCGAGGGAAGCGCCAATCTCCGTGACAGCTTCGCGCGCGTCGAGGAAGGCGAAGTGTGGGTCTACAACATCCACATCAACGCGTACAGCCATCGCGGATATGCGGATCACGAGCCGACCCGCCGACGTAAGCTCCTGCTCCACAAGACCGAGATCAAGAAATTGATCGGGAAGACCGTCGAGAAGGGGATGACACTCGTGCCGACCCGTCTCTATTTCAAGAACGGCCACGTGAAGATGTCGCTGGCGCTCGCGAAAGGCAAGCAGGCGCACGACAAGCGCGAGACAATCAAGCGTCGCGAGGCGGACCGCGAAACCCGCGCCGCCGTGAAAGAACGTCGTGGTTAGTGGTACATTGTCAGTTTTTCAAGTGAGGGTTCATGAAGAACAATCGCGCCGCACTGGCGGGGGTTGTGGTCGTGGTGATGCTCGTGGCGGGTTGGTGGCTGTTCAGGCGCGGAGGTAGCCAGGACGCCGTCGACCTCATCGCGCAGCTCCAGGCAGCCGAGAAGCGACCCGGCAGCGGGACCTTCGACGTCGTCGACGCCGAATTGAACGGCGAGAAGCGCAAGGCCATCTACACCGTGCCGGAATCACGCATCACGTGGAAGGTGCGCGTGCCCGACGATGCGTGGTTGCGCGTGATGGTGGGCATGAAACCGGAGAGCTTCACAGCGGAAGGCGATGGCGTGCTGTTTCGGGTCGGCGTCTCCGATGGCCGCGGCTACGAGCCGCTCTTCCAGCAGCACGTCAACCCGTTCACGAGCACGGGGGACCGCAAGTGGATCCCGGTGATGGTGGACCTGTCGGCGTACGCCGGTGAAGAGATCAGCCTGATTTTCAACACCAACAACAGCGCGCCCGGAAAAGGGGACGACGAGCGGAACGACTTCGCCCTGTGGGGTACCCCCGAGATCATCTCGAAATGAAGACCCGCGTCGCGGTACCGCTGCTCGACCTCGACGCGCAGTACCGCCCGCTCCGGGAGGAGATCCTCTCGGCCATCACCCGCGTCTGCGACAGCCAGCGCTTCATCCTCGGCCCCGAGGTCGAAGGGCTCGAGCGTGAGCTCGCCGGGCATGTCGGCGTGGCGCACGCGATCGCGATGTCGTCGGGCACCGACGCGATTCTCGCGGTGTTGATGGCACTCGGCATCGGGCCCGGTGACGAAGTCATCACGCCGACGTTCTCGTTCTTCGCGACCGCCGGGTGCGTCTCTCGCCTGGGCGCCACCCCCGTACTCGTCGACATCGATCCGGTGTCGTACAACGTCGATCCAGCTGCTATCCGCGCGGCCATAACTCTGAGGACCCGGGCCATCATCCCGGTGCATCTATACGGACAGATGGCGGACATGGACCCCATCGTGGCGGTCGCGCAGGCGCACGGAATCCCCGTCATCGAGGATGCCTGCCAGGCGATTGGGGCGGCGTTCAAGGGACGGCAGGCGGGAACCATCGGCGCCGCTGGCTGCTTCTCGTTTTTCCCCAGCAAGAACCTCGGCGCGTTCGGTGATGCGGGCCTTGTCACGACCAATGATCCCGCGCTGGCGCATGAGCTGAGGCTTCTGCGCAACCACGGCGCCGAACCGAAGTATTTTCACAAGCGGATCGGGGGCAACTTCCGCCTCGATGCGCTCCAGGCCGCGGTCCTTCGCGTGAAGTTGCCGCACCTCTCGCGGTGGTCGGCGATGCGCATGGCGAACGCCTCGCGCTATCACGACCTGTTCGCGGCAGCGGGGCTCGACGGGACGATCACGCTCCCGCGCGCGCTGCCGGAGCGCCACCATATCTACAACCAGTACGTCGTCCGGGTGCCGGACCGCGAGCGTGTCAGGGCCGCGCTGACCGCGCAGGGGATCGGCACCGAGGTGTACTACCCGGTGCCGTTTCACCTGCAGGAGTGTTTTGCGTCGCTCGGCCATCGGCCTGGAGATTTTCCGGAGGCGGAGGCGGCGGCCCGGGATGTCCTCGCGCTGCCGATCTACGGGGAGCTGACGCTCGAGCAGCAGCAGGCGGTCGTCGACGCCCTCGGCGATGCCGTGGCCCGCTGATGCGCGTTGCGGTCACGGGGGCCCGCGGGCTGGTCGGCGCGCAGATCGTCAGTGAGTTCCAGCGCGATGGCGAGGTGATCGCGTTCGGTCACGAAGGTCTCGATATCACCGACGCTGCCGCCGTGACGGCGGCGATCGCCGCCGCGGCCCCGGACGTCATCGTGAATTGCGTCGCCTACAACGGGGTGGACCGGGCGGAAGGGGAGCCGGTCGAGGCGCTCACCCTCAACGCGTTCGCCGTGCTCGGCCTGGCGCGCGCCGCCGCTGCCGCCGGGGCGGCGTTCGTGCATTACAGCTCCGACTTCGTGTTCGACGGCGAGACCGATCGTCCCTACGTGGAATCCGACACGCCCAACCCGCGAAGTGTCTACGGGGCGTCGAAGCTTCTTGCGGACCTGTTCGCGCTCGATTACGAGCGCGGCTACGTCCTTCGCGTCGAGAGCGTGTTCGGAAAGCCGGCACCGGGCACACGCCGCAAAGGCAGCGTCGACGGCATCGTGGAGCGGATCCGCGCCGGGGAGGACGTTCCGGTGTTTGTCGACCGCGTCGTCTCGCCCAGCTACACCCCTGACATCGCGCGTGCGACGAGAGCGATGGTGGA
>DATLXP010000204.1:0-21457 GCA_035575695.1 Vicinamibacterales bacterium
AAGGCGCAGATCCACGCAGGCGGACGAGGCAAGGGGGGCGGCGTCAAAGTGGTCAAGAGCCCGGACGAGGCTGAGACCGCCGCGAAGGCGATCATCGGCATGCAGCTCGTGACCCATCAGACGGGACCCGCCGGGCAGAAAGTGCAGCGGGTGCTCGTGGAGCAGGGCCTCAAGATCAAGCGGGAACTGTATCTGGGGATGGTCATCGACCGATCGACCGAACGTCCGGTACTGATGGTGAGCTCCGAGGGGGGCGTCGAGATCGAGAAAGTGGCGGAAGAGACGCCGGAGAAGATTTTCAAGGAGTTCGTCAACCCGACCGCGGGGCTGAGCCCCTTCCAGACACGGAAGCTCGCGTTTGCCCTCGGCCTCGAGGGGCCTGCCGTCGCGCAGGCCGGCACCTTCATGACGGCGCTGTGGGAAACCTTCAAGGCCACCGACGCCTCGCTGATCGAGATCAACCCGCTGATCGTCACCGAGGAGGGCAGCCTGCTCGCGCTCGATGCCAAGATGACCTTCGACGACAACGCCCTCTACCGCCACGCGGACTTGAAGGAGCTGCGGGACGTCGCTGAAGAGGATCCGCTCGAAGTCGAGGCGTCGAAGTACGCCCTGAATTACATCAAGCTCGACGGCACGATCGGGTGCATGGTCAACGGAGCCGGCCTGGCCATGGCGACCATGGACATCATCAAGCTGGCCGGCGGGGAGCCCGCCAACTTCCTCGACGTCGGCGGCGGCGCGAGCGCCGAGCAGATCAAGAACGCCTTCCGCATCCTGATGTCGGATACGAGCGTCAGGGCGGTGCTCATCAACATCTTCGGCGGCATTCTGCGCTGCGACATCCTGGCCGAAGGGGTCATCGCGGCCGTGAAGGACCTCGGCGTGCGTGTACCGATCGTGATCCGGATGGAAGGCACCAATGTCGAGAAAGGCAAGCAAATGCTGAAGGACAGTGGCTTGAATTTCACGACCGCTGACACGATGAGCGAAGCCGCCGAGCGCGTTGTCGCTCTGGGCACATAACCATGGCTGTACTGATCGACAAGAACACGCGCCTGATCGTTCAGGGGATCACCGGCCGCGAAGGCTCCTTCCACGCCAAGGCGGCGCAGGCCTACGGGACCCAGGTCGTCGGCGGCGTGACGCCCGGCAAGGGGGGCACGACGCACGAGGGGTGGCCGGTCTTCAATACCGTCGCGGACGCGGTGCGGGAGACCGGAGCGAACGCGACGGTCATCTTCGTGCCCCCGCCGTTTGCCGCCGACGCCATCATGGAGGCGGCTGATGCCCGGGTTCCGCTCGCCGTCTGCATCACCGAGGGCATCCCGGTGCTGGAGATGATGCGCGCGCTCGCCGTCGTCCGGCATTCGAGCACCCGGCTGATCGGTCCGAACTGTCCGGGCCTGATCACCGCCGGACAGGCGAAGGCCGGGATCATCCCGGGCCACATCTGCACGGAAGGGCGGGTCGGGATCGTATCGAAGAGCGGCACGCTGACCTATGAAGCGATCCACCAGCTGACAAAGCTCGGGCTTGGGCAGACCACCTGCATCGGCATCGGCGGAGATCCCCTGATCGGCACGTCATTCATCGATGCGCTCGCGCTCTTCAACGACGATTCGCAGACCGAGGCGGTCGTCATGATCGGCGAAATCGGCGGGTCGGCCGAACAGGAGGCCGCCGACTGGATCCGCGCCAACTTCAAGAAGCCGGTCGTCGGGTTCATCGCCGGTCAGACCGCGCCCCCGGGACGTCGCATGGGCCACGCGGGGGCGATCATTTCGGGCGGCACGGGTACCGCCGCCGAGAAGATGGACGCACTGACCGATGCCGGCGTGCAGGTCGTGAAGAGCCCCGCGGATATCGGTGCCGCCGTGAAGAGCGCGCTGTGAGCGGGGGGAGCGCGCACCCGACGCCGCGCGTCGTCAACGACTTCAGCATCCAGATCGCGACCGTCAACGGCTCCGGGAGCCAGACGGCGAACCTCGTCCTGCTCCGCGCGATCTTCCAGATGGGCATCCCTGTGTCCGGCAAGAACATGTTCCCGTCGAACATTGCCGGCCTGCCCACGTGGTACACCATCCGGGCCAACAAGCACGGCTACGTCGCGCGCAGGAAAGAAATCGACTTTGTCGTCGCGATGAACGCGGAGACGGCGAAGGAAGACACGCTGTCGCTGCAGCCTGGCGCGGCGGTCCTGTATGACGAGCCCCTCAAGCTCAACGCGCTGCGCGATGACCTGACGTTCTATCCGGTGCCGTTCGACAAGATCGTCTCCGAGGTCTGCAGCGACGCCAAGCTGCGTCGCCTCGTCAAGAACATGATCTACGACGGCGTGCTCTCGAAGCTCCTCGACATCGATCTCCCCGAGATGGAGCACGCCCTCCGCCGGCAGATGGGGAAGAAGCTGAAGGCGATCGAGCTGAACCTCGGCGCCCTGAAGGCCGGCTTCGACTTCGCCGAGAAGAACCTGACGAAGCAGGATCCCTACGCCGTCGAGCGGATGAACGAGACGGCCGGCCAGATCCTGATCGAAGGGAATGCCGCGGCCGCGCTCGGCTGCATGATGGCGGGCGTCACGGTCGTCGCCTGGTATCCGATCACACCGTCGTCATCGCTGCCGGAAACGCTCATCGGCTACATGAAAAAGTACCGGATGGACAAGGAGTCCGGGAAGGCGACGTTCGCCATCGTCCAGGCCGAGGATGAGATCGCCGCCATCGGCATGGTGATCGGAGCCGGATGGGCAGGCGCGCGTGCGATGACCTCCACGTCGGGGCCCGGGATCTCCCTCATGGGTGAATTCGCCGGCCTTGCGTACTACGCCGAGCTTCCGGGCGTCGTCTTCGACATCCAGCGTGTTGGTCCGTCGACCGGATTACCGACGCGGACCGCGCAGGGGGACATCCTGGCTGTCGCCCTGCTGTCACACGGCGACACCAAGCACATCATGCTCCTGCCGGCGACGGTGGAGGAGTGCTACACGATGGCGATGGACGCCTTCGACCTCACGGAGCGCCTGCAGACGCTGGTCTTCGTGATGAGCGACCTCGATCTCGGCATGAATACCTGGATGTCGAAGCCGTTCGAGTATCCCGAGGCACCGCTCGATCGCGGCAAGCTGCTCGACCAGGCGACGCTGAGCAGGATCGACAACGACTGGGGCCGGTACATGGACGTCGATGGGGATGGCATCCCGTACCGCACCATCCCCGGCGATGGCATGCCGGCGACCTTCACACGCGGCTCGGGCCATAACGCACGCGGGCAGTACAGCGAGCGGCCGGACGATTACGTGACCAACCTCGATCGTCTCGCGCGCAAGTTCGAGACGGCCCGCGAGCTGCTCCCCACACCCGTGGTGGACGAGAGCCCAGACGCGAAGGTGGGAATCATCGCGTACGGCACGAGCCATTTCGCGATCGGAGAAAGCCGCGACCAGTTGAAGGAGGCCGGCGTCTTGACGAGCTATCTTCGCCTTCGCGCCTATCCCTTCAGCACGGACGTGACAGCGTTCGTCGAGCGGTACGACCGGATCTACGTCGTCGAGCAGAACCGGGATGCGCAGATGCTGACGCTGTTGCGCCTGGATCTCGACCCGACGCTGACGGTACGGCTGCAGAGCGTCCGCCATTACAACGGGCTGCCGATCGACGCGCGTTCGATCACCGATGCCATCCTCGAGCAGGAGGGAGCGCGTTAACCATATGACGACGACCACCACCACCACGCCGGAGCCGGGCAAGAAGATCAACCGCATCGGCCTCGAGCTGGCGCCGTATCGGGGCGGCAAGACCACGCTCTGTGCGGGCTGCGGCCACAACGCGATCTCCGAACGCATTATCGACGCCTTCTTCGAGATGGGCGTGAACCCGAAGGACGTGATCAAGCTGTCGGGCATCGGATGCTCGAGCAAGAGCCCGGCGTACTTCCTCGGCGGCTCGCACGGGTTCAACTCCGTCCACGGGCGCATGCCGTCGGTGGCCACGGGTGCGCTCCTCGCCAACCGCAAGCTCCTGGCCATCGGCGTCAGCGGCGACGGCGACACCGGGGCGATCGGCATCGGGCAGTTCGTGCACCTGATGCGCCGGAACGTGCCGCTGATCTACATCATCGAAGACAACGGCTGTTACGGTCTGACGAAGGGACAGTTCTCGCCGACGGCGGACCTCGGGTCCGTGCTCAAGAACGGCGTCGTCAATGACCTGCCGCCCATCGACACCTGTACCCTGGCGATCGAGCTCGGCGCCTCCTTCGTCGCGCGGTCGTTTTCGGGCGACAAGAAACAGCTGCTGTCGATTCTCAAGGCGGCGATGAGCCATCGCGGCACCTGCATGATCGACGTCATCTCTCCGTGCGTGACCTTCAACGACCACGAAGGCTCCACCAAGAGTTACGCCTATGTGAAGGACCACGAGGAGCCGGTGGGAGACATCAGCTTCGTGCCGTTCTTCGACGACATCTCGATCGAGTACGAGCCGGGCACGACGACCGAAGTCAAAATGCACGACGGGTCCAGGCTGTTTCTGAAGAAGCTGGCCGGGGACTACGACGCGACGGACAAGTCCAGGGCGCTCACCATGCTGCGCGAATCCGGGCAGAGAAACGAATTCGCGACCGGCATCCTGTACATCGAGCCGGCCAAGTACGACTTCACGACCCTGTTGAACATGGTCGATGAACCGCTCGCAACGCTTCCGCTCGAGCGGGTGCGCCCAGGCCGCGACGTGCTCGATGCCGTCATGGAATCTCTGAAGTAGGCCCGACCTTCAGGTCGGGCGTGTTTGCGACTGATACGGTTGCCCCTATGAACCTGATCCGCCTCGTCCTCGCCATCCTCCTCCTCGCAAGCCCGGCAGCCGCGCAGGCGAAGCGCCCGCTCAAGGCGGATGACATTTACAACGTCCGCGATGTGCGCGACCCCCACCGGTCTCCCGACGGCAAGTGGGTGGCCTACACGCTCAGCACCGCCGTCAAGGACACCGACAAGAACAACACCGATGTCTGGATGGTGAGCTGGGACGGCTCACAGCAGATCCAGGTCACCTCCACACCCGAGGGGGAGTCGTCGCCCCGGTGGAGCCCCGACGGTAAGTACCTGTCGTTCGTATCGTCGCGGATGGGCGCCAAGGGTGGCCAGGTGTGGCTGCTGAACCGGGCCGGCGGCGAAGCGATGAAGCTGACCGACGTCAAGGGAGGCGTCTCCGACTACGGCTGGGCGCCCGACAGCAAGCGGCTTGTCCTCGTCATCCAGGATCCGGATCCGTCCGAGAAAGACGACGACGACAAGGACGACAAGAAGGACGACAAGAAGACCCCCAGGCCGATCGTCATCGACCGGTATCATTTCAAGGCCGACGGCAGTGGCTTCCTGCGTGGCGAGCGCTCGCATCTGCACCTCTTCGACATCGAGTCGAAGAAGGCCGACCCGTTGACCCCTGGCGTGTTCGACGAGGACTCTCCTGCGTGGTCGCCCGATGGCACGCAGATCGCCTTCGTCCGGCGTCACGGCGACGGGGACGTCGACAGGATGCCGAACCGCGACCTGTTCGTCGTCGAGGCGAAAGCCGGCGCGCAGCCGCGACGCCTGACGATGGCGACCGCCGATGAGAGCGGTCGTCCGGCCTGGAGCCCCGACGGGAAGAGCATCGCCTACCTGCTGGGCGACGAAGTGAAGTACTCCGCGTACGACCAGTCGAAGCTGGCGGTCGTTCCGGTGGCGGGGGGGCAGTCCCGCATCCTCGCGGACACGCTCGATCGCCCTGTCAGCTCGGTGTCCTGGGGCGCCGACGGTACGTCGCTCGTCTTCGTCGTCGTCGACGACCGCGCGCAGCACCTGGCCCGCGTCACCGCGGCTGGGGGGCGTGTCGAGAAGCTGATCGACGGACGACGCACCGTCTCGAACCCGTCCGGAGGCGCCGACGGGCACTTTGCGGTCCTGGCGTCCACGGCAACGGACCTTCCGGAGGTGCATGCGCTCGAAGGCGGCACGTTGCGAAAGCTGACCCGGCAGAACGACGCCTGGATGAAGGAGGTCGCACTGGGCACGACGGAGGACTTCACCTCCACGAGCAAGGATGGCACCGTCGTCAACAGCGTGCTCGTGAAACCGAACGGCTTCGACGCGAGCCGGAAATACCCGCTGCTCCTCCGGATCCATGGCGGGCCGAACGGGCAGGACGCGCACGCCTTCAACTTCGAGCGCGAGCTGTTCGCCGCGCACGGGTATGCCGTCATCGCGGTGAACTATCGCGGCAGTAACGGACGCGGCAACGCGTTTCAGAAAGCGATCTTCGCGGATTGGGGCAACAAGGAAGTCGTCGATCTGCTCGGTGCGATGGACGCCGTGCAGAAGATGCCCTGGGTGGACGCCGGCAGGCTTGGCATCGGTGGCTGGAGCTACGGCGGGATCCTGACCGATTACACGATCGCGACGGACACGCGCTTCAAGGCCGCGATCAGCGGGGCCGGCAGCGCGAATCAGATCGCGATGTACGGGTCCGACATGTACATCACGCAGTACGAGCAGGAGATCGGGCCGCCCTGGAAGTCACAGGATCTCTGGATCAAGATCTCGTATCCGTTCTTTCACGCCGACCGCATCAAGACCCCGACGCTGTTCATGGTGGGGGAGAAGGACTTCAACGTGCCCCTGGCGGGGAGCGAGCAGATGTACCAGGCGCTCAGGAGCCTGGGGATCGATACGCAGCTTGTGATCTATCCGAATCAGTTCCACGGCATCACGACCCCGAGCTACAAGGTCGACCGGCTCCAGCGCTACCTCGACTGGTATGGCAAATACCTGAGGCTCGCGGCGCCGCCGACGACGGCCGGCGGGTAGGTCGCGGCCTACCCGCCCTCGCTGCCGTCCATGTTGGCGCCGATACGGTCCTGCGCGGTCGCGACTGGGTCGTTCGGGCATCCCTTGTCGTCGACGCCGGATCCGCTTGGGTTCCCCTGGTTCGGCTGGTCCGTGGGCTGGTCCCCCTCGACCGCGCCGATGTGCTCGTCCTCGTCGTGTTTCTGCGTCATCGTTCGCCTCTCCGTAGCGCAGGCCTTAGGCCTGCCGGATATACGTAGCGCAGGCCTTCAGGCCTGCCGGATATAATCGACGGTTATGGAACTTACATTTGCCATTGTCAAGCCGGACGCGGTCAAGTCCCGGTATGCCGGCCGTATCATTCAGCGCCTTGAAGCCGAAGGATTCACCATCCGTGCCATGCGCATGGTCCACCTGTCGCAGAAGGAAGCCGAGGGCTTCTACGCGGTCCACCGGGAGCGACCGTTTTTCGGGAGCCTGACGTCATTCATGGCGTCCGGCCCGGCCATCGTCCTCGCGCTCGAGAGCGCCGGTGCCATCACGAAGTGGCGCACGCTGATGGGCGCGACCGATCCCGCCAAGGCGGACGCCGGGACCCTGCGCAAGGAGTTCGGCGCATCGATCGAGAACAACGCGACCCACGGGTCCGACGCGCCGGAGACGGCGGCCTTCGAGCTCGGCTACTTCTTCCCGGGCATCGAGCTGGCGCGGTAACTCCTCAAGTTCAGGGTTCACGGTTCAGGGTTCAGAAATGCACTTGAACAAGTGAACCCCGAACCGTGAACCCTGAACCTTGCACCGTGAACTTTAAAGGATGAGTGAGCATGGCGATCAAGTCCGACACGTGGATCAAGCGGATGGCGCTCGAGCACAGGATGATCGAGCCGTTCGAAGACCGCCAGGTGCGCTCTGGGGTCATCTCGTATGGCTTGTCGTCGTACGGCTACGACATTCGCGTGGCGGACGAGTTCAAGGTGTTTACCAACGTCAATAACGCGTTGATCGATCCGAAGAACTTCGATCCGCGGTCGTTTGTCGACATCAAGGCCGACACGATCATCGTGCCGCCGAACTCCTTCGCGCTGGCGCGAACGATCGAGTACTTCCGCATCCCGCGTGACGTGCTGACGGTGTGTCTCGGCAAGTCCACGTACGCCCGATGCGGGATCATCGTGAACGTCACGCCGTTCGAGCCGGAGTGGGAAGGCACGGCGACGCTGGAGATTTCCAACACCACGCCGCTGCCCGCGAAGATCTACGCCAACGAGGGGATTGCCCAGGTGCTGTTCTTCCAGAGCGACGAGCCGTGCGCGGTGTCCTATAAGGACAAGCAGGGGAAGTATCTCGGGCAGCTCGACGTCACGCTGCCGAAGCTGTAGATGGCTGATTCGCTGCTGTCACGGGTCCCGGTGGTCGCCGGTCTCGCCTACATCGAGCGCAGCGGGCATCTGCCGGCCGCATTTCCGGCGAGTCTTGCCGTCGAAGACGACAATCGGTATTTCCCTCACGCGATAGCCGTGCTTGCGGAGGGCCAGAAGATCGGCTATATCGCGCCCGAGGTGGCGGCCAAAGTGTTCGAACGGGTGCGAGCCGCGGATACCCCGTTGAACTGTCCGGCCCGCCGCGCGGCGGCCAGCGATCACGAAACGTCCGGGGTCGAGTTCCTTCTAGACTGCTCCGCTCTCTTCACCTGAGGCGGGCGTCGTAATCAGGCAGGAGTGGCGAGGGCGCGTGGGAGGTCGATGGTAAAGATGCAGCCCCGGCCAGGCAGGCTGCGCGCCGTGAGTGTGCCGTGATTGGCTTCCACACCCCAGCGGCTGAAGGCGAGCCCGAGGCCCAATCCCTTCCGGTTGAGTCCTCGCTGCTCGAAGGGCCGGAACAGGTCTTCGACATTCCCGGGCGGAAGACCGCCGCATTCGTCCTGGATGTCGATCAGGACCCGCTCGGCCGTGGCCTCGACCCGCAGCGTGACGGTGGTGTCCCGCCCGGTGAACTTGAAGGCGTTCTGCAGCAGGTTCATGATCACCGCGGTGAGCACCTGCCGGTCCCCCTCGATCACCAGATCATCGGCAACCGGGGTCACGTGCAGCGTGACCCGTGCGGCGCCGGCCGCCAATGCGGCGTTGGCCTCCAGTTCGCTGACGAACTCGGAGACCGGGAATCGCTCCCGATGCTGAATGTTTTCGGTGAGCCGCACCTCGGCCAGCGTCCGGCTGATGAGGTCCCCGGCGCCCGCCAGGCTTCGACCCAGCACGCCGCTGGTGCTTCCCCCGATGCCGACATTGCCCGTTTTGAGCGCCTCGAACGCGAGGCCCGCGGCATTCAGCAGGTTCCGCAATTCATGCGCAAAGAAGGCAAGGCGCTCGCTCCCCCGAATGGTTTCGTCGTCGATGCCGGACTGGCGGCGAGCCGCTGCGCGGTCGAGGGCGCCCTGCCGCAGAATGGCCTCGCCGTCATTGAAGCCCTGGTCCCGTTCGCGCGCAAACTCGGTGACCGCGACCGCGATGGCGTCATCCAGGCAGGCGTTGAGGGTCCGGAAGTCGTCGGCGTTGATAGGCGTCTGCTTCTCGATGGCGAGCTCGGTGACCGACTGGCACACATCGCCATAGTCGTGCACGACCTGTGACACGGTGACCCCTGGCGCAGCAGATCGTGGCCGTGGAGGAGTGCCGTCTTGCGGATCTCCGATGTCGACGTGTCTCCGAGGCGCAGGGCGCGGACCAGTTGGTCCAGAAACAGGGGGACGCCGTTTTCGAGCTCCTCCTCGGTGGGCGGCGGTACGGTCCGTGTCGCCACTTTGGCCCGGCACCGGAGGATGAGCTCCTCGCGGTACAGGGTGACGAATTCTGCGAGCATGAACGCCTCCCTGGGCAAACCGCCGACCAGGCGGCGGATCTATTGCGGATCCTGAGACTGGTGATCAGATGCCAGCATACCGTCACGTGCGGTTCCGGTCTGTTCCTTTTGGAACACAACCGGGAAGGCTCGAGGTATTCGCGTTAGTGGAGCTTGTTCGCCTGTCGGATGTCGGCGAGCGTCCGCCGCATGTCTTCGACGACCTCCATGCTGTCGAGGGTCGCCTGCAGGGTGTCGGCCGTGGCCCGTACCGCATCGATGGTCGCGTGACGCGCCGCCTCGGCTGACGCGCGGGCCTCTTCAACGGCCGTCCGTGCGACCTCAGCGAATTCCCTGGAGCGTTCCGCTTCGATCCGCGCCGACTCCGCGGTCACGCGGTCCTCCTCAGCATCCTGACGGCCGTGCTCCGCTTTCGCGCGCGCCCCCTCGGCCTGTTGCTGCTTCTGCTCCGGTAGCGTCTGATTGGTGTCCATGGTACTGGCGCCAGCGTAACAGAGGGCACCCCACGGGCCGTGTTCCAAACGGTACAGGCTACACGGGCTTCACCAACACGGGGGAGCGATCGAGCGGTCCAGGCCGCGTCTCGGAAAGATGATACGATCGAAGTCCTTTCCTGATCTTCCCCGGCTGCCCAGCCGCCGAGCTCACTAAAGAGGCGCGCGGACACTCGATACACGAAGGACACCCAATGATCCTGATGATCCTGTTTGCATTTGGTCTTGTCTTGACGGCGGCCCTGGTCGCAACACTCCGGCGCCGGTCCGGACACACGGCGGATCTTGGTGCGATGGGCGACAACTGGGTCGCGACGCATAACGCGTCACGGCCGTCGTAGTCAGACGCTGGCAGGGATCTGAGCGCGAGGCAGGTCGATCGTGAAGACGCAGCCGTCCCCGTGGAGGCTGCGTGCGTAAATCCTTCCGTGGTTCGCTTCGACTCCCCACCGGCTGAAGGCGAGTCCGAGACCAAGTCCTGTTCGATTGGACCCCCGTTGTTCGAAGGGGCGGAACAGCTCGTCGGGGTCTCCTGACGGAAGACCGCCGCACTCATCCTGGACCTCGATCAGCACTCGGTCCTCACGGGCACTTACCCGCAGTGTCACGGCAGTGCCTGGGCGCGTGAACTTGCACGCGTTCTGCAGGAGGTTGGTCACCACTGCGGTCAGAATCTGTCGGTCGGCGGTGATCGCGATGTCGGGACCGACCGGTGACACGTTCAGGGTGACGCGCGCCGCGGCCGCCGTCAGCGACGCGGTCCGCTCTATCTCCTGAACGAACTCTGCAGCGAGGAAGGTCTCGGGGTTCTGAATGTCCTTGGTGATCCTGACTTCGGCGAGCGTACGACTGATGAGGTTGTTGGCCCCCGCCAGGCTTCGATCGAGCACCGCCCCCGTGCTGCCCCCGACTCCGACGTTCCCGGTCTTGAGCACATCGAACGCGAGCCCCGCGACATGCAGCAGGTTCCTCAGCTCATGGGCAAAGAACGCGAGTCGCTCGCTACCACCGACGGCCGCGTCGTCGATGCCGGACTGCCGCCGCGTTTCAGCGGCGTTGAAGGCCGCCGTCAGCCGGATCCCCAAGTCATCGCTGACGCCCTGATCTCGTCGACGGGCGAACTCGGTGACCGCGATCGCAATGGCGTCGTCCAGGCATGCGTTCAGCGTCCGGAAGTCGTCCGTGCTGATGGGCGCCTGCATTTCCACGGCGAGCTCGGTGATTGACTGGCAGACATCTCCATAGTCGTGCACCACCTGCGAACCCCTGGCGGAGCAGGTCGTGTCCGTGCAGCAGCGCCGTCCGGCGGATCTCTGGTGTCGACACCCCGCCGAGGCGCAACGCCCCGACGAGCTGGTCGAGGAAGAGGGGGACGCGGTGGTCGATTTCGGCTTCCGTCGGCGAGGGGATGGTTCTCGCCCTCACCTTTGCACGGTAGCGTCCGATCAACTCATCGCGGTACATGGTGACAAATTCATGCAGCATGCTCAGCGGAATGCTAGCAGGGCCCGCATGGGGTGCCTGTTCCTTATTGGACACTGGGCGATGTAGCGGACGTCATCTTTTCGTTTTCTGCCGTCACGCCGCCGCGATATGCTCTCCGAGGTCTCTTCGCATGCCCTTGACGGCTTGCGTACACGGTGGTTCAAACTCGCGCGGTCCTGCCAGGCGTGGCGCTTTGTTTCCATCCATTTTTCTTGCCCGCCCCCCGACGCCGGGGGCGTGAGGAGCGATCACGGCATGCGTACGGAAACGGTCGCGAGCGAGCTCATAGACGCCAAGAAGCTGTACCGGGTCCTCTCCGCATACGAGCGCGGCGATTTCTCGGTGCGTATGCCGGTCGACCAGGTCGGCATGACCGGCAAGGTCTACGACGCGCTCAACCACGTCATCGATCTAAACCAGCGGATGGCCAGGGAACTGGCCCGCATCAGCGCCGTCGTCGGCAAGGCGGGTAACGTCCGGCAGCGGGCGTCGCTGCCATCGGCGAGCGGCGAATGGCTCGCGTGCATCGAGTCGGTGAACACGCTGGTGACGGACCTCGTGCAGCCCAACACCGAGGTGGCCAGGGTCATCGGCGCCGTGGCGAAAGGGGACCTCTCGCAGGCGATGACGCTCGAGATCGACGACCGGCCGTTGACAGGCGAATTCCTGCGCACGGCCAAGATCGTCAACACGATGGTCAACCAGTTGAGCACGTTTGCGTCGGAAGTCACCCGTGTGGCCCGGGAGGTCGGCACCGAAGGGAAGCTGGGCGGTCAGGCGCAGGTCAAGGGGGTCGCCGGGACGTGGAAGGACCTCACCGACAACGTCAACTTCATGGCGAACAACCTGACGAGTCAGGTGCGGAACATTGCAGCGGTCACGACGGCGGTTGCCAAGGGCGATCTCTCGAAGAAAATCACGGTGGACGTGCGAGGAGAGATTCTCGAGCTGAAGAACACCATGAACACCATGGTCGATCAGCTCGGATCGTTCGCGTCGGAAGTGACGCGCGTTGCCCGCGAGGTCGGCACCGAGGGCAAGCTCGGCGGCCAGGCCGACGTGAAGGGGGTCGGCGGCACGTGGAAGGACCTCACCGACAACGTCAACGCGATGGCGGGCAACCTCACCGTGCAGCTGCGCGACGTGTCGAAGGTCGCGACCGCGATCGCCGGCGGTGATCTGTCCCAGAAGATCACCGTCGACGCCAATGGCGAGATCCTCCAGATCAAGGACGTCTTCAACCGGATGGTCGATCAGCTCGGATCGTTCGCCTCGGAAGTGACGCGCGTCGCCAAGGAAGTCGGCACCGAAGGCAAGCTCGGCGGCCAGGCCGATGTGAAGGGGGTCGGCGGCACCTGGAAGGACCTGACCGACAACGTCAACTTCATGGCGAACAACCTCACCAACCAGGTGCGGAACATCGCCGAGGTCACGACGGCGGTCGCCAAGGGGGACCTCTCGAAGAAGATCACGGTCGACGTGCGCGGCGAGATCCTTGAGCTGAAGGTCACGATCAACACGATGGTGGACCAGCTCAGCTCGTTTGCGTCCGAGGTGACGCGGGTCGCCAAGGAGGTCGGCAGCGAGGGGAAGCTCGGCGGCCAGGCGGAAGTGGGCGACATCGCGGGCACGTGGAAGGACCTGACCGACAACGTCAACGCGATGGCGGGGAACCTCACCGTGCAGCTGCGCGACGTGTCGAAGGTCGCGATCGGCGATTGCCCAGGGGGATCTGACTCAGAAGATCACGGTCGATGTGAAGGGGGAGCTGCTCCAGATCAAGGATGCCATCAACACGATGCTCGACCAGCTGAACGCCTTTGCGTCAGAAGTGACGCGCGTCGCGCGCGAGGTCGGCACCGAGGGCAAGCTGGGCGGCCAGGCCGAGGTGCGGGGCGTCGCCGGCACCTGGAAGGACCTCACCGACAACGTCAATTTCATGGCGAGCAACCTGACCGGGCAGGTCCGCAACATCGCGGACGTCACCACGGCGGTGGCCAACGGCGACCTTTCCAAAAAGATCACCGTCGATGTGCGCGGGGAGATTCTCGAGCTGAAGGACACCATCAACACGATGGTGGATCAGCTGGGATCGTTCGCGTCGGAGGTCACCCGTGTCGCCCGCGAGGTCGGCACCGAAGGGAAGCTGGGCGGCCAGGCGGACGTCAAGGGGGTCGCCGGCACGTGGAAAGACCTGACCGACAACGTCAACTTCATGGCGAGCAACCTGACGAGCCAGGTCCGCAACATCGCCGACGTCACGACGGCGGTCGCCAACGGCGACCTCTCCAAGAAGATCACCGTGGATGTGCGCGGGGAGATTCTGGAGCTCAAGGACACCATCAACACGATGGTCGATCAGCTCAGTTCCTTTGCGTCAGAGGTCACGCGCGTCGCGAAGGAGGTCGGCACGGAAGGCAAGCTCGGCGGCCAGGCCGAGGTGCGAGGCGTGGCCGGCACGTGGAAGGACCTCACCGACAACGTCAACGCGATGGCCGGCAACCTCACCGTGCAGCTTCGTGACGTGTCCAAAGTGGCGACGGCAATCGCCGGCGGCGATCTCACCCAGCAGATCACGGTCGAAGCCAAGGGAGAGATTCTCCAGATCAAGGACGTCATCAACCGCATGGTCGGTCAGCTCGGGTCGTTCGCGTCTGAAGTCACGCGCGTGGCGAAGGAAGTCGGCACCGAAGGCAAGCTTGGCGGGCAGGCGGATGTGAAGGGCGTCGCCGGCACGTGGAAGGACCTGACCGACAACGTCAACGCGATGGCGGGCAACCTGACCGGCCAGGTGCGCAACATCGCCGACGTCACGACCGCGGTCGCCAACGGCGACCTCTCTCGCAAGATCACGGTCGACGTGCGCGGCGAGATCCTCGAGTTGAAGATCACCATGAACACGATGGTGGATCAGCTCAGCTCGTTCGCGGCGGAAGTGACGCGGGTCGCCCGCGAGGTCGGCACCGAGGGCAAGCTGGGCGGCCAGGCCGACGTCAAGGGAGTCGCGGGCACCTGGAAGGACCTGACCGACAACGTCAACTTCATGGCGAGCAACCTGACCAACCAGGTCCGCAACATCGCCAATGTCACGACGGCCGTCGCCAACGGCGACCTGTCGAAGAAGATCACCGTCGACGTCCGCGGCGAGATCCTCGAGCTGAAGAACACGATCAATACGATGGTCGACCAGCTCGGTTCGTTCGCCTCGGAGGTGACGCGCGTCGCGCGCGAAGTCGGCACCGAGGGCAAGCTCGGTGGCCAGGCGGACGTGCGCGGGGTGGCGGGCACCTGGAAAGACCTCACCGACAACGTCAACTTCATGGCGAACAACCTGACCAACCAGGTGCGCAACATCGCCGCCGTGACGACGGCCGTCGCCACCGGCGACCTGTCGAAGAAGATCACGGTCGACGTGCGCGGGGAGATCCTCGAGCTCAAGAACACCATGAACACCATGGTCGACCAGCTCGGCTCGTTCGCGTCGGAAGTCACGCGCGTCGCGCGCGACGTCGGCACGGAAGGCAAGCTCGGTGGCCAGGCCGAAGTGAAAGGCGTCGCGGGCACCTGGAAGGACCTCACCGACAACGTGAACTTCATGGCCGACAACCTCACGAACCAGGTGCGCGGCATCGCGCGCGTGGTCACCGACGTGGCCAACGGCAACTTGAAGCGGAAGCTCGTGCTCGAGGCCAAGGGTGAGATCGAGGACCTCGCCGAGACGATCAACGGGATGATCGACACGCTGGCGACCTTCGCCGACCAGGTCACCTCGGTCGCGCGCGAGGTCGGCATCGAAGGCAAGCTCGGTGGCCAGGCGAGCGTGCCCGGCGCCGCAGGCACCTGGCGCGACCTGACCGACAACGTCAACAGGCTGGCCGCCAACCTCACGACGCAGGTCCGGGCCATCGCCGACGTCGCGACGGCCGTCACGAAGGGAGATCTCTCGCAGTCGATCGCGGTCGATGCCGCCGGCGAGGTCGCCTCCCTCAAGGACAACATCAATGAGATGATCCGCAATCTCAAGGACACCACCCAGAAAAACACCGAACAGGACTGGCTGAAGACGAACCTCGCCAAGTTCACGCGCCTGCTCCAGGGGCAGCGCGACCTCATGACGGTGTCCAAGACGATCCTGTCGGAGCTGGCGCCGCTCGTGTCGATGCAGCACGGGGTGTTCTACATGAACGACGCGTCGACCGGGCAGGAGCCGGAACTGAGCCTGGTGGCAAGCTATGCCTTCGTCGACCGGAAGAACATCGCCAACCGCTTCAAGGCCGGCGAAGGCCTGGTCGGCCAGTGCGCCCTCGAACGCACGAGCATCCTGCTCTCACAGGTGCCCGCCGACTACGTGCAGATTTCCTCCGGGCTTGGGGAAGCCACGCCGCTCAACATCGTGGTGCTGCCGGTCCTCTTCGAGGGAGAGGTCAAGGCCGTCATCGAACTCGCTTCGTTCTACCGCTTCAGCGACGTGCACCTGACCTTCCTGAACCAGCTCACCGAAAGCATCGGGATCGTGCTGAATACGATCGTCGCGACGATGCGGACCGAAGAGCTGTTGACGCAGTCCCAGTCGCTCGCCGGGGAGCTTCAGACGCGGCAGCGCGAGCTGACCGACACCAACACGCGGCTCGAGCAGCAGGCGCGAACGCTCCAGGTGTCCGAGGAGCGCCTGAAACAGCAGCAGGAAGAGCTGCAGCAGACCAACGAGGAGCTCGAGGAAAAGGCGGAGCTGCTGTCCAGACAGAACCGCGAGGTCGAGAACAAGAACCAGCAGATCGAGATGGCCCGCACGTCGATCGAGGAGAAGGCGGAGCAGCTCGCGCTGACGTCCAAGTACAAGTCGGAGTTCCTCGCGAACATGTCGCACGAGCTCCGGACGCCGCTCAACAGCCTGCTGATCCTGTCGAAGATCCTGTCGCAGAACGCCGACGGCAACCTCACCGACAAGCAGACGGAGTTCGCGCGCACGATCTTCTCGTCCGGCTCCGATCTCCTGGAATTGATCAACGAGATTCTCGACTTGTCGAAGATCGAGTCCGGCACGATGGACGTGGACGTCAACACGGTCAGTCTCGAGCAGGTGCAGGACTACGTGGAGCGGTCGTTCCGGCAGGTGGCCGTCGACAAAGGGCTGGCCTTTGAGGTCAGCGTCGGCGAGGGGGTGCCCCCGTCGATCGAAACCGACGTCAAGCGGCTGCAGCAGGTGCTGAAGAACCTGATCTCGAACGCATTGAAATTCACCGAGAAGGGCAGCGTCGAGCTGTCGATCGAGGCCGCCACGTCAGGTTGGACGGCCGATCACCACGCATTGACGCGTGCCGGCCACGTCGTGGCGTTCCGGGTGAGCGACACCGGCATCGGCATCCCGGCTGACAAGCACCGGATCATCTTCGAAGCCTTCCAGCAGGCGGACGGCACAACAAGCCGTCGGTTCGGCGGCACGGGGCTCGGCCTGTCGATCAGCCGGGAGATCGCCCGCCTCCTTGGCGGAGAGATCAAGCTGACCAGCGAGCCGGGCGCCGGCAGCACCTTCGTCTTGTATCTGCCCGCCACCTACGATACCGAGGCGCGTCAGTCGCGAGAAGAAACCATGGAACGGTCCCGGCCGGTCGACCCGCGCCGAGGCCTGACCCGCGCCGTGGAGCCTCAGGTCGCGCTGGACCTGTCGGCGATCAAGGTCGATGTGCCCGACGACCGCGGCACGATCGAGCCGGGCGATCGCGTCCTGCTCATCATGGAGGACGACATGAGTTTCGCGTCGATCCTGCTGAACGCCGCGCGTGAGAAGGGGTTCAAGGGGCTCGTCGCGACGCGTGGAGATGTCGGGCTGGCGATGGCGAGGCAGTTGCGGCCCGACGCCATCACGCTCGACATCGACCTGCCCGAGCTGGACGGCTGGAACGTGCTCGACCGGCTCAAGCACGATCCCGCGACGCGCCACATCCCCGTGCACATCATCTCGATGACCGAGGAAGCGCTGCGCGGGCTCAAGCTCGGCGCCATCGCGCACCTGGCCAAGCCGGTCACCGTCGAGGCGCTCGACGGCGCCCTCGGCACCATCACCGGCTTCCTCGAACGCAAGGTGAAGACCCTGCTGATCGTCGAAGACAACGACGTCGAGCGCAACAGCATTGTCGAGTTGATCGGCAACGGCGACGTCAGGACGACGGCGGTCGGGACCGGCGCGGAAGCTCTCGCGGCGATGGAGGCTCAGCCGTTCGACTGCGTCGTGCTGGACCTTGGCCTGAGCGATATCAGCGGGTTCACGCTGCTCGAAACGATGCGCGGGAACCCAAGGCTCTCGCAGATCCCGGTCATCGTCTACACCGGCAGAGACCTCTCGAAGAAGCAGGAGACGGAGCTCCGGCGGGTCGCCGAGACGATCATCATCAAGGACGTCAAGTCCCTCGACCGGCTGCTGGACGAAACGGCGCTCTTCCTGCACCGCGTGGAGGGCAACCTCCCGGAACCGAAGCGGAAGCTCCTGGAACGGCTGCACACGACGGATCCGGCGCTGTCGGGCAGGAAGGTCCTGGTCGTCGACGACGACATCCGGAACATCTTCGCGCTGACCAGCATCCTCGAGCAGCACGACGTCGAGGTGATCTACGCAGAGAACGGCCGCGACGGCATCGAGCTGCTCAAGAACACGCCGGGCATCGACGGCGTCCTGATGGACGTGATGATGCCGGAGATGGACGGGTACGAAGCGACGCGTGCCATCCGGCAGATCCGGGCATTCAAGACGCTCCCCATCATCGCCGTGACCGCCAAGGCGATGAAGGGTGACCGGGAGAAGTGCATCGAGGCCGGCGCATCGGACTACATCACCAAGCCGGTCGACACCGAACAGCTGATCTCGCTGCTGCGCGTGTGGCTCTACAAATCATGAAGCGACCTGCTATAGGGAGTGTCGAAGACCTTGAGATCGACCTGCTGATCGAGGGGCTGTACCGCCACTCCGGGTTCGATTTTCGCGGCTACGCGCGGTCGTCACTGCGCAGGCGGGTCCGCGGCGTGGTCGAGACCGAGCAGGTGCCGACGGTCTCCGCCCTGCAGGACCGCGTGCTGCACGATCCGGCCTGCCTGCACCGTCTGCTGCTCGGGCTGTCCGTGCATGTCAGTGCGATGTTCCGGGACCCGCGATTTTTCCTGGCGTTCAGGCGGAAGGCCGTCCCGCTGCTCCGCACGTACCCGTTCATCCGCATCTGGCAGGCGGGCTGCTCGACCGGCGAGGAAGTGTATTCGCTGGCGATCCTGCTGCAGGAAGAGGGTCTCTACGACCGGTGCCGGATTTATGCGACCGACATGAACGAAGTCGTGCTCCAGCAGGCGCGCGAGGGTATTTTCCCCCTCGAAGCCATGCAGAGGTACACGGCGAACTACCACGCGTCTGGAGGGACAGAAGAGTTGTCGTCGTACTATACGGCCGCGTACGACAGCGTGATCTTCCGCCCCTCATTGCGTGAACGCGTCGTGTTCTCACAGCACAACCTGGCGTCCGATGGGCCGTTCAACGAGTTCAACGTCATCCTGTGCCGGAACGTGATGATCTATTTCGGCGAAGAGCTCCAGGCCCGGGTGCACGACTTGTTCGCCCGGAGCCTGACGACGTTCGGCTTGCTGGGGCTGGGGTCCCACGAATCCATACAATTCGGTCCGGCGGAGCGCCGGTACGAGCCGCTCGAGAGCGGCGAGAAGCTGTTCAGGCGCGTGCATTGATGGCGTACGAGATCGTGGTCATCGGCGCCTCGCTGGGGGGACTGGACGCCGTGTCGGAGCTGCTCGGTCAACTGCCGCGTGGATTTCCGCTGCCCGTGGCGGTCTGTCAGCACCGGACGTCGATACCGCACGAGGGGAGCCTCGCCTCCCTCTGGCAACAGGTCACGAGTCTCCGTGTCGGCGATGCGGAAGACAAGATGGCCATCGAGCCGTCGCGCGTGTACGTGGCGCCGGCGGATTACCATCTGCTCGTGGAATCGCGCGGTCTCTTCGCACTCACGACCGACCCGCCGGTGCTGTGGGCGCGCCCTTCGATCGATGTGCTTTTCGAGAGCGCGGCCGAGACTTATGGAGCCGCCGTGATCGGGGTCATCCTCACCGGGGCCAGCGCCGACGGAGCCCAGGGGCTCAAAGCCGTCCGCGACCACGGTGGATGTGCGCTCGTTCAGGATCCCGCGACGGCAGAGTGCGCCGTCATGCCACGCGCGGCGCTGGACGCGACCGCCGTGAATCACGTGATGGGACTGCAGGAGATCGGCCGGATCATTGCCGCGCTCGCAGGCCCCGCAGGAGCCCCACGATGAGCGACGTCCGCATCCTCATCGTCGACGATCATCCAGAGAACCTGCTGGCGCTCGAGGCGATCCTCGGCGATCTCGGACACACGCTCGTGCGGGCGAACTCGGGCCGTGAAGCCCTGAAGGCACTTCTTGCGCAGGAGTTTGCGCTCGTGCTGATGGACGTCGCGATGCCGGAGATGAACGGGTACGAGACGGCAGAACTCATGCGGGGCCGCGACCGCTCCCGGTTGACGCCGATCATCTTCCTGACTGCCAATAACAAGGCTGACGAGCACGTCTTCAAGGGCTACGCGGCTGGTGCGGTCGACTACATGTTCAAGCCCTTCGTCCCTGAAGTGCTGCTGTCCAAGGTGAACGTGTTCGTCGAGCTCTTCACCAGTCGCGAGATGCTGAAGCGGCAAACGGTCGCGCTCACGCGGGCCTACGACGGCATGGAGCGGCGCGTGCTGGAGCGGACAAGCGAGCTCAAGGCCGCCAACCAGGCCCTGCAGGCCGAGATCGTCGAGCGGGGGCGCGCCGAGGCCGAGCGCGCGGTGCTCTTCGAGAGGGAGCAGGCGGCGCGAGTCGAAGCCGAAGCGATGAACCGGATGAAGGACGAATTTCTCGGCACGCTCTCGCATGAGCTCCGGACTCCGCTGAACGCCATCCTCGGCTGGACGCACCTGCTCGAAGTCGGCAAGCGGGATGATGCGTCGATCGATCGCGCGACCCGGGTGATCAAGAGCAACGCCCAGGCACAGGCGCAGCTGGTGGGAGACATTCTCGATGTGTCCCGCATCATCCACGGAAAACTCCACCTCTCGATCGCACCCGTCGACATCCGGGAAGTCATCGAGGCCACGCTGGATACGCTGAAACCGGCGATCGACGCGAAGGGTATCGTCATTCACACGGAATGGACCGGCACGGGCACCCTGCTGGCCGACCAGGATCGACTGCAGCAGGTGATGTGGAACCTGCTCTCGAACGCCATCAAGTTCACGAACAAAGGGGGCCACGTGCGGGTCATGCTGAACGTCGCGCCGGCCGAGGTCCGTATCGAGGTGGCCGACGACGGGAAGGGGATAGGGCCGGAGTTCCTGCCGCACGTGTTCGACCGCTTCAGCCAGGCCGATAACTCCTCGGCTCGCGCGCATGGGGGGCTCGGGCTCGGCCTGGCGATCGTCCGTCACATGATCGAACTGCACGGGGGCAGCGTGAGCGTGGCCAGCGCGGGCGCGAACCAGGGCACGACATTCACCGTCACGCTGCCGGTCCGCACCGATGTCGCCGACGACGCGCAGCCGAGCGGAGACCGGGTCGCGGCCCCACGCACCGAGGCGGAGTATCCGTTGCGGTCGCTCGAGGGGGTGTCGGTGCTGGTCATCGATGACGCGGCGGACGCCCGGGAGGTCCTGGCGCGCGTCCTCCAGGAGCGCGGCGCCAGCGTGATCGCGGTGGACTCGGCCAGGGCGGCGTTCCGTGCCATCACGAGCAGCGTGCCCGACGTGGTCGTG
>DATLXP010000205.1:0-13442 GCA_035575695.1 Vicinamibacterales bacterium
ATCGAGCCGGCCATCCCGGTCGAAGTCGGCCACCGCGGCACTCATGCCCTTGCCCACGTGCGCGAGAAGCCCCGCACGCGAAGACACATCCTCGAAGGTCCCATCACCGCGGTTGCGATACAGGCGGTTCGGCAGTCCTTCGAAAAATCGCGGATGGCAGTACGTGCGGATGCCGCGCCCCTGGTCGCCGCAGTAGCGGCTCGTATCCGCCGACCACTTCACGTAGTTCACGACGAACAGATCCAGGCGCCCGTCGTTGTCGTAGTCGAACCAGGCGCCGGAGACGGCCCACTCGCCACTGGCGATCCCCGAGCTGCGCGTCACGTCCTGGAAGCGCCCATCCCCGCCGTTGCGGAGCAGCTGGTTCCGGCGAACACCGGCGACGAAGAGATCGACATGCCCATCGTTGTCGTAATCGGCCGCCGCCGCTCCCATCGCGTAGCCGGCGCCGCTCACGCCTGCGGCGTCGGTGGTGTCGGTGAAGCGCATACCGCCGTCATTGCGGTAGAGGCGATTCGACTGAGCGGCAGACTGTTTCTCCAGGGACGGCGTGTGCGCGCCGTTCGTGAAGAACAGGTCAGGGCGTCCGTCTCCGTTGTAGTCGAACACCGCCAGTCCGCCCGGCGCGCTCTCGATGTAGTGCTTGTCCGGTGTCGGAGAATGCTGATGGACGAAATGAATGCCGGCCTCGTCGCTGACATCGCGCAGTCGCACGGGGGGATGCCCGGGCGGCCGATCCTGCGCGACCGAAAGAGACGTCGCGAGGACACCGGCCGCGAGCGCTGCGAGGACCGGGCGACATTTCCACATTTGCGGCACCGCCGGTAGTATAGCGGGGCTGAGTCACGTGCTGTGTGCGACGTGCTATGTGCTGGACGTGCGATGTGCTGACGTGCGCGTGCGACGTGCGCGTGCGACGTGCGGACGTGCGGGTCTCCCAGGTTTGTCGCACAGCCCAGCACGTAGCACGTGCGCACGCAGCACGTCCGCACGTAGCACGTTCACCACGTAGCACATCGCACATCGCACGTTTTTCAACCCCGGAGGCCTCATGAACGACCGTCGCATGTTTCTCAAGTTGCTGGCAGGCACGGTCGTCATGGCCGGGCAGACCCGTCCGGCCCACGCCAGCCAACAGGCGGCTAGCTCTCAGCGTCCCGCCGGGATCCGGAAGTCGATCCTGATCTCGATGCTCCCGAAGGAGCGCTCCTACGCGGAGCGCTTCACGCTCGCGCGCGAGGCGGGTTTCGAGGCGATCGAGATGCAGACGATCAGTGCGGAGGCGGAGGCTGCTGAGATCCGCCAGGCGTCACTCGACACGGGCCTCAAGGTGCATTCGGTGATGAACTCGGATCACTGGCGGCTGCCGCTGTCGAGCAGCGACCCGGACGTCGTGACGCGCAGTGTCCGCGGGATGGAGACGTCACTGCGTAACGCGGCGCTGTGGGGTGCGGACACCGTGCTGCTCGTCCCCGCCGTCGTGGACCCCGCCACGTCGTACAGCGACGCTTGGACACGCTCCCAGCGCGTGATCCGCGAACGCCTGCTGCCGCTCGCCCGGGAGTTGAAGGTGATCATCGCGGTCGAGGAGGTCTGGAACAAGTTCCTGCTCAGCCCCCTCGAGTTTGCCCGGTACATCGACGAATTCGAGTCCCCGTGGTTGCGGGCCTACTTCGATGTCGGGAACGTCGTCTTCTACGGATACCCGCAGGACTGGATCCGTACGCTCGGCCGGCGCATCGTGAAGATCCACCTGAAGGACTTCCACCTCGAACGAGGCAAGGGGTTGTTTGCCTGGAAGAACCTGGGCGAAGGGGACATCGACTGGCCGCAGGTCCGCCGCGCGCTGGCCGACATCAACTATTCGGGATACGTGACGACAGAGGTATCAGGGGGGGACGTCGCGTATTTGAAGGACCTTTCAGAACGCGTAGACAGGTTCCTCGCGGGAGAGAAGCCGTACCGGCAGCCCTGAAGGGCTGCCTCAGGCGTCGCCGGCCTTCATCTGCTCCTTGAGGTAGTCCATCGTGCGCCAGCACATGGCGAGGATCGACCACGTGGTGTTCTGCGTCCCGCCGGACACGAACGGGCTGGCGTCGGCCAGGTAGACGTTCTTCACGTCGTGAAGCCGGCAGTACTTGTCGGTGACCGAGGCCTTCGGGTCATCACCCATCCTCGCCGTGCCGATCTCGTGAATGGACCACCCGGGCGGGAGCGGGTCGTTCACGACCTTGATACTCTCGGCACCCGCGGCGGTGAGCATCTCCTCGACCGTGGCGGCCATGTCCTTGGCCATCTTCATCTCGTTGTCGCCGAACTTGAAGTCGAACTTCAGGACGGGGATGCCCCAGGCGTCGGTGACCTGGGGATCGAGCATGATCCGGTTCTCCTTCCGGGGCAGCACCTCACCGAAGCCGCCAAGGCTGATCATCGAGGGGTAGTACTTTCTGATGCTGGACTTGAGCGCCTTTCCGTAGCCGGGCATCTGATTCGCCATGCCCGGGTACTCGCCGGAACCGCCGCCGCCCTGAAAGTGGTATCCCCGGATGAAGTCCTTCTGCCGATCGGTGACGTTCCGGAAGCGCGGGATATACGGTGGCACCGGCCGGCCGTCGTCGAGCGTCGGCTCCTTGCCGATGCGCGTCGGCATGAAGCCGCTGCCGCGGATCCCCATCATGTGCTCGCTCAGATAGCTGCCCATGATCCCCGACGAGTTCCCCATGCCGTTGGGATACCGGGGGGATTTCGAATTGAAGAGAATGCGCGTGGTCTCGAGGGCGCCCGCTCCGAGCACGACGACGCGCGCCTTGAAGTCCATGACCTCGCGTGTGTTGGCGTCGATCACGCGTACACCCGAGGCGCGGTTAGTGCCCTCGTCGAGGAGAACCTCCTTGACGATCGAGTAGGGCCGGACGGTGAGGTTCCCGGAGTCCCTCGCGGGATAGATGAGCGCCGTGGGGGAGTGAAAGGACGAGTGGAGGTCGCAGCCGCGGCCGCACCGCCCGCGGCCCATGCACCGGGTCCGGTACTTGTTGTTCAGCACGCCCTCGGTGGTCACGCCGGCGCGGCCGGGGATGTAGTGGCGCCCCATTTTGGCGATGGCGCGTTTGAATTCCACCTCGACGCAATTCAGCTTTGAAGGACGCTGGAAGATGCCGTCCGGCACCTGCGTCAGGTTCTCCTTCGTGCCCGAGCACCCGAGCAGGATGTCGACCTTGTCGTAATACGGCTTGACGTCGTCGTACGAAATCGGCCAGTCGACGTCGAAACCGTCGTGGCTGGCCGCCTTGAACTCGAGCGGGCCGTACCGCAGCGCCCCGCGGCCCCAGAAATTCGTGCGACCGCCCAGGATGCGCGCGCGGACTCCGGCGTAGGGTGTGCCGGTCGTCGGGTTCTCCTTCTCGTTGACGACCCAGTTGCGCGTGAACGTATTGCCCGCATAGGAATTCAGCTTGCGGTACTTCTCGAACCCGGGATGGTTACCGTAGGGGCGGTCCACGAAGTTGTACTCCGCCACCCCGATGGACCGCTCGTCGGTGGGCATCCGGTGGCGCCGCATGGACGCATACGGCCACTCCATCGTGCGGTATTCCTTCTGCGTGTCGATCATCCGGCCGGCCTCGAGCACGAGGACCTTGATCCCCGCCATCGCGAGCTGAAACGCGGCCATGCCGCCGGCGGCGCCGCTACCGACGACGATGACGTCCCATTTCCCCGTTTTCGGAGTAATCGTCATCGCGAGGCGGCGTGATTCGCGGGTGATGTCGCCGAGGCCGATGCTGATGGTCTTGTCGTTCTGCATCTAGATCTCCGCCTTCTGGCCGCAGTGCGGGCAGTCCTTGCCGTCAACCGTCTGGCAGCCGACAAAGTCCACCAGCATCTGGTTCCCCTTGTAGCGCAGCTCCTTGTGGATGCCGATCTCCGACGTGTAGTAGCCGTGGATCGTCGCCTGCTTCGTGATGTTGAAGAAGGTTTCGAGCGGCGTCACCGGAGCCGACTCATTCCGGCTGATGGCGGTCATCAATGTGTCTGTCGACGCGGCGTCGAGCTTGCCAAACGGAACGCCGAACCGCGAGGTCGCCTCGGCATCGAGGGCGGTGAGCCCAGTCAGCCACTGCGCCCGGCGCGGTTCGTCGGATTCACTCAGCAGAAGGTCGATGTAATAGGCGACGCGCGCGTCTCGTGCACCTGGCGACCGTTCGTCTGCCGGCAGGATGGCCTCGACGAGCGCCTCGAGCGTCCCGAATTGCGCAAGCGGAATGACCTTCGGTTTGGGTGGGGCCGGGCGACGCTGAAGTTCGCTGAACGCCAGCAGCCCTTCATCCGAGAGCCATGGCAGCAGGGCTGCCGCGCCGGCACCCGCGCCGAGCGCCCGCAGCGCCGTTCGGCGGGAGATGCCGCTTGAGGTCGGTGGATTCAGATCGGACACGGTGCACCCCATAGTCCAGCCGGGAAGAACGGCTAGGATAGCAGAATCACCGGGCTTAGCACTTGGCAGGGCGCGTCCGTATAATACGGCGGTGACGCACCCGTCACGACTGGGGGATTGAATGCGCATGATGAGATTTGCGGTCGCCGCCTGCCTGCTGGCAGGGGCGGTCGTCGGCGTCGCCGGGCAGAGCCCCTTCGTGGGTCGATGGAACCTGACGGGCACGGGCGAGCAGGCTGACTACGTGTATTGGCTCGAGGTCAAGGAAGAGGGGGGCGCCCTCAAAGGGATGTTCCTGAACAGGGGCGGCCACCCGCTCGCGTTGCAGGACGTCAAGGTTGAAAACGGCGAGCTGATCTTCCACCTCGCGGGCCGCGACAATGTTGCCGGGCCCGAGTTTCGCGGACGTTTGCAGGACGGACAGCTCGTCGGCAGTTCGGTTCAGGGCACGCGGACCATCAGTTTTACGGGCCGCCGATCGCCCACGTGGCCCGCGGCCAACGCCAACGCGAAACACAAGTTCGGAAAGCCCGTTCACCTGTTCAACGGACGCTCGCTGGACAACTGGGACCTGCAGCACAAGACGAGGCCCTCGGGGTGGACTGTCGCCGACGGCATGATGAGCAACGAGGCGAAGGCCAACAACCTGATCTCGCGCGACACGTTCAAGGACTTCCGGATCGACGCGGAATACAAGCTCGAGAAGGACAGCAACAGCGGCATCTATCTGCGCGGACGCCACGAACTGCAGGTGCTCGACGACCACGGCCAGCCGCCCCAGTATCGCGGGCACATGTCGCTCTATGGCTGGACCGCGCCGACGGTGAATGCGAGCAAGGCCCCGGGAGAATGGCAGGTCATGCAGGCGACCGTCGTTGGCAACCGCCTGAGCGTCATGCTCAACGGGCAGAAGGTGCACGATAACGAGACCATCCAGGCCATCACGGGAGGCGCGCTCGATGCCGATGAGACGGCTGCGGGCCCGATCATGATCCAGGGAGACCACGGCAAGGTCTACTTCCGGAAGCTGATCGTGACACCGATTACCAAGGTCGGCCGGAAATAGCTCGAAAGTGCATATGAACACAGCCCTGCTCGTGTTGATCCTGCTCGCCGGCGTCGGCATGTCCGGCGCGCCGCTCTCCGCCGTCGCCGGCGATCCCCAGAAGCCGCCCCCCAGGGCGAAGTCCGCAGCGGCAGCGAAGGCACTGGAGAATTACCGCATGACGTGCCAGGTGTGTCACGGCCCGGCGGGCAAGGGGATGCTGCCAGGCAGCGACCTCACGATCGGTACGTGGAAGCATGGGTCGACGATCCCCGCGATCGTGAAAACGATCAGCGAAGGGGTGCCCGGGACCGCGATGCTGCCGGCGAAGGACCGATTCACGAAGGCGGAAATTCTGGAGCTGGCAAAGCTGGCGCGGTCGTTCGACAAGAAGGCGGCCGCCAGGAAGCCAGCCGTCAAGAAGTGACGCGCGCGTGACCGAGATCAACGTCGCGCTGATCGGCTACTCGTTCATGGGCCGGGCCCACTCGAACGCGTATCGGCAGGTCGGGCCGTTCTTCGGACCGCGTGTGCGGCCGCGGATGAAGGTCATCTGCGGACGCAGCGGTCCGGATGTCGAACGCGCCGCGCGCGCGCTGGGGTGGGACGAGGCGTGCACCGACTGGGAAGCCGTAGTCAACCGCCCGGACATCGACCTCGTCGACATCGTGACGCCGGGTGAGTCGCACGCCGAGATTGCCATCGCCGCGGCACGCGCGGGGAAGGTCGTCTTCTGCGAAAAGCCGCTCGCCAACAGCGTCCCGGAGGCGGAACGGATGCTGGCGGCGGCGACAAAGGCCGGGGTCCTCCACATGTTGTGCCACAACTATCGCCGCGCCCCTGCGGTGATGCTGGCACGGCAGCTGATCGCACGCGGCGAGCTCGGCGACATCCGTCATTTCCGTGGGACCTATCTTCAGGAGTGGCTGACGGACCCGGCCCGCCCCCGCACCTGGCGGCTCGACAAGGCCAGGGCCGGCTCGGGCGCCCTCGGCGACCTGGCCTCCCACTCGATCGACCTGGCGCGGTTTCTGGTCGGAGAGATCACCGAGGTGGCCGGTCATCTCGAAACATTCGTCAAGCGCCGGCCGCTGCCCGACAACCCGAAGAAGACAGGGCGCGTCACGGTCGACGATGCCGCGACCGCGCTGGTGCGATTCAGGAACGGCGCGATGGGGACGATCGAAGCCACGCGCGTGGCGCCAGGCCGTAAGAATCACAATCGATTCGAGATCAATGGCAGCCGCGGAAGTCTCGCGTTCGATCTGGAACGGATGAACGAGCTCGAGGTCTACTTCGAATCGGACCGGCAGGCGGTGCGCGGATTCCGGCGCATCCTCGTGACGGACCAGAGTCATCCCTATGTCAAGGCGTGGTGGCCTCCCGGCCACATCATCGGGTGGGAACACACGTTCACGCACACCGTGTTCGACCTGATGGAGGGGATCGCGACCGGCACGCTCCCGGAGCCGAACTTCATCGACGGCGTCCGCAACCAGCGGGTCCTGGGAGCGATCGAGAAGGCGGCGCAGACGAAGCGTTGGGTCGCGGTCTAGCCTCAGGCACTCACCATGAAAATAGGCGTATTCGCAGTCCTGTTCGGCGACAAGCCGTTCGAGGAGACACTGGATTATCTCGTCGAGCTCGGCGTCGAGGCGGTCGAGATCGGGACAGGTGCGTATCCGGGGAACGCGCACTGCGATCCCTCGGCGCTGCTCAAAAGCGAGCGCAGGATGATGGCGTTTCGTCAGGCCGTCGATGCCCGCGGGCTGACGATCAGCGCCTTGAGCTGCCACGGCAATCCTCTCCATCCGCAGAAGCGCATCGCACGCGCCCATCACGAGATATTTCTGCAGACCGTCGAACTGGCGCGGAGACTCGACGTCCAGACCGTCATCACCTTCAGCGGGTGCCCGGGCGGCGATCCGAAAGCCACTCAACCGAACTGGATCGTGTCCCCCTGGCCACCGGAATTCTCCGCGATGCTCGACTGGCAGTGGAAGGAGCGCGTGAAGCCGTACTGGCAGCAGGCGGCGCGCACCTGCCGGTCCGCAGGTGTCCGGGTCGCCATCGAGATGCATCCCAACTTCGTCGTCTACAACCCCGAGACGATGATGCGGCTGCGCGCGATCTCACCGAGCGTGATCGGCTGCAACTTCGACCCGAGCCACATGTTCTGGCAGGGCATCGACGTCGTCACGGCGATCCGCACACTGGGGGATGCGATCTATCACGTGCACGCGAAGGACTGCCGCGTCGATCGGGCGAACGTCATGCGCAACGGCGTGCTGGACACGAAGAAGTACACGCGCGAGCTCGAGCGCTCCTGGATCTTCCGCACGGTCGGGTACGGCAACGACGCGCTGGTCTGGAAGGACATCGTCAGCACCCTGCGCTACGTCGGGTACGACCACGTGCTGAGCATCGAGCACGAGGACAGCGCGATGTCGGGGGCTGAAGGGTTGAAGAAGGCGATCGCGTTTCTGCGGGAGGTCGTCGTCCGCGAGCCGGCGGGGACGGTCTACTGGGCGTAGCGGTCAGACCGCTAGAGCGCCACGACCTCGGATGGCGCCAGGCGCTCGAGGAGCAGGTCGTCGGCCGTGGCCAGCTTCCAGCCGCGCACTCGGGCGTGAGCGGCGAGGAGCCGGTCGAACGGATCGCGTGTCCAGCTGAAGTCGCATGCGGCCGAGAACCATTTCTCCGCCGGGGGTTCGTCGAGCTTCCAGAGGCCGTCAGCCGCCAGCGCACCGGGGGACCGGCCGTTGCTCAACCGGAGGCGACCGGCTTCTATCAGGAACTGAATCTCCAGCACGCTGACAGGGGAGAGATAGAGTCGCGGAAACTTCGCGAGAGGACGGGCTCGCCGATGCCCGTGCGCCAACCACACGACGGCATGCGTGTCGAGGAGGATCACCGCCGCTTGCGGGGCGTGAACCCCAGACCTTTCGCGCCCGCCTTCCACGTCCACTGGCCGGCCATTACGGCAGGGTCCACGAAGTCGAAGAGCGCTGTCTTCGACGCCGCGGACGGCCGGTCCTTCTCGGCGATCAGCCGGAACCGGACGCCCCGCCTCTCGATGACGACCGGCGTCCCCTGCTCGGCCCGATCGAGGATCTCACCGAACATGGCCCGTGCCTCGGCTACTTTAAGGTCCTTCATGGCTGTACATTGTACACTGAGCCGGCGTGGCCCGGGCCTGAGCACGTGGCTGGTTTCCTGGATTTTGCGCCACAATGTTTGGCGAGGAGGAGTTGCTGATGGCTGTGAAAGCGATCCCCGAGGGCTATGGCGCCGTCACCCCGTATCTGATCGTGAAAGATGCGGATAAATTACTGACGTTCGTCAAGACGGCCCTCGACGCGCGTGTGCATGAAGAACACCAGATGGCGGACGGCACCGTGATGCACGCCGACGTGCTCATCGGCGACGCCCACGTGATGATGGGCCAGGCCGGTGACAAATGGGGCGAGATGCTCGGGGCGATTCTCGTGTACGTGCCGGACGCCGACGCCACCTATCATCGCGCCCTCGCGGCCGGCGGCACGTCCGTGCAGGAGTTGACGACCCACTTCTACGGTGACCGCAGCGGCGGCGTCAAGGACCCGTGTGGCGTGACGTGGTGGATCTCGACCCACGTCGAGGACGTGTCGCCCGACGAGATGGCGCGACGCATGAAAGAGCAGAAGACATAGTGTCTGGTGTTCTTCGTTTCTCTGGTCTGTGCGCGACGATTGCCGTCGTGGCGCTGTCGGCCGTCGTGCCCGCGCAGCGTCCCGCAGCGCGATCGACCGCGCTGGTCGGCGGCACGCTGATAGACGGCTTCGGCGGCCCTCCCCTCCGGAACAGCGTCGTCCTCATCGAAGGTGAGCGGATCACGGCCGTCGGGCAGGTGGGTTCCCTCGCGGTCCCCTCCGGCGCCGACGTGATCTCCACCGAGGGCATGAGCGTGCTCCCGGGTCTCTGGGACATGCACGTCCATCTCATGATCAACGGACACGCCGACTACGCGCACTGGGACAAGACGTACCCGTCGAAGTTTGAGTCCGTGATCATGCCGGCGTCGGCGAAGCAGTTGCTGCTCGCCGGCGTAACGAGCGCGCGCGACCTGGGGGCCCCGCTCGAAGCCAGCATCAACGTCCGCGACCGCATCAAGAGCGGAAAGATTCCCGGGCCGACGCTCTACGTGTCCGGCCCCTTCATCCAGAAGACGCCCTACCCCGGTACGGAGTTGTTCCGGTGGGGCGTGAATGGCGAGGCCGACGCGCGCGCCAAGGTGAAGACGCTGGCCGACGCCGGCGTGAACTGCATCAAGCTGATCGACCAGGACCAGATGTCGATGGACGAGGTCCGCGCGGTCGTGGACGAAGCCCACACGCGCGGCCTGATGGTCGTGGGGCATTCGCATCGCCCCGAGGAAATCCGGCGCGGCATTGCCGCGGGGGTCGACAACTTCGAGCACACGGGCCTGTCGAGCGCGCCCGAGTATCCGGAAGACATCATGACCATGATCCGGGAGCGGACGGCAAACATGAGCCGCGGCCCTCTCTACTGGACGCCGACGATCGAGGGGCTCTTCAATTACGAAGCTCTCCGCGACAATCCGGAGCAGCTCGACGACCCGGCCTGGCAGGTCGGCCTTCCCCCCGACATCATTGCCGACATCCGGCGGTCCATCGCGCATCCGGACCGGCTGCCGTATTTTCAGCTGACCGCCATACGGCGCCCCACGCTGGCGCGGAAGTTCAAGCAGTTGTCAGACGCCGGCGTGGTCCTGCTCGTCGGGACCGACAGCGGCATCCCCATGAAGTTTCATAGCAGCTCCACGTGGCGCGAGCTGGACGCCTGGGTGAACATCCTGGGCGTGTCACCGATGCAGGCGATCCGCGGCGCCACCTACTGGCCGTCGGTGGCCATGAAGGTGGACAAGGATGTCGGCACGATTACGCCGGGGAAGTACGCTGACATCATCGCCGTCCGCGGAGACGTGCTGCGGCACATTGCGCTGCTGCAACGCGTGGACATCGTGGTCAAACACGGCGCGCGCATCAAATAGTCGGCGCCTCGTCACCGGCGACGCCCGCGCATCATCGGCGCCAGGAGAGTTTCGCCGATCGCGTACAGGTGGTCCATGTGATCGGGGGCCGAGTTGCCCGCAAACCCCGACACGCGCAACTGTCCCTGCATCGCTTCGCTCAATTGCTGCATCCCGACAGGTCCCTGGCGCAGCACGGCCCTGCGGCGTACGTTCACGTGCCGGAGCAGCACGTCGGCGGTTTCCGTCGTGCTGGGGTACGTGCCGGGGAACACCTCCGAGTGCGTGATCAGCATCCGCTTGCGCCCCGCCGCCGCATCGACGGCAAAACGCATGAACGGATGGAGGAGGAGGATGTCGACCGGCAGGTCCGTGCCGCGCGACCGCGTGGCGTCTCCCGTGTACGACGCGTGCAGGGAGTCGGCGAGCGCCACCGCGTCGATGCGATCGTACTGGGCGGGGTGCTGGAGGATGGACCGCACCGCGCCATACCCGGCGCTGAAGGACGTCAGGGCGATCGAGTCCCACGTGACGGGCCGCTTGACCAGTTCACCCGCACGCGCGGATGCCTCCTCGACAAGCCGTGCGAGCCGGTCCGGTTCGGCAAAGGCATCGGCGTACCCGCGCGACCCGGCGCCAAGCTGCACAGTAATCAGCCCTGCCTGCGGCGCATGCCGCCTCACGTGATGCTCGAGCAGCCACGGCGCCCCGTGAAAATGCACGACGAGCGGGTGACGCTTTTCGGGTCTGAAATCCGGCGAGACGTACAGGGTGCCGATGGTGAGCTGGATGCGCTGCCCCGGGACCTCGTAGCGCGCGATCCGTGGATGCGGACGCGTGGAGTCCGACATGGGGGACGGGCTCTGCGCGGACTGCGCGAACAGCAGAAGCCACAGCAACAGCACGTGTCTATCCTAAGCTCCCAGCGGAGTCACGTCGTCGCGCGTCAGGGCGCCGTCCACGACCCGCCAGATATTCATTGCGTTGCGGTCGCGCAACGCCTCGGGCAGCGCCTCCTGCGGAAAGTTCTGGTAGCAAAGCGGACGGGCAAAGCGGAAGATGCCCCCCTGCCCGATCGACGTGAAATGCGCATCGGTGGTGGCCGGGTAGGGGCCTCCATGATGCAGCGCCGCGCAGACTTCGAGACCCGTGCCGAAGCCGTTGAAGATGATCCGCCCCACCTTGGTTTCGAGCAGCGCAATCAGGTCGCGGTACTCAACGAGGTCGGCGGGGGTCCCGTGAACGCTGGCGGTCAAGTGCCCTGTCAGTTGTCGAATCGTGCGTTCCAGTTCCGCCCGGTCCCGGCATTTCACCACGGCCGATGTCGGCCCGAATACCTCCTCGCTGAGGTGCGGCTCCGAGGCGAGCACCGCCGCGGTCGTCGAGAAGATCACGCACGGCGCCTCTGTCCGCGCCGTATGCACCTCAGCGCGTGACTTGCCCTCGAGCGTGACCCCCGGCGTCTGCTCGATCCTCGCCACACCTTTCAGGAAGGCATCCCGGATCCCTGCATGAAGCATCGTCGCCGGCGAGGCCTTCCCGGCGGCGAGGCTCGCGGACTCTATGAAACGATCGAGATCGACGTCGGCCATGCCAAGCACCAAGCCCGGGTTCGTGCAGAACTGCCCGACGCCCATCGTCACAGACTTGATGTAGGCGGTGCCGATCTCGCTGGCGCGTGCGGCGAGGGCCCCCGGCAGCAGGATGACGGGATTGATGCTGCCCATTTCCGCGTACACGGGGATGGGCTCCAGCCGCGCCGAGGCGGCGTCGAACAGTGCGCGACCGCCGGCAAGGGAACCGGTGAAGGCGACGGCCCTGGTCTCAGTGTGCTTTACGAGCGCGAGTCCGACCTCGTGACCCGCCCCATGCACAAGTGAAAACACGCCGGTCGGCATTTCGAGAGCGATCACCGCCTTCTCTATCGCACCGGCCACGAGATCGCTCGTCCCGGGATGCGCAGGGTGAGCCTTGACGACGACGGGGCAGCCGGCGGCAAGGGCCCCGATCGTGTCGTCGCCGGCAACGGAGATGGCCAGCGGGAAGTTGCTGGCGCCAAAGACCACCACCGGCCCGATCGGCACGAGCATGGTTCGCAGGTCCGGTTTTGGCGTGGGAGCTCTGCCGGGATTGCCGCGATCGATGCGCGCGCTGATCCAGGAGCCTTCGCGGATGAGGTCGGCGAAGATCCGGACGCCGTTGATCGTACGTTCGCGCTCGTTCTGCAGACGCGCCAGCGGCAGTCCTGTTTCCGCGTGTGCTCGCTCGACGAGCGCATCGCCGAGAGCCTCGAGCTCGGTCGCAATCTTGTCGAGAAAACCGGCGATCCGCGCTGGCGCCAGTGCCCGGTAGGGAGCACACGCGGCGGCGGCTGCGCTCAGCGCCGCATCCACGTCACCGGTCGTGGCATCGCGGAATTCCGGCGGCAGCGGCTGGCCGGTGGCTGGATTGACGGCGTGAAATGTCCCTGGCATCTCATCCAGACTACCGCAGCCTGCGCACGTCGGCCGCCGTTCGTGGCGCGTTCAGTGATATCTTTCGGCGGCAACGTCACCGTCCAGGGAGAGACTCGATGGCACAGGCCGCGTGGCCGCTGGTGGAGCGCAAGTTCGGACAGACTGCTCGTCGCGATGCGTGGTGGGTGCAGCCGGTTCTCACATTCCTGGGGCTCGGAGCGTTCGTCGTGTACTCGACGTGGGCGGCCTTCCAGGGTGAGCATTACGAGTTCGGGCCGTACCTCTCGCCGTTCTATTCGCCCCTGCTCTTCGGTGAGGGACCGCATTCGTGGCTGGGACCCAAGCCGGGATGGTGGCCGGGGTCGCTGCCGTTTTCGGCGGCCCTCCTGATCCTCTGGGCTCCCGGGGGTTTCCGTTTCACCTGTTACTACTACCGCGGCGCCTACTACAAGGCGTTCTGGGCGGATCCGCCTTCGTGCT
>DATLXP010000206.1:0-2194 GCA_035575695.1 Vicinamibacterales bacterium
AAGCGGTTTTTTCGAATCAGGAATAAAGATCAGGGTCGTCGTACCGGACCAGCTGAACGCCCCTTGCACCGACGGCGCGATCTTCACGAATGGCACCGTCACCTTTGCCGGGATCCTTCCCAGGGCCACCATCGGCTCTGAAAACACGATGACCACGTTTGCCTCGGCACGGGTCGCGACCTCCCCCTTGGGGACCGCGTTGACGATCGTCAGCGCGGGCGTCTGGGCATCAGCGCGGACAGCGGACAGGCACAGGAAGATCGACAGGCAGACAGCAAGGCGTCGTTTCATGATGCTCTCGCGATCACGCAGAGCGGTGTTTCCGGGATTCCAGGATCTTCAGGAACGATCGTCCCTGGAGATCCGCGACCGTCAGACCGGTCGCCTGTGCCTCTTCGAGCGTGATGGCACCGGAGCTCAAACCGCGGATGAAGAAGTTCAGCAGCCCCTGCCCCGTCGCGGCATCGTCGAACACGTCTCCGACGAGCGTTGCCTGAGCGGCCTTCTCGACGAAATTCCGCAGGCGCGCCGTCGCGGCGGGCAAGGCCGAGAGAAAGAAGGCATAGACGGCGGCATAGCGGGTCGGCAACTGCGCGGGATGCAGGTCCCAGCCCTGGTAGTAGCCATTCACGAGCGAATGCCTCGCGTCGTCGAAATGGATCTTCCATGCGCGATGAACGGCTGCGACGTTTTGTCGCTGCTGTGCGGGAGTCAGCGATTGTCCAGGCGAGGCGCGATGAGGCGCGACCGGCATGATGTTGGTCGCACCGTCGGAGAGTCGAACGCCGCTCTGGGCGAGCCCGACCTGCATCATGTGCTTGGCGAAGTCACACACCTGGTGACGCATGTGCTGCCACGACGCGGTGATCCCGCAGAGCGCGGTGTAGTCGTAGGTGCCGAAGTGCGCGCCGGTGATCCGGCCGCCACCCGCAGCGATGAGGCCGCGGAGGGCGGAGGTGCCGTCTGGCGCCAGAATCGACTGGGGCGTTTCGATCATCAACTCGAGCTTCAGCGTGCCCGCTTTCAGTTTCAGCCGCTTTTCAAGAGCTGTGCAGGCAGCCGCGACCGCGGTGACCTGACCAGGCGCCATCAGTTTGGGAACCGTGACGACGAAGTTCGCCGGTAGCCGGCCCTTCGTTGCGCGTGCGAGGGTCGTGACAAAGATGTCGAGCGTTCTGAGGCTGCGCGCGTGCAGCTCGTTCGACATTGGCTTGATGCGGATGCCGATGAATGGCGGCAGCGTGCCACTCGCCTGGCCGGCAGCCACTTCTTCAGCGGCGCTGCGTGCGTGACCGTCTTCTTCGCTGTCCGGACGGTTTCCGTAGCCGTCCTCGAAGTCGATCCGAAAGTCCTCGACCGGTTCGCGCTGCAGCTTCTCGAGGACGCGTGCACGCACGGTTGCGGCATTCACTCCGGCATCGAACTCCAGCGCGCGCGCCAGCGTGTCGGCGTCTGGCGCGTACTGTTCCAGGGCTGCCACCGCGAGGGCGCCGAGCCGCGGTGCGGTATCGGACTTGAACAGGTGGGCGCCGCCATAGACCGTGTGGACCGGCTGCCGGTCGCCGGTCTCGCCGGGAAAGGCCCTGACGACGGCCTCGTTGGTGCGGCCGAGGCCTTGAAGGATCGGTGCGAGATCGCGTGTCGTCAGTGATCCCGTCTTCGTTGTGCCCATCAAAAACACCCCAGATCAAAAGACTCTGTCCTGATCCTTCACCGCAGAGATCGCGGAGGGCGCAGAGCACTTTTCATTTTTCCTGCAACTCGATCTCTGCGCGCTCGGCGTCCTCGGCGGTCAATCCTGTCATCCGCTACTAGGTCCCGCGATACGTGGTGTAACCAAATGGCCCGAGCAACAGCGGCACGTGGTAGTGCGTTTCGCCGGGAGCGGTTTCAAACTCGATGATGACGCGCGGGTAGAACGCGTCCACGCCGTGGCTGGCGAAGTACTGGGCCGTGTTGAAGGCGAGGCGGTAGACGCCCACCTGCAACGCCTCGGCGTCTGGCAGCAGCGTCCGCAGCCGTCCATCGTCGTCGGTCGTGCCGCGGCCGAGCGCGCGCCAGTCGGACGCTCCCTCCTGAACCTCCAGCAGCACCGGCACACCGGCGGCCGGACGTCCTCTGCTCGTGTCGAGTACGTGGGTCGTGATGGCGCTCATGATCCTGACGCTATCATCCTTCCCGCCGCGGCGGGCAT
>DATLXP010000207.1:0-3429 GCA_035575695.1 Vicinamibacterales bacterium
CAGCATGAATCGGTCAAGCAATTCTCCGGCGGCATGCGGCGGCGGCTGAACATCGCGTGCGGTGTCGTGCACAAGCCGCGCGTCGTGCTGCTCGACGAACCCACCGTCGGAGTGGATCCGCAGAGCCGTGACGGCATTTACGACATGCTCACCGACATGACCCGGTCGGGCGTGTCGCTGCTGCTGACGACGCACCACCTGGAAGAAGCGGAGGCGCGGTGCTCGCGCACGGTGATCATCGATCACGGCCGTGTGATTGCCGCCGGCACGCTGCCGGAGCTCGTGGAGCAGACGGTGGGGCGTCATCGCCTCGTGACCTTGCGGCTCGACGGCCCGGTGGACGCCGCCGACGAGTGGCTTTCCTCAAGCGGCGCCGAGCGCGACCCCGGAGATCCGCGTGTGCTGCGTGCGCGCATGCGCGACGTCGCGGTGGAACTTCCCCCGCTCCTCGAGCGGGTGCGTCAGACAGGGCGCCTCGTGGACGACGTCGAGGTCCGCGGGCCGAGCCTGCAGGCGGTGTTCATTCATCTGACAGGCAGGGAGCTCCGCGAATGATTGCCACAATGCTGAAACTGGGCTGGCTGAACCTGCGCCGCGACCGCGTCGCACAGGCGCTGACGTTTCTTCTGCCGATCGTGTTCTTCTCGATTTTCGCGTCTGTCTTCGGCGGCCAGGCGTCCGGCACCAACCGCATTCGCGTCGCGGTGGTGGACGAGGACGGGTCGGACTTCAGTCAACGCCTGGTCGAAGGGCTCGGCAAGGAGGCGGGGCTTCGCGTGCGGACCGTCGCCGGCGACGAGGGTTCCGCCATGCTCGATCGCGCGGGAGCCGAAGCGATCGTGCGCAGCGGCGACGCACCGGTGGCCGTGGTGATCCCTGCCGGACTCGGCGCCCACGTCGCGGCCAATGGGTTTGGCGGCGGCGGCGGCGGGCCGCAGATCCAGTTGCTGGCCGATGTGTCGGACAAGATCGCGCCGCAGATGGTGCTGGGTCTGCTTCAGAAGGTGACCATGTCGGCCGCACCGGACCTGCTGATGCAGGGCGGCTTCACGCAGTTCGAAAAGCAGGCTGGCGCCCTCACGCCGCAGCAACGGACCGCGGTCGATCAATGGTTGCCGCAACTGAAGCAGCAGGCGAGCGGGACCGCCGGCGGCACGGCGAGCGGGACCGCCGGCGGCACGGCGAGCGGTACGGCCGCGGGCATGGGCGTCGGCGTGAACACGGTGGACGTGATGGGCAGTAACACGCGCCGCGGCTCCCTGATCTCGTTTTACGCTGCGGGGATCGGCGTCATGTTCCTCCTCTTCTCGGCCGTGGCGGGCGCCGGTGGCGCGCTGCTCGACGAGGTGGAAGCGGGCACGTTCGAACGGCTCCTGTCGACGCGGGTCGGCATGACGCGCATTCTCGTCGGCAAATGGCTGTTCCTGGCGATCATGGGATGCGCGCAGCTGACCGTCATGTTTCTGTGGGGAGCGCTGGTGTTCGGGCTGCCGCTCTTCTCGCACGCGGGAGGTTTTGTCGTCATGACGGTGGTGACGGCATCGGCCGCGGCCGCGCTGGGCCTCGTCCTCGCAACGGTCGCGAAGAGCCGTGCGCAACTGTCGGGGTTTTCGACCATCCTCATCCTCTCGATGTCTGCGCTAGGCGGCAGTATGTTTCCCCGGTTTCTGATGAGCGAGACCATGCAGAAATTCGGTCTGCTGACATTCAACGGATGGGCCCTCGATGGCTATCTCAAGGTGTTCTGGCGCGAGCTGCCCACGTGGCAACTGTGGCCCCAGGTGCTCGTGCTCACGACGCTGACGATCGTGTTCCTGTCGACGGCAAGGACCCTTGCGCGGCGGTGGGAGAGGGTGTGACAGCACTCAGCACCCCGCAGTCCGCCGGAAGCTGATATTTTAGGGAGATGCGGATCGCGCTGGTTCAGCAGACAGCCTCCCCGGACAAACCTTCGAACGTGACGCGCGGCCTCTCGGCCATGGAGCAGGCGGCGCGTGATGGTGCTGAGGTCATCGCGTTTGCGGAGCTGGCCTTCGAGCGCTTCCATCCGCAGCGGCCCGCGTCGGGCGACCCGCTCGCGCTGGCTGAAACGATCCCCGGGCCGACCACCGACCTGTTCTCGCGAAAAGCGAAGGCGCTTGGTGTCGTGGTCGTTCTGAACCTGTACGAGCGTGACGGCGCGCACGCCTACGATTCCTCACCCGTCATCGATGCGGACGGCTCGCTCCTGGGCCGCACGCGCATGATGCACATCACCGACTACCCCTGCTTTCACGAGCAGGGCTACTACACGCCCGGCGACTCGGGAGCCCCCGTCTACCGCACGAGGGCGGGCGCCATCGGCGTGGCGATCTGCTACGACCGGCATTATCCGGAGTACATGCGCGCGCTCGCCCTCGGTGGCGCCGATGTGGTCGTCGTGCCGCAGGCCGGCGCAGCGGACGAGTGGCCGGATGGCCTGTACGAGGCGGAAATGCAGGTGGCGGCGTTTCAGAACGGCTACTTCGTCGCGCTCTACAACCGTGTGGGCGAGGAAGACTGCCTGACGTTTGCCGGCGAGTCGTTCATCTGCGCCCCCGACGGCCGCGTGGTCGCGCGTGCCGCGGCGATGCAGAACGTGACGCTCAGCGCCGATCTGGATTTACGCGACAATGCCTCTTCGCACGCGCGTCGGTTGTTCCTCCAGCATCGCCGCCCTGAACTCTACGCCGATTGGATCAAGTAGGCAGCCATTCATGTCTCATCGCCTCATTGGAAACTGGACGCTTGTGTCGTACGTCACCGAGAACCCTGATGGTTCCCGTGGCAAACCGTACGGTCACGCCGTTGGACGGCTCAGTTATGACGAGCACGGGCACATGGCGGGCCAGGTCATGCGCCCCGGCCGCTCCGAAGTCGCCCCCGGAGAGTGGGGGGCGCAGCAGGTCAGGTCCGCGTACGCGGGCTACATCGCCTACTTCGGCACGTACGAACTGAACGCGGCCGGCGACTCCGTCGTGCATCACGTGCAGGGCGCGCTCAATCCAGGGTGGGTGGGCGGTGATCAAGTGCGGCGCGTGCGGTTCGAGGGAGACCTGCTCGTGCTCTCGACCGAGGTGCCCAAGGCGCGCGCGCTGGTCAATCACGTGCTGACCTGGCGGAAACTGCCGTGAAACAGGCGTACGCCCTGCTCGCGATCGGCGTCGTCCTCGTCGCAGGCTGCGGCGGTTTGACGACGAAAACCATGAGCTACGCCACGCTGTCCGAGGCCCGCGCGGCGGGCGCCATCGACACCGGCTGGGTGCCTGCCGGTCTTCCGGAGTCTGTGTTTGAACTGCGCTCGGCCTATGCACCGGACGGCTGGCAGCGGTGGGGGATCATCAACTTTCCGACGGCTGCTGCCGACGGAGTACGCGCGCTGCTCCAGACGGACGAGGTGCCGCTGACCGG
>DATLXP010000208.1:0-9526 GCA_035575695.1 Vicinamibacterales bacterium
ATGAGGACCCGAACGTGGTGCTCACAGTCCTGACGTTCCTGGCGGCTACGATGTGCGGCGTGATTGCGGATGACGATCCGGAGGGATTCAAGCAGATGGCCGAGGGATTCATCCGCACGTTTCGTGAGGTCGTCGATAACAAGGGTGATGACTCAGTGTTGGTGCACTAAGTGACGGAAGGGAAAAAATGGAAATCAAGGAGTGGTCGGGAGCATCGGTGCTCGTAATGGCGCTGGCGCGGCGGATTACCGAGCGCGGCGAGCGCCCGGTGCTCAACGCGCAGGTCTACGGAGGAGTGCTGAAAACGACAGTCGGCTGCATGGAGCGTGCGGCTCTGAAGAAGGGACGGTCGAGCGATGCCGCAGCCTAACGACATCTTCGCATGCTACCGCCAGTTAGTTGGTCGTCGCGGCCCACGACCGCGGCAGGTCACTCCGACGCCTGCAACGAGCCCGACCCAGACGACAGATGAGAAGAGCCCGTGGCTCACCGTCAAAGACGCTGCGAAACGTGCCCGGTGCGGTGTGAAGACGATTTACAGGGAAGTCCGAGCGCAGCGGTTGCGAGCTGCGACTGTCGGTGGAAGGCGCGAACTCCGCCTTCGACCCGAGTGGGTGGATGACTGGCTCTTGAAGACGACAACCGCAATCGAAACCGCAGCGTAGGAGGCAGATTATGGCAAAGCATCGCAATCGAGGGCTCCGAAAACGGTGTACGTGTCCGCACAAGAACTGGGCGAAGTGCGCTCACCCGTGGCATCTCAACTTCAAATGGAAAGGGGAGCATTACCGTTTGAGTTTGGACCGCGAGGTGGGACACCCCATAACGAACAAGACTGACGCAGATAAGGAGGCAGACAGAATCCGCACCGCCATCCGAGAGGGTCGGTTCCGACAAACGGCGGTCGGTGGGAGCGCGGCACCTACGAACGTCGAGCTGACGTTCCGTGAGTTCGCCGAGGAGTGGAAAGCCAAGAGGGGAGTGAAGCTGGTCAGGCCAAGGGACAACGAGTATCGGATAAAGAAGCTGAACGCCTTTATCGTGCCGGGGCCGACTCCGGTGGTTCTCGGTGACAAGCGACTCTCCGACATCAGCGCAACTGACATCGAGGCGTTTCGGGATGCTCGGAGGGCGACATTGTCACCCGTGACGGTGAACCACGATCTGAAACTGCTGCGCAAGATGTTCAACTGGGGCATACGGCATCACTACGTTCAGCAGACGCCCTTCAAGGTCGGTTCTATTAGCAACATATCGCTTGAACGGGAAACACCCCGTGACTGGCGTTTCGGGAGTGACGACGATGAGGCGAAGCTCCTCCAGGCGGCGAATCCGCATCTCCGCTCTATTGTGGTCGCGCTTCTCGACACAGCTGCACGGCTGGGTGAAATCCTGTCGCTGCAGTGGAGTGACGTGGACCTCCGAAGGAGGGAGTTGGTCATCCGCGCAGAGAAATCCAAGACTCGCACGGCCCGAAGAGTGCCAATCTCCTCGCGCCTCGCCGCGGAATTGGAAATGAGGCGGCTCGACCCAGCCGGTCACGAGCATTCACGTGACGCTTTCGTGTTTGGTAATGAGCTTGGTCGAAAGACTAAATCAGTCCGAACGGCGTGGAAGAACGCCTGTGCTCTCGCTGGGGTAGGCGCGCTGCGACTGGGTGACCTTCGGCACGAAGCCGGGTCTCGGTTCGAGGAGGCGGGGGTATCAGTCGTTTTCGTAAGCAAGATACTCGGACACGCGAACCTGAGCACAACGAGCCGCTATCTGAACATCCATCGTCGCGGACTGCACTCGGCGATGCGGCAGCTTGAGGAACATCGGCCCGCTGTTGCACAAGCGTTGCACACGAGCGGAACGAACGCACCAGCCGACGTGCCCCCATCCGAGGGCCAGCCATCAGCCAAAGCCCCTTCGATTCAGTAGTTTAGTAGGTGGTGCGAAAGGGGGGACTCGAACCCCCACGACCTTGCGGCCGCCAGCCCCTCAAGCTGGTGCGTCTGCCAATTCCGCCACTTTCGCGAGGAGGGCAGGCCTGAAGGCCTGCGCTACGACTGTCCTGACGGCAGGCCTGAAGGCCTGCGCTACAACTGTCCCTGAAGGCCTGCGCTACGACTGAAGCCTATTTGTTCGGCTGCGGCGTCTGCTGCTGGACGGGCGCCGGGTTGACGCCACGGAGGAGCGATGACGGCCCGCGCTGCCCCATGATCCCGAGCACGATCGCGCCGATCATGAACAGGGCACCCAGGATGCTGCTGGCGCGCGTCAGCACGGTCGAGCCAGCGCGGGCGCCGAATGCCGTTTGGCTCCCGCCGCCACCGAACGCGCTCGCCATGTCGCCACCCTTGCCCTGCTGCAAGAGCACTGAGAGCAGGAGCAGAAGACACGACACGACGTACAAGGTTGCGGCCAGGTAGTAGAGCATAACGTCCGATTATAGCCCGCTCTGGCGGCTCCGCGCCACTATCTCCGAAAACGCGCCGACGTCGAGGCTTGCCCCTCCGACCAGCGCGCCATCGACGTCGGGGAGCGCAATTAGTTCGTGGATATTGTCGGGCTTCACGCTTCCACCGTAGATGATCCGCCCCTGCGCCCCCGCCGCCGCGCCAAACCACTGCCGAAGACGCCCACGGATGTGCGCATGGGCCTCGCCGGCCTGCTGGGCGGTGGCATTGCGGCCCGTGCCGATCGCCCACACCGGCTCATAGGCGATGACCAGCGATGCGACCTGGTCTCCGGTCAACCCGTCGAGCCCCGTCGTGACCTGCCGGTCCAGCACGGTGAGGGTCGCTCCGCTCTCACGCTCCTCGAGCGTTTCGCCGATGCACACAATCGGCGTGAGCTCCGCCCCGAGGCTGGCGACGAGCTTGCGGTTGACGGTCTCGTCGGTCTCGTGGAACAGCCGTCGGCGCTCGCTGTGCCCGAGAATGACGTAATCGGCCCCCGCCTCCTTGACCATCGCGGCGCTCAGCTCGCCGGTGAACGCCCCTTCCTTTTCCCAGTAGACATCCTGCGCGGCAATGCAGATGGGTGAATTGCGCGCCGCCTCCGCCGCCGCATGCACTGCCGTGAACGGCGGCGCAATGACGACCTCGACATCGGCCACGTTCTTCGCGATGGAGCGGAACTGCTTGATGAAGACGACCGTCTCCTGGACGGTCTTGAACATCTTCCAGTTCGCGGCGATGACGGGGGTGCGCATCAGTTCAGGGCCTCCACGCCCGGGAGTTTACGCCCGCCGAGGAACTCCAGCGAGGCGCCGCCGCCGGTCGAGATGTGCGTGATACGGTCCGTCACGCCAGCCTTGGCGACAGCCGCAACAGAATCACCTCCACCAATCACCGTGGTGCCGTGGACCGCCGCAACAGCCTTCGCGATGTCGACCGTCCCGCGCGCAAAGGCCTCGATCTCGAACACACCCATCGGCCCGTTCCATGTCACGGTCTTCGCTGTCCCCAGGATCTCCCGATACCGCGCGATGGTCTTCGGGCCGATGTCGAGGCCCATCCGGTCGCCGATCTTCGGATCGTCGACGTCGAGGATCTCCGTCGCCACTCCCGCTTCGAGCTTTGGCGCGACGATGTGGTCGAGAGGGAACTCGAGCCGCAACCCGCGCTCCCTGGCCGTCCGTTCGATCCCCTTCGCGGCATCCAGCAGGTCATCTTCGACAAGCGACGTGCCGACGGGCCACCCCCGGGACTTGAAGAACGTGTACGCCATCGCCCCGCCGATCAGGAGCGCGTCCACGCGGGGGAGCAGGTTCTGGATCACCTCGAGCTTGTCCGAGACCTTGGCCCCACCCAGGATCGCGACGAACGGCCGGTCCGGCGACTGGAGCACGCGGCCCAGGTACGCGAGCTCCGCCGCCATCAGCAATCCTACGCCGGCCTCCTTGACGTGCCTGACGATCCCTTCGGTCGACGCGTGCGCGCGGTGCGCTGACCCGAAGGCGTCATTGATATAGACGTCGGCCAGCCCGGCGAGCTTCGCCGCGAAGACCGGATCGTTCTCCTCTTCCTCGGCGTGGAAGCGAAGGTTCTCGAGCAGGGTGACGCCACCGTCCGGCGGACTGAAGCCGGCGTCGACCGTGACGGGACGGCCCAGGAGTTCGCTCAGCCGCGCAGCCACAGGCGTCAGCGAGAAGGCGGGGTCGGGCTTGCCCTTCGGGCGGCCCAGGTGCGACGCGAGGATCACCGCGCGTGCACCGTGATCGAGGGCGTACTGGATGGTCGGCAGCGACGCGCGGATCCGCGTGTCGTCGGTGATCGCGCCGTTCTTGATCGGCACGTTGACGTCGACCCGGATGAACACCCGCTGTCCGTCCAGCGGGATCTCCTTGACGCTTCGCGGCACTACAGGCCCTTCTTCACGAGAAACCGCAGCAGGTCCACGCACCGGTTCGAATAGCCCCACTCGTTGTCGTACCACGCGAGGATTTTCACGAAGTCGCCCTCCATGACGGAGGTGTACTGCGAGTCGAGGATCGACGAATGCGGATTGCCGCGGAAGTCGATCGAGACGAGCGGCTCCGTGGTGTACTCGAGGATGCCCTTCAGCGCACCGTCGGCCGCCGCGTTGAACGCCGCGTTGATCTCTTCCTTGGACGTCTTCCTGTCGACGATCGCGGCGAGGTCGATGCACGAGACGTTCGGCGTCGGCACCCGCATCGCGATGCCGTCCAGCCGTCCCTTCAGCTCCGGCAGCACCTCTCCGACCGCCGAGGCCGCACCGGTGGTCGTCGGAATGATCGAGAGCGCCGCCGCCCGTGCGCGCCGCAGGTCCTTGTGCGGCAGGTCGAGCAGCATCTGGTCGTTCGTATACGAGTGCACGGTCGTCATCCACCCCTTGCGCAGGCCGAACGTCTCGTGGAGCACCTTGGCGACCGGCGCCAGGCAGTTGGTCGTGCACGACGCGTTCGAAATGATGTGGTGCGTGCCCGGCTCGTAGGTGTCTCCGTTGACTCCCAGAACGACCGTGAGGTCGGGCTTCTTCGCCGGGGCCGTGATGATCACTTTCTTTGCGCCCGCGGCGATGTGTTTGGCGGCACTGTCGCGATCCGTGAAGAGACCGGTGCATTCGAAGACGACGTCGACCCCCAGGTCCTTCCACGGCAGCTGAGCGGGGTCCTTGATGGAGAGGACCTGGAATTCCTCCTTGTTCACCGAGATCCGGTCGCCCGTGGCTGTGATGTCCGCCTTCAGGTTACCCAGGATGGAGTCGTACTTGAGGAGGTGCGCGAGCGTTTCGGCGTTCGTCAGGTCGTTGACCGCGACGAAGTCCAGGTGTGCGTCGCCCATCGCGGCGCGCATGATGTTACGCCCGATCCGCCCGAACCCATTGATCCCGACTTTGATTGCCATCTCTCGAATCCTCCAGCCGCCCGAAACGGTTGATTTTAATGAACGGCTTGCGTGGTGGTCAAACAGGCGGGTACAGTTACCCGACCCATCCATGTACGCGGTTTACAGTGTCCTCATCGTCCTGTTTTTTGTGGTGATGTCGCCGTTCCTGCTGTATCAGGCTGTGCGCTACCGCAAGTATGTGGCCAGCCTGCCCCAGCGGCTCGGCATCCTGCCCATCTCCTTCAACCTCGACGCGGACGAATCGATCTGGATTCACGCCGTGTCGGTCGGGGAGGTCCTCACGGCGCGGGCGCTCCTGCCGCAGCTCCGGGAGCGCTACCCGAAGCTCCGGATCGTGCTGTCGACGACCACCATGACGGGCCAGCAGATCGCGCGCAACAACCTGCAGTATGTCGATGAGGTGTTCTTCTTTCCGTTCGATTTCGGGTTCATCGTGCGCCGCACGCTTCGCCTGGTGAAGCCGCGCCTGTTCATCATGATGGAGACCGAGATCTGGCCCAACCTGCTTCGCGCCTGCCGCGAGGCGGGGGTGAAGACGATGGTGGTCAACGGGCGGATTTCCTCGCGCTCCTACCCGCGCTACCGGCTGGCGCGCCGGTTCTTTCGTCCGGTGCTCGCGCACATCGACCGGTTCTGCATGCAGAGCGAGGAATCGGCGCGGCGGATCATCGACATCGGTGCGGACCCGGCGCGGGTGTCGGTCACGGGATCGCTCAAGTTCGACTCGCTCGAAATTCCTGGTTTGCCGGGGGCACCTGGTGGCGGGGCGGCCTCGGACCGCGGCCAGAACCGCGTGCTCCGCTACTTCCGCATCAGCGGCGACCGCCCGGTCGTGATGGCGGCCAGCACGCTCAAGGGCGAAGAGGAGCCGGTGCTCGAGGCGTTTCAGCGCATCCGCGCAACGCGCAGTGACGCCCTGCTCATCATCGCTCCCCGCAAGCCCGAGCGCTTCGACGACGTGGAGCGGATGGCGCGGCGCGCAGGCTGGGACGTCGCGCGTCGAAGCGAACTGCGCGTCGACGCCGAGCCGCGCCACGACGTCGTCATTCTCGACACGATCGGCGAGCTCGCGCAGTTGTATCAAGTGGGCACCCTGGTGTTTGTCGGTGGCAGCCTCGTAGACTCAGGTGGCCACAATATCCTCGAACCGGCGGTGTTCGGAAAGCCAATCGTCTTTGGTCCGCATATGCAGAACTTCGCGGAAATCGCCGCCGCGTTTCTCGACAACGGCGCGGCCATCCAGGTGAAGAACGGGCGCGAGCTCGAGACGGCGTTTCTCGCCCTGCTGGGAGACCCGGTGCGCCGGGCGAGCCTGGGCGCGGCGGCGCGCGCACTCGTCGAAGCCAACCGCGGTGCGCGCGCGAAGAACCTGTCGGTCATCGCCCAGTTGTTGCCCGCGGAGCAGACGGGCAACGTCCGGCCTTTCCGGCTGGTGCAGTGATCTCGTCGATCTACGCCGCGTCGGCACGCCGTCGCCGCGAATGGTACTCGGCGCGGCCCGAGTCGCGCCGCCGGCTGCGACGTCCGGTAATCAGTGTCGGCAACATCGCGGTCGGGGGCCGCGGGAAGACGCCGTTCACCGCGGCGCTGGCGCGCATCCTCCTCGAGACAGGGGAAGTGCCGGCCATTCTCAGTCGCGGGTACGCACGCACGCAGGCCGTCGACGGCGCCGTCGTCGTGCGCGACCGGGGCGGCATCCGGGCGGATGTCGCGCGTGCCGGGGACGAGCCCATGATGCTCGCCCGGCAACTGGACGGGGCCATCGTGATGTCGGGCCCCGACCGGTATGTCAGCGGACGCCTGGCCGAGCATCACCTGGGCGCGACCGTGCACCTGCTGGACGACGGGTTCCAGCATTTTCAGCTCGATCGGGACATCGACATCGTGCTCGTTGGAGAAGGGGACCTGAACGGGCGGACATTGCCGGGGGGACGCCTGCGCGAACCGCCCGACGTGCTGGTGGCCGCCGACGCCATCGTCGCCATCCATCACGGACTGCGTATCACGGCGCCTCATGCGGCGGTCTTCGCGGCGCGTCGGCGCGTGGGACCGGCCGTGTTCGACGAGACGGGGGGGCCGCCCCCTGTGCCGGGCGCACGCGTCCTGGCCGTTGCGGGCATCGCCGATCCCGCGCCGTTTTTCGCCGCGCTGACGAGTGCCGGGTGGCTGGTCGCGGAGACACGAATCTTCCGCGATCACCATCCGTTTTCGTCGCGCGACGTGGCGGATCTGTTCGCGACCGCGCGCAGGGCGGGCGCCGCGGCGGTGCTCACCACCGAGAAGGACCTGATGCGCCTGCGGCCGCACCGTCCATTTGCGCTGCCCGTTGGATGGGCGCCGCTTACAATGGAGCCCGAGCCGCCGGACGAGTTCCGCCGATGGCTTGCCGTGTCCCTCGGCGCCGCGCGCGATTCCATCATTGGCTGACCAACCCGTCCACGTCCGTCATCGTCTCGAGTACGCCGCCGTCGCCGCCGTCATTGGCGTGGTGAGACTGCTGCCGATGCGCGGCGTCCTGTCTGCCGGTTCGCTGCTCGGCCGTGCGTTTCATGCGCTCGACGGGGGGCACCGCCGCCTCGCGATCGACAACCTGCAGGCGGCGTTTCCGCCGCGCTCGAGACGCGAGTGCCGGGCGATCGCGAAACGCATGTTCGAACACTTCGGCCAGTTGCTGATGGTGCTGCTCAAGTTCAGCACGCTCCGGCCTGAACAGATGCTGCGCCACGTCGAGTTCGACGGCGAAGAGCGGGTGCGGGCCGCACACGCGCAGGGGCGCGGCGTGCTCCTGTTCACCGGACACTTCGGGTTCTGGGAAATCAATGCGCTCGTGCATGCGCTCGTGCTGCAGCCCATGGCCGTCCTCGCGCGTCCCCTCGATAACCCGCTGCTGCACGACCTGCTCGAGCGCGTGAGGCGTTCCACGGGGAACAGCGTCATTTACCGGCGGGGGGCTATCCGTCGCGTTCTGCGCGCGCTTTCTGGCAACCAGGCCGTCGCGGTGCTGATCGATCAACACATGCAGAGCGCGGACGCGGTGTATGTGGATTTCTTCAACCGCCCAGCCTCGACGACGTCCGCGCTGGCGGCGCTGGCGATGAGGACCGGTGCGCCGGTGGTGCCGGTGTTCGCGCTGCCGCTGCCCGGGGGGCGGTTCCGCATGGTGTACGAGCCCCCCGTGGATCCCCCGGAGGCGGACACTCCGGAGGCGGTGCGCGAGTTCACGCAGCGCTGCACGGACGTGCTCGAGATGTACGTGCGCCGCTATCCCGAACTGTGGCTCTGGATGCATCGCCGCTGGCGCGATGTGCCGAGCGGCGCGCGCGTCGGGGGCATGTTTCCCAGGGCGACGCGCGACGAGGCGGAGGCGGAGGTGGATACGGATGGCGGCGGATAGCCCGGCTCCACACGTCCCCCGGCGAATCGTGATCCGCATGCCGAACTGGCTGGGCGACGCGGTGATGGCGCTGCCGGCCGCGGCGGCGGTCCGCGCGGAATATCCGACGGCTCATCTCGCGATTGCGGCCATCCCGTCCGTCGCACCGATGTTCGAGGAACGTACGGCCGTCTCGCCGCAGCAGATCGTTGTCGTGGAGAAGGCGACCGAAGTGGCGCGCCTGCGAGCAGGAGCCTTCGATACGATCGTGCTTCTACCGAATTCGTTCCGCTCCGCATGGGTCGCGCGACAGAGCGGAATTCCGCACCGGTGGGGATATGCCGCCGGCGCCAGGGGGCCGCTCCTGACTCGCACGGTTGCACGTTCGGGGAAGGGGGCGCACCAGTCGGAGTACTATGCGGCGCTCGTCCGCGGGCTGCATATCGCCGTGGCCGGTGGCGAGCCGTCCATCGCGCCGCGGGAGACGACGACCGCACGCGCGGCACGGCTGCTCGACGGGTTGACAGGCCCGCTCGTGGGGTTCGCGCCGGGGGCGGCATACGGCCATGCGAAGCGCTGGCCGCCGGAGAGGGTCGCCGACGTCGTGACACGGCTCGTGCGAGAACGCGGCGCCGCGTGCGTGCTCGTGGGAGCCGCCGGGGATCGCGAGGCGGGTCGTGCGATAGAATCCTCGCTACCCGCCGGCGTGCAGATCGTGAATCTGATCGGTCGGACCGATCTTCGGCTGCTGATCGGCGTTCTGTCGCACTGCGAGGCGTTCGTCTCGAACGAT
>DATLXP010000209.1:0-2219 GCA_035575695.1 Vicinamibacterales bacterium
GCGCGAAATCGCGTTGAAATACAGCGCATCGCCCGAGATCTCCGCCGCCAGGAACGACAGGTCCGAGTCGAATCCCTTGGCCGTCAATCCGCTGCCGCGATCGATGTTCCCGCCGCGCAGCTTGCCGCCCGATCCCACGACAAAGTACGTGATCTCCTTCTGCGGCTTCACACGTTCGTAGAAATGATCGTGCCCCGTAAAGACGACGCTCACGTTATATTTGACGAGGAGCGGCTCGAGCGCCGCGCGCAGACGCACATCGGATCCATGCCGTTCGCCCGAGGAATACAGCGGGTGATGGAAGTACAAGATCTTCCAGAGACTGGTCGAGCCTTTCAGCTCATTCTCGAGCCATTTGAACTGGTCGGGATCCGGGTACGTGCTTTCGAGCACGAAGAAGCGGACATCGGGCTTCGGGTTGAAGGTGTAATAGAGCTTGCCGTCCATGTTGAACAGCTTGTAGAAGCGCTGCTCGCGCGCGTCGTGGTTACCCAGCGAGGCGTAGAACTTCACCCCCGCGTCGAGCAGCGGCTTGTACGGGATCTCGAATTTGTTTCGATAGTCCTGCGGGCGGTCCGACCCGTACAAGTTGTCGCCCACGAGAAGCACGTGTCCGTAGTTGAACCGGTCATGCAGCTTCTTCATCTGTTCGGCAAGCTGGTACTGCGTGCGGTCGCCGGTCCCGAAATCTCCGAGCACGGCGAACTTGAACGAGTCCGACTTGTTTGGCAACGCCACCGCAGGTTCAATAGCCTGCGACGCCTCGACCGTACCGCCCCCCTCCGTGCCACGGCACGCCGCGCTGGCGGCGAGGGTGATGACGAGAGCGCTGAGCGTGAGAAAGCGTGTCTGTCGCATTGATCTACGGGCCCCCTACTTCGGCAACGCATCCGGAATGAAATCGGCGATGACGTGCGCGTGCACGTCGAGCAGGACGAGCGCATCGCCGACGAATCGATACTCCATTTCCTCCGCAAGTTTCGGCAGCGTCTGCAGCACCTGTGGCGGAATCGTCGACATGGGCACGGTGTCGGGGTACCGGCCGTTGACGGCCAGCTGCACGCCCACGGGCGTTTCGTCCAGGACCGACGCCTTGAGTTCCTTACCATCCGGACCACCAAAAATCGTGGCCAGCAGACGCGTGATGACGACGCGGGACTCCGGGGTGAAGAGCTCCCCCTGCTTCGCACCCGCGCGGGCTTCGCGCACCGCCTTCTCGAGGGCCCGCTGAAATCTGTCGATCTGTTCTGGCGTGGCCTCGCGGGGCACCTGTGGCAGCTTCCGTTCGAGCTTCCGGTGGAGTGTCACGTACTCATTGATCCGTTGGTTCATGGTCGCAAGAATGGCCGCCTCCTCAGGGCTGAGCGGACCTACGACCCGCTCGGTCGGGGGCGCCTCCGTGGGCGACGCACTGGTCGCCGGCGGGGGCGCAGGGGTCCTGCCTTTGCACGCCGCGATGGGCGCGCACAGGCACGTCATGAGGAGAAAGAGACCGATGCGGTGTGCAGACATAAAACGCTCCTCTATTGTTTACCGGAATGTTACAGAAACGGTGCGCAAACCCAGCTCTGACCTCAACCGTTTCTGGCGATCGGCAGTCGAACGATGAACGCCGCACCCGTGCCGCGGCCGTCGCTCTGCGCCCGGATCGACCCTCCGTGGGCGTTCACCAGATCTTTCACGATCGCCAGGCCCAGGCCCAGCCCGCCCGCCCGGGCAGTGTCGTGATGGGAAGCCTGGCTGAACCGCTCGAACAGGTAGGGGAGAAACGCCTGGTCGATCCCCTCGCCGGTATCCTGCACCACGATCTCGATCTCCTCCTCCGCCCGACGAACGGTCGTCGTCACCTGCCCGCCGGCCGGCGTAAATTTGATGGCATTCGACAGCAGGTTGGACGTCACCTGCTGGAGGCGCTTGGAGTCTCCTAGGACGACGGGCACTTCGAACTCCCCCTCGAAGCGGAGCTGCACACCCTTCTGGTGTGCAGTGGTTTCCAGAGTTTCCATGGCCGCATGCACGACATGGACGATGCTGACCGGATTCTGTTCGATGACCAGCTTGCCGGCCGCCATGCGGGACACGTCCAGCAGGTCCTCGACCAGCCGTGATTGCAGTTCGGCGTTCCGCAGGATGACGGCCGTCGCCTTGGCCCGCAATTCGGGAGTCGGCTCGGACGTCTGAAGCAGACGCGCCCATCCCATGATCGGCCCAAGGGGCGT
>DATLXP010000210.1:0-13854 GCA_035575695.1 Vicinamibacterales bacterium
CGCGACCGCAGACGTCCTCTTCGCGCAGCGCCTTGTATCCCGCGTGCTCCAGCGCGAGCTCTTCCAGGGGATGCGACGATCGCGTGGCATCCAGAAGGTAGCTGGCGAGCATCGTGTCCGTCTCGAGACCCGCGAGGCTGACGCCATGCCGGCCGAGCACGATCGCGTCGAACTTCAGGTCGTGCCCGACTTTTGCGACCGACGTGTCTTCCAGAACCGGCTTGAGCGCCGCGAGCGCTTCGAGCGGGTCAACCGCCCGTCGCCCACCCTCCGGTTCGTCGTCCGTCCCGAAGAGCCCGCCCCCCTGGACACCCCCCGGAATCATCGGCACGTAGCGCGCCTGGTGCGGCCCCGTCGAAAATGACATCCCCGCGATGCCCGCGAGCATGGCCGTCGGACGGTCGGGGATGACCCGCAGCGCGAACCGTCCGGCTCCGCGCAGCTCTGACGCGAGATCGCGCACGCCTTCGATCGTGTCGACGACCGCATAGTCGTTGTCGACGGTGTCGGCCGTCGGCGCGAACTCCATCACGAGGGAGCGAAACCCGAGCCGGTTGAACAGTTCGAAGCACGTGGCCTGTGATGCGCCGCGATACCGGAGCGCCTCCGGATCGAAATCGACCGGCACGTCGACGCGAATGCGAGCCAGCTCGCGGCTCTGCCGCGCGTCCTCCGCGTGGTTCAGCAACCCTTCCCGCTGGCGCTTGTTCGACACCTCGGAGGCATGCGCAAGCAACTCGTCGAGGTTTCCGTACGTCGCGATGAGATCCCGGGCCCCCTTCTCGCCGATGCCAGGGACCCCCTTGATGTTGTCGATCGCGTCTCCCATCAACGCGAGCACGTCGACGACCTGTTCCGGCGCAACGCCGAACTTCTCCTTCACGCCATCCGCGTCGTACCAGGAGCCTTCTTCCTTCGGGTTGTAGACCTTCAGGTGCGCGTGCACCAGCTGGAAGAAGTCCTTGTCGCCGGTGACGATCGCCACCGTGAAACCGTCGGCGACCGCCCTCGTCGCCAGCGTTCCGATCACGTCGTCTGCCTCGAAGCGTTCGTAGGTGAGGATCGGTACGCCCAGTGCCTTGCAGGCCTCGTGTACCCACGGGATCTGCTCCGCGAGGTCGGAGGGCATCGGCGCACGGTTGGCCTTGTAGTCGGTCGCCATCTCCGAGCGGAATGTCGGCCCGGGGAGATCGAACGATGCGGCGATGTACTCGGGCTTGTGGTCCTCGATGAGCTTCCGCAGCATCGTGACAAAGATGTACACCGCGTGGGTCGTCTTACCGCCGGGACCGCTGAGGCCCGCACCACGCATCGCGTGATACGCGCGGTACATCTGCGAGCTGCCGTCGATGAGAAATATGCGAGGGGATTCAGGCATCAGAACGAACTGCAGCGGACAAGCGCGAGCGGATAGTCAGTATATCATTCGAGGGATGTTCAGACGCCTGTGCGCCGCAGTGTTGGCGGCGCTCATCCTGGCTGCCGCGACCGCCTGCGGCGGCAATCGCATCTTCGGCAAGCAGTACGAATACGAAGAAGACCTCACGCTGAGCCTCGACGGCAGCGCGACGCTGGTGGTGAACGCCTCGCTGCCTTCGCTGGTGGCGCTGCGCGGTCTCCCGCTCCCCACCGACGGTACGACCAGGTTGAAGAACGACGAGATCCGCGCGCTCTTCGCCTCTCCGGTCGCGGAGGTCACGCGCGTGAGCCCGCCGTGGCGCCGCAAGGGGCGCCGCTTCATCCAGATCAGGATGAAGGTCTCGGACGTGCGGCGGTTGCACGAGATCACCCCGTTCGCCTGGTCGAAGTATTCGTTGACGCAGGAAAACGGGCAACACGTCTTCCGGCAACAGGTCGCCGCGTCGGCGCTCCGCCCTGGATCGCTTCAGAATTACGGGTGGGATGGACGCGAGATCGTGGCGTTCCGCCTGCATCTGCCGAGCAAGATCCTCTACCACAACGCTCGCGACGTCGAGACGAACGAGACGACCGCTACGTCGCGCGGGAACATCCTCGCGTGGGAACAGCACCTCGCGGACCGCCTCGACGGCCGCCCCGTCGAACTCGAAGTGCGCATGGAGAGCCGGTCGATCCTCCACCGGACGCTCTTCATCTTCGGCGGCGCGTTCGCCGCCGCCGTCATCGTCCTCCTCCTCCTCGTGTGGTGGACCATGAGAAAAGGGCGCAGCGCGACGACGGGCCTGTTCCTGGTCGCTGCTCTCCTCCCCTTGAGCGCGCTGGCGCAGACTCCGCGCACCGGTCGTCCCAACATCGTCTACATCATGACCGACGACCACGCGGCGCACGCCATCGGCGCGTACGGGTCGCGCGTCAACAAGACCCGCACCTCGACCGCCTGGCGCGCGAGGGGGCGCTCCTGGCGAACGTCTTTGCCACCAACGCAATCTGCACGCCGAGCCGGGCCGCGATTCTGACCGGCCAGTACTCGCACATCAATGGCGTGACGATGTTCAACCGGTTCGACAGTTCGCGCATGACGGTCGCGCGCCTGATGCAGCAGGGCGGGTATTACACAGGGATGGTCGGCAAGTGGCACCTCGGGAGCGATCCCGTCGGTTTCGACCACTGGGAGATACTGCCCGGCCAGGGGGCGTACCGGGATCCGATCTTCTACACGGCCAGCGGCGAGATGACCTACACGGGACGCTATGCGACCGACGTCATTACCGACCTGGCCCTTGCGTTTGTCGAGCAGCGTCCACGCGACAAGCCGTTCTTCCTGATGATGCATCACAAGGCCCCGCACCGGCCCTGGGTGCCGACGGACTCTCATGCCGCCCATTTCGCCGCACAGCGGATCCCCGAGCCGGTCACGCTGTGGGACTCGTACGCGACACGCACGGATGCGCTTCACGAAAACCAGCAGCGGGTCGCAGCGGACCTGACCAATCGTGACCTGAAGCTGCTGCCTCCCTCCGGCCTCACCGGCCAGGATCTCGCGACGTGGCTCTCGGGCAAGCCGGATTCGGTGTCGATTGACCGCGACGGACAGCGCGTGACCCTGACGGGGGAGGCACTGGTCCGGTGGAAGTACCAGCGGTACATGCAGGACTACCTCGCGACCGTTCAGTCGGTAGACGACAGCGTCGGACGCGTTCTGGCGTTTCTGGACAAGGCGGGCCTCGCGAGGAATACCGTCGTGGTCTATACGAGCGACCAGGGGTTCTTCCTCGGCGACCACGGTCTCTTCGACAAGCGCTTCATGTACGAGGAGTCGATCCGGATGCCATTCCTCGTCCGCTGGCCGGCGGGTATCAAGCCGGGAACCCGCAGTGACTCCCTTGCGCTCAACGTCGACTTCGCGCCCACGTTTCTCGACGTGGCCGGTCTGCCGGTCCCCGCCGAGATGCAGGGACGCAGCCTGCTCCCCGTGCTGCGCGGCCGCGTACCATCCGATTGGCGGACGTCGATGTATTACCGCTATTACCACGACCCGGGCGATCACAATACCCGGGCGCATTACGGCGTTCGCACCCGCACGCACAAGCTGATCTACTTCTGGAAGAAGGACCAGTGGGAACTGTTCGACCTGGTCAACGACGCGTACGAGCTCCACAACCTGCACGGTGAGCCCGGGCAGGAAGCCCTGACGGCTACGCTGAAGCGGGAGCTCGCACGACTGAAGCGCGAAGTGCGGGACGACGATCAACTCGCCGACGCACGGCTACCCAACGGCGTGGACGGTCCGGTGGCCAAGCTGCGGGGGAAGTGACGGACTGATCACTTCGGGCCTTCCGTCCGCAGGGCGTTGGTCACCGACAGCTCCCCGTGGCCGCTCGCAAGCGAGCGGGCAAGCACCCGGTCGGCCTCACTGAACACGGTCCCCGTGAGCGTGACCCGGCCGTGTTCGATGACGATGTGAATGGGAGGACGTGGCATGGCGGCGTACCGCCAGAACGCCGCATGCCCATAGATCGCCCGCGCCAGCCGCTGGCGAAGTTCGTCGTCTCCGGTCGAGGCGGGCAGGATGTCGATGTCATTGCGGACCGACTTCACGCCGTCAACCGCGCTCACGCGCCGCGCGAGCTCGTCCTTCTTCACCGGCATCGTGACCCTGCCGGTCAGCGTCACCACCCCCCCTTCCGCCTGCACGTTGATGTCGTCGAAGATCGTGAAGCGTGGATACGTGGTGACGGCACGCACCACGGACTCGACGAGCTGATCATCGGGAGGATGCTGAGACGCCGCAGGGCGGACCGTCAGGTCGGGCACGGGTGCAGCCGCCGAGGTGCCGCCCGCGAGTGCCAGGCACAGCGCGGCTGAGACGAAGGTCTTTCCGCGATGGCGGCTGGTCATCGACGAGGCAAGGGGCAAAGCAAATGCCACCGCCAGGGACGCCAATGGCCGCGATTTCGACGGTTGCGTGCGGGGGGTGTCCCTACAGAAGGACGATCGTCCCGATTCCCGCCCCGATGAGCAGGAGCTGGCGCATGGGACCGCCTCCCACGCCGCCCCGGTGCAGATCCGGAATCAAATCCGCCATCGCGATGTAGAGAAAATTTCCCGCGGCGAATGCCAGCACGTAGGGCAGGAGGTTCGGGATCCACTGGGACGCCGCCAGCATCGCGACCGCCCCGAGGATGCCGCCGATGCCCGCGACGAGGTTGAGCATCAGGGCCTTGCCTCGCGAGTAGCCGGCTCGCAGCAGAATGGCGACGTCACCCACTTCCTGCGGGATCTCGTGCGCGGCGACCGCCAGCGCGGTCGTGATCCCGAGCGGGATCGAGATCATCACGGCCGCCGCGATCACGGCGCCGTCCACGAACGTGTGCAACGCGTCGCCGACGATGACGAGCGACGCCGCGCTGCTCGTGTGCACTTCGCATTCGTGCGCGTCGTGGCAGTGCCGCCACAGCACGAGCTTCTCGAGGACGAAAAAGGCGAGCACGCCGGCCAGGAGTGTGCCCAGTGCCACACCGGCGGGCAGGAATTCGAGCGACTGAGGCAGGAGCGCGAGCAGCGCCACACCAAGCAGGGTGCCGACGGCATAGCTGATCGCCCATGGCACGAGCCTGACGCGGAGTGTGTCCCCGATGAGGAGGAAGAGCGAGGCGACCATGAGGCCGCCGAGACTGCCGAGTACGCTCAGCCCCACGGCCACGGTGTACGACTGCACGCCCGAATGATATCGCGCTAGGGAGTGGCGACGAATCCTTTGCGTGCGCGCACGTGATAGCCGCCTCTCTGCACCTCGACGCGGATCGGGTGCCAGCGGCCGTCCTTCGTGCCGCTGGCGGAGTAGCCCATGTAGTACTGCTTGGACAACTCGTCGGCGATGCCGGCCGTCGCGGGATCGAGATCGCGCGCGGACCGCACGATCTCCGTGCGTCCGCCGCTGTCATCGGTAATGTCGCGCAACGCCGCGACGTTGACGCGGTCGTCGTTCAGGATCCGGTTTCTCGGGGACGACGGCGGGATGATGATCGGTGGCGGATTGCCGGGCATGCCGGGATACCGTGGCCCTGGATTGGGCCCCGGCCTCGGGTCGCGGGTGCCTCCACCTGGACGCGGAAACGGGAACGGCCGCGGCCTCGACTGCATGAGCGCACCGAGCCGGCCGCGCCACGACCTCCGCAGCGGTGCCGTAAGCGTATCGGCCTGCGAGTCGATGCCGATCGCGTAGACGAGCACCTCCGTCTCGCGAATCTGCGCCTGCAGCGCAACGATCGCCGTGCGGCTGCTCGTGTCGTTGCCGTCGGAGATCAGCACGAGCGCCTTCTTCCGATGCTTGCCGGATTGCGCAAGTGGAATCGCTTCCGCCACCGCGTCGTACATCGCCGTGCTGCCGCGCGGACGCAGCTGCGCGATCTCGGCGCTGATCTTGCGGCGGTCCGTGGTCCATCCATGCACCAGTTCGGGGGAGCTGTCGAACCGATAGAGAAACACTTCGTCCTCGGGGCCGAGCAGGTCGAGCAGGAAGCGATCGAGCGCCGCGCGTGCGGCCGCCATCTTCTCGCCGTCCATGCTGCCGCTCGTGTCGAGCACGATGCCCAGGCTGACGGGCACCCGCTCGCTGCTGAAATGCGAGATCTGCTGCAGCTGGTCGTCCTGATAGACGCGGAAATCCTCCTTGCGGAGGCCGGGCACGAATCGCCCGTTTCCGTCGGTGACCGTCGCCGTGACGTTGATCAACTCGACGCCGGTCCTGAACTTGAAAGCCTGCGGTTCTTCCTGCTGCTGGGCGGCGATCGACACGGCGCCCAGGAGGAGCGCGCAGGCGGCAAGTGTGGTGATGGTTTTCATGTGAACCTATTTCTGCGCGATCGGGTCAGCGGATCTGCGATCGACATGTGCCAGGGTGCGGTCGTCCGCATCGCGAAAACCGACGCGATACCGTTCGACGGCCCGCGACACCGGAACGCGAATCACGAAGGAGGATTCGTCCCCGGGCGTGAGTGACGTGAAGTCGACCGGCACACGTCCGCTGGTGATGAACGTGCCGCCCGCGCCGAACACGAACAGCGTCACGCTGACCCGAGACAGCATGACACCCGATCGCGGATTCTGCACGAGCCCGGTGACCGTCAGCACACCATCGTCCTGCGCATGACGGAGCGACAGCAATTCGAGCGGCGCGGCCGCCTTTGGCGCGGTGCCCTGCGCCAGCGCGGCAACCCGCGGAGTGGCCAGACGCTCCGACGAGGTCATCTGCCGGTAACCCCGGTAACCGACAACCGTCAGGATGAGCAGCGCGGCCATCGCGCCGACCACCGCAACCCGGCGCGGCCACGCAGACGGCTCAGCGTGTGCGTGAAAGAGATCGCCCGGCCTCATCGTCAGATCGCCGAGCGCGACCGCCGCGGGCACGGCTGGAACTGGACGCATGGTGCCCGGAGTCCGGGCGTGCGCAGCCACCGGTGCGGTCTCGCTCGCCATCTCAGTGAGGAGCTGTACGCGCGCATCGGACCGCCGCCGCTCGTCGCGCATCATCCGCGCAAGCAACAGCCCCATGCCGGCGGCACACGCCAGCGCCATCCCGGTCACCACCATCAGCATCGTGTCCATATCTCAGCTTCCAGCTTCCAGCTTCCAGCTACCAGCGTCCAGCTTCCAGCACGTCGCACGTCCACACGTGGCACGTCCGCACCTCGCACGTGCGCACATCGCACGTCGAATGTCGCACGTGCTCAGCGCAGCTTGAACTCCACCGCGACTTCGACCATGACGTCCACCGCTGCACCGCGGCGTGTGGCGGGGGCGAACCGCCACTGGCGGACGGCGTCGATCGCGCGGCGGTCGAGCCCCCCACCGAGCCCTTGCCGCACCTTCACATCCCCGACGCTGCCGTCCTTCCGCACGACGATCTCCATGACGACGTCCCCTTCGATCCCGCGTCGGCGCGCCTCTTCCGTGTATTCAGGCTTCACTTCGCGGAGGATCTCTGGCGCCGTAATGCCGCTTCCTGGACGATACGGGCCGCCGCCCGTGCCCCCTCCGGACCCGGGTCCGATGCCGGCCCCCGTGCCCCCACCGAGGCCGGTCCCCTGCCCGGTGCCCGCGCCACCCCCGGAGCCGTTCCCCTGGCTGTCACTGTCGGGCGCGACGTCCACCGGCAGCCCGGCCTGATCGCGCGAATCGCTCGAAGCCATCACGACCGGCGCGACGACCTGCGGGATCACCGCGGGGCGTGGCGCGGGCGGAGGCGGATCGACCGGGCGTGACACGGCCGGGGAAACTGGCCGTGGGGGTACGAGGCGGGGTGGGGCCGGATCCGGTTGTCTCGTCGTGAGGGGCTTGGGCGGCGGCACCGGGCTGCGAAGGGGGGACGCGCTTTTCATCCGTGCCCGGGCGGGTGGCGCTTGCTGCCGCAGACCGCCGCCGCCACCGCCTCCGCCGGGCCCCGGCGTGGCGAGAAAGACCAGTCGCGTGGGGGACAGGCGCTGCGGCACCTCCGCGCTCGGTGATGTCAGGCCGAGCGTAGTGATCAGAACAAGCCCTGCCAGTAAGGCGGCATGGACCGCGCTCGCCGCGAGCAGACCTTTCCCGGGAGCATGCTCACCAGGCACCGGCGGAGCAAAGAGGTCGCGGGCCGATGGCGCCCTCTGTGCCCGGAGGAGCCGAACGGCCCGCACCGCCTGGGTGCCGGCCAGATACGTGCCGTCGACGGTCGAGAGCTGTCCGGAATCGACCAGTGTCCGCACCGCGCGCACCGATACCTCTGCGGCGCGGGCAACATCGCGCACCGTGAAGATCTCGGCGACCGCAAACCGCATGCTGGACATGGAGGTGAAACCCCTCCGGCGCAAGAGCCCTGCCGTGGGTTCGACGGACGCGCGCGGGGTGATCCTCCAGTGTTTCGGTGGTTCCTCGCGAAATCTGTTGGGAGAGCAACCGCCGGGGTGTATGCGCTGAGAGACAGTGAGGCTGGGAGAGGACAGTGCGGCGCAGGACGGCTACGCGCTGGCTCCTTCGACAAACATGATCCCGTCGCCTTGGGACAGCGTGCGTACCGCCCGTAGACCTGCCGCGCGAAATGCCGTCTCGATGTCCCCCGGCAACACGTGCGTGCCGGGGATCAACCCGGCGAGGCCGCCACGTGCGGCAGGCTCGATCGCGATACAGCGTCCGCCTGGACGCAGGAGCCGGCGCGCCTCCGCGACGGTCGCGATCCGGCGCTCCGCCGCCATGGACGTCAGCGCATGGCTGAGCACCGCCACGTCGAACGAGGAGGCGTCGTAGGGGAGCATCGTGAGCGGCGCGGTTTCGATTTCAATCAGCGCGCCTTCGCGAGTGGCGAGGGCGCCGGCGTGTGCCGATGCGGCCGCGTCAGCGTCGACCGCGCACGTGCGACCGGAGAGGCCCGGCTTCAACGCGAGCTGGGCGACGATCTCCGGCTTCGTGCAGCCGATGACGATGAGGCGGTCACCCATCTTCACGCCGGTCATCGTCACCGAAAGCGGATCACCGGGAGGGGAGCTCTTGAACCAAGCCATCATCAAGAATGAAGAATGAACAATGCAGAACGCAGAACCCAGAACCCTGAACCTGGAACTTGGAACCTGGAACCTGCCCGAATGATATAGTTCATCCCCGTGAAAAATCCGCAGAAAATCGCCGAAGCCAGGGGCAAACTGGGCGTCCTGCTCGTCGGAATGGGGGCCGTCAGCACGACCACCATCGCGGGCGTGATCGCGATCCGCCGCGGCCTGGCAAAGCCCATCGGCTCGCTCACGCAGATGGGCACGATCCGGCTGGGCAAACGCACCGAAGGGCGCTCCCCGCTCATCAGGGACTTCGTGCCCCTGGCCTCGCTCGACGACATCGTGTTCGGCGGATGGGACATTTTCAACGACAACGCCTATGAAGCGGCAACGCACGCCGGCGTCCTCGACAAGGACCTGCTCGAGCAGATCCGCCCTGAACTCGAAGCGATCACGCCGATGTCGGCCGTCTTCGATCAGCGGTACGTCAAGCGGCTCGACGGCCCCAATGTCAAGAAGGGCAAGAACAAGAAAGACCTGGCCAACCAGCTGATCGAAGACATGCGCCGCTTCAAGCAGGCGAACAACTGCGATCGGCTCGTGATGGTCTGGTGCGGCAGCACGGAGGTCTACCTGACGGAATCTCCTGTGCATGCCTCGCTCGAGGCGTTCGAGAAGGGGCTCGAAGCGAGCGACGACTCGATCCCGTCGAGCATGATCTACACCTATGCGGCGCTGTCGGAAGGCATCCCGTACGCGAATGCCGCGCCGAACCTCAGCGCCGATGTTCCCGCGATGCTGGAGCTGGCTCAGAAAAACGGTTCGCCTGTGTGCGGCAAGGATCTGAAGACGGGCCAGACGTGGATGAAGACGATCGTGGCGCCAGGCGTCAAGGCACGCCTGCTCGGGATGAACGGGTGGTACTCGACCAACATTCTCGGCAACCGCGACGGCGAAGTGCTCGATGACCCGGAGTCCTTCAAGACGAAGGAAGAGAGCAAGAAGTCGGTGCTCGATTACATCCTCCAGCCGAATCTCTATCCCGACCTGTACGGGAAGCTGGATCACGTCGTCCGCATCAACTACTATCCGCCGCGCGGCGACAACAAAGAGGGCTGGGACAACATCGACATCTTCGGCTGGCTCGGCTATCCGATGCAGCTGAAGATCAACTTCCTCTGCCGGGACAGTATTCTCGCGGCGCCGATCGTGCTCGACTCGGCGTTGTTTCTCGATCTCGCGAAGCGATCGGGCATGTCCGGCATTCAGGAGTGGCTCTCGTTCTATTACAAGAGCCCGATGCACGCGAAGGGCCTGTACCCGGAGCACGATCTGTTCATCCAGTTGATGAAGCTGAAGAACACGTTGCGGTGGCTGCGGGGTGAAGAGCTGATCACGCACCTTGGCCTGGAGTACTACGACTGATGGATCAAGGCAGGCTGCAGCCGGCGCTTCTGGGTGGGCTGTTCATCGGCGTGATGTCGGCCCTGCCCCTGATCAACATGGGCAACTGCTGCTGTTGCCTGTGGGTGGTCGCGGGCGGTGTGCTGGCTGTCTACCTGCGCCAGCAGAACCTGGCCAGTGCGGTGACGGCTGCCGAAGGCGCCCTCGTGGGGCTGATGGCCGGCCTGGTCGGCGGGATCGTCGGTTCGCTGCTGTCGATCCCGGTCCAGATGATGATCGGGCCGATGCAGCAGGAGTGGATGACGCGCATCCTGCAGAGCAACCAGGATATGCCCCCCGAAGCCCGCGACATGGCGGAGCGGTTGATGGCAGGCAGCGCCATGCGCGTCGCCGGCGCCATCATGAACATCATCACGAGCGTCGTCTTCGGCCTGCTCGGCGGCCTGCTGGGCGTGGCGATCTTCAAGAAGAACGCGCCGCCCGCTCCTCCGACCGTCACCACGATCCCGCACGATCCCGGCTTCGCACAGTAACCGATCGGCCATCGGCCGATCGGTCCACCGATCACCGATCCCCCGATGCCCCAATGGGTAGTGGTGTGCAAAAGTGTCACAATTCGCGCAGGATTGTGGTAAAGTCTGTCAGCTCAACGACTTAGTTGTCATGCACCCACGAAACCGGGTCCGGTGCTCCATACCGCTTGTCGCGGTGAGTCTGTTTTGGGCCGGTGCGGGATCCGCACAGGCTCCTCAGCAGAGCTCCCAGTTGCCGCCGTTGCCTGTCACGCGACTGGACGAGCGTGCCACGGTCGCCGATCTCGACGCGCCGCACGCCGTCTATCTCACACTGGCGCAACCGGTGTCTATCAAGGCCGCACTCGTGCTGCTCGTGCGCGGTACCGCGTTCAGCGTGGTCGCGGATGAAAGTGTCACTGGCAGTTTCGCCGGCGAGTTGAAGGATCTGACCATGCGGCAGGCGCTCGAGGCGATCCTCTTTCCTCGCGATCTCGATTACACCGTTGACGGCAACGTGATCCGTGTTCATCCTCGCCGCCCTGCGATGCGGCTCTTCGATGTCTCGTACCTCAACATCCACCGCGAGTGGCAGCGCGGCATCCGCAGCACCTCGATGCCGGGCGAGCCCGCCGCGGCTGACGCGACATCAACGGTGAGCGGCAGTTTTTTCGACGAGGTCGAACGGGGTGTGGAGGCGCTGCTGTCGCGCGATGGCCGGGCGCATCTCGACAGGCAGAGCGGCATCGTCCAGGTCACCGATCTCCAGGAGCGTCTCGACCGCGTCGCGGCGTACCTCGAATCGGTTCACGTGCGAGCGTTGCGACAGGTCCGGCTCGAAGCGCGGGTGATGGAAGTCACCTTGAACGATCCCGCGGCGCACGGCGTGGACTGGAAGCGCGTGTCGGAGAAATCGGGCCAGCCATGGGCGTCACCCCGGGGCGGCTCCTCGGGCGTCAGGGTCCCCGATTTCTCGGCCGTGATCAGCGCGCTTGCCGAACAGGGGAGTGTGCGCATGCTCGCGAGCCCGCACGTGCTCGCGATGAACAACGAGCCGGCCCTCATGCGTGTGGGCACACAGGACGTGGTATTCGCAACCGGGACCAGGCCCGCGCCGATGATGCAGGGTTTGACGATGACGATCACGCCGCAGATCACGGCCGACGGGGTCGTGCAGTTGAGTGTGTCTCCCACCTACACGGAGAAGACCCGCGAATCGAAGTCGCGTCAGGGGGACCGCGTGCCGGTGGTGTCCATCGCGGAAGCGGACACGCTGGTCCGGATGCGTGACGGCGAGGCCGTGCTGCTGTCGGGCCTGCTCCAGGAGCGAACGCGCGTGCGCCAGGGGACGGGATTGGCGGGCTTCTTCGGTGCCACGAGCAGGACGGTCGTGAAATCCGAGCTCGTGATCCTGCTCAAGGCGTCCGTCGTCGCGCCGGGGCCGCGTGCCGTGACGGAGGCCCGATGAGAAGTGGCGCGGCATCGTTGACGGCCGGCCTCCTCCACAGCGTGAGGGAAGCGGAATTCCCGATGCACGAGGACTATTTCGGATTCTCCGAAAAGCCGTTCAGCCTGACACCAGATCCCAAGTATCTGTATCGCAGCGCGTCCCACGGCAGCGCCTTCGAATTGCTGCAGTACGCCATTCGCCGCCGCGAAGGGTTCGTCGTGGTCACCGGGGACATCGGCACCGGCAAGACGACGCTGTGCCGGGCCGTGCTGGACCAGCTCGATCGGCATACGTTCACGGCGCTGGTGTTGAATCCATTCCTGTCCGAAGACGACCTCCTGCGTGCCATCCTCCAGGATTTCGGCGTGGTCTCGCGCGAGGAGATCAAGCGCGGGCGCCTGGCGGGGGTGAGCAAGCAGGAGTTGATCGAAGCGCTCAACGAGTTCCTGCTCTCCCTGCAGCCAATCGGCGCCGGCGCGCTCCTGATCATCGACGAGGCGCAGAACCTCCCGCTCCAGACGCTCGAGCAGATCCGCATCCTGTCGAACCTCGAGACCGACAAGGAAAAACTCCTGCAGATCGTGCTGGTGGGGCAGCCGAACCTGAAGGACCTGCTGCGCTCAGCCGCGCTCCGGCAGCTCGACCAGCGGATCTCGATCCGCTTTGAGCTGCTGCCACTGACCCTTGAGGAGACCTGCGCGTACGTCGGGCATCGCCTGACGATTGCGGGCGGCGGGTCGGCCGTGAATTTTTCTCCGCGCGCGCTGTCCACCGTGTACCGCTACAGCGGAGGGATCCCCCGCCTGATCAACCTGCTCTGTGACCGCGCATTGCTCGGCGCGTACGTCGAGCGGACCAGTCGCGTGACGCATCACATGGTCACCGCGGGCGCGGCAAGCCTGGAGCTCAGGCCCGTGCGCCGGCACACATGGCCCACGCTCACGGGCCGCTGGGCGCTGCTCGCCGGTGCCGTGCTGCTTGCCGTGGCATCGACGGCGGCCTACGCCACTGTGAGAACGAACGCGCGGCGGGCCATCCCGGAACCGACCTCGACGGCGGTCGCGCTCGAGCGCCCTGACGACGCGGCGCGAACCGCGCTGGCTGCGCCACCGGACGCCGAACTCGCGCCGACCGAAGAGGCATCTCCGATCGCCATCACAGCGCCGCCGACCGCGGTCGTTCCACCGTCGTCCTATTCAATCGTCGTGGGGTCGTTCAGGCAGCCGTCGGAAGCCGCGCAGTTGTCCGCCGACTTGCGCGCGCTCCGGTTCGACGTGCGCGAGGTCCGCGTCGTCACCGGGTCTCGCGGCGTGTGGCACCAGGTCCTGACGGGCCCGTATGCGGAGGTGGAGGTCGCGCAACGGGAGGTCACGCGCGTGCGCTCGATCCCCGGATATGGCGATGCCCGACTGATAACCCAGTGAGCCAGTTATTCGATTCGCTCAGGCGCGGTCGTCGCGTCCAGGCTGGCGCGCCGCGCACGGCGGGACGCGCCGCGCACGGCGAAGCGGTGCTCGCGACGCTCGGATACATGCCCGTCCGGCGT
>DATLXP010000211.1:0-1758 GCA_035575695.1 Vicinamibacterales bacterium
CGAGCCGTCCGGCAGGAGCTCCGCGTCGACCCGTCCGAGTGACGCGTCATCGTCCAGACGAATCGGCGGGCCGAAGGTGCGGCCGGCATCGGTGGAAAAAGCGGCAAACGATTTCGGCTGGTCCCCCTTCGCCGTGAACCAGGCGATGGCGACATCGCGTCCTCTGGCGCTCAGCGACGGACCGTTCACCGGGCACGCGTTGATGCGCCAGTCATCCTTGTGGACGGGCACCCCGGTTGTCCACTTGCCCTTCTCCAGCCGCGAGACGTAGATGTCGCGTACTTCGTCCGCGGTGCGGTCCCGGTAGGCCACGATCGGGCCGTCGGCCGTGACCGCCACAGCCGTCGGGCAGCACTCACACACGCGAAGGTCCAGCGCCGTCTCGGCCGCCTGCTTCCAGTCGCGGGAAAAGGCGCCGAAGCGCAGCGACATGTCGCCGCCGCCATGCTCATCATGGCCGCCGGTCATCGCCCGGCCGTCGAGCCATACGAGACCGAGATGGGCGCCGGGCATCTGGAACATCGACGCGAAGCCATGCTCGGTCTTCGTGCCGTCGCTGTGCGGCAGAAACGACGGCGACCACGTCTTCCCGTCGTCGCTCGATCGGGAGAGGCGGACGTCGTAGGCGTAGGTGCCGGGGCCGCTCTTCTGGAGCCAGTGCGCCACGAGCGTGCCGTCGCCGAGCCTGACGACCGAGGGGACGTCGGCCCAGTTGACGAACCAGTCCGGGCCCGAGGCCGCCGTCCGCGCGACGCTCCACCCTGCCTTCGTGCGCTCGGAGAAGCGCAGGAACGAGGTCGGACCTTTCTTCTCGATCCAGCTCAGGAGCACGCCACGATTCGACACGCTCAGCTGTGGCTGCGCACTGTCGCGCTCGGCCGGCGTCGTGACCGGGGCGACCGTGAGCGCAAGCGTGGGGGGCTGGGCGGATGGCACCGACGCGGCGGGGGAGGCGAGCAAGCCCAGGGCGATGGGGAGAACCACGACAAGGATGCGCATGCGCGAATGATACCCGACCGGTGGCGCGCAGGGTACGTCCTTGACATTGCCATGGTGGTAAGGTTGACACTGTCAGTCAAGGAGGGCGTATGAAGATGGCGATGCTCGAGATGGCGGAGGCCAGGAGCGCGGGGTTCCACAATATCGGCGAGGCGGCGAAGAGGTCCCAGGTCTCGGCGAAGATGATCCGCCACTATGAGTCGCTGCGGCTGCTGAAGGAGGCGCGCCGAACGGTGGCGGGCTACCGGATCTACGACGCGGCCGATGTCCACACGCTGCGGTTCATCCGCCGGGCGCGCGACCTCGGGTTTTCGATCCAGGAGATCCAGCAACTGCTCGGCCTCTGGCGGAACCAGCGCCGCGCGAGCGCCGACGTGCGGCGCGTCGCCGGGCGGCATATCGCGGCGCTCGACCAGAAGATCGGGGAACTGCAGGCCATGCGCCGCACGCTCGAGGCGCTCGTGCACCACTGTCATGGCGATCACCGCCCGGATTGCCCGATCCTCGACGATCTCGCATCGGGCGCCCACGAAGAGGACAGATCATGAAGAATCTTGTTCGTCCAGAACCTGAACATGCCTGCTGCACCGGGAACATGCCGGCGACGGCCGCGGCTACCGTCACCGATCCTGTCTGCGGCATGACGATCGATCCGGCGAAGGCGGCCGGGCGCCACGAGCACGCGGGGACGACGTATTACTTCTGCAATCCGGGATGCCTCGCGAAGTTCACGGCGGATCCCGGGAAGTACCTGAAGCC
>DATLXP010000212.1:0-5886 GCA_035575695.1 Vicinamibacterales bacterium
TTGCGGACAACGTCGCGGCGGTGAAGGCGGCCGGCGCTTCAGCGAAGGAAACGAAGCGGATGCTCGACCAGATCTGCACGCTCACCGACGCCTGCAAAACGCGGGTCGACCATCTGCAGACACTCCTGGACCACGAGACGACCGGCGACGCGGAAAAGCACGCCCGATACTTCCGTGACAAGGTCATCCCCGGCATGGACGCGCTTCGTGAAGCGGCCGACGGCCTCGAGTGCATGGTGCCTCACGACATGTGGTCGCTGCCGACCTACAGGGAGATGTTGTTTATCAAGTAGTCCAGTCGTGAGTCGGCAGTCTCAGGTCGAAGTCGGCGGTCGCAATCCGCGCTCGCCGAGTGCAGGTGCCAGTCGCCGTAGCACCCGAGCACGCCGCACGTTCCGCACGTCCGCACATCGTACGTGGCACGTCCGCCCACCGAACGTTCCGCACGTAGCATGTCGCACGTCGCACGTCGAGCGTGGGTTCATTTCAGGTTGAGCTCGCCGCGGCCGACCAGGACGGATTTCCCGCCGACGCGCACCCGCGTGATCGATCCACCCGTCGATTCGATCGAGATGTGGATCCGGCTCGGTCGTCCCATCGCCACTCCCTGAAGGCTCACCATGGCGCGGGCCGTCTCGTGATCGACGACCCCATGGTGGAGTAGATAGGAACCGAGCGGGCCGCTCGCGCCTCCGGTCGCGGGATCTTCGGGAATCCCGAATCCCGGCGCGAGCATGCGGCTGTAAACCGTCGCGTCCCCTCCGCCGTCCTCCGTTGTGAAGAAGAAGGCCGGCAGCTCGGGCAATCCTGCGCCAGCCAGGCACCGGGCGAGCGCGCGGCGGTCGACCGAGACGGCGTCCACCAAGGCTCGGGTGCGCAGTGGCACGAACAGGAACGGAACGCCGCACGATACCACCTGGAGCGGAAGACCCTCGACCAGTGCGCCAGCTTCGACACCAGCCCCCAACGCAAGCGCGCCGCGGTCGTCGATCACCTTGTCGAACGACGGCGGTGGCTGCGTCATCCAGGCGAACGACAGTCCCTCGACGTCCCACTCCAGTGAGACTGCCGTGGGCCCGACACCCAGCTCGAAAACAAGGTCCTCACGCCCCCGCGCAATCGTCTCTTCGTGCGCGAGCGCAAAGGTGCTCCCGATGGTCGGATGCCCTGCCATCGGCAGCTCTTCGCCAGGCGTGAAGATTCGCATGCGCACGTCGCCGCCCTGCTCTGGCGGATAGATGAACGTGGTTTCGGAGAAGGCCATCTCCTGTGCGATTTTCTGCATCTGCCATGCGTGCAGGTTGCCGGGGTCAGGAAAGACCGCGAGCTGGTTGCCTTCGAAGGGAACGGAGGTGAAAACATCGAGGTGGAGATAACGAAGTGCGGGCATCACGCGAGTCTAATCCCGATCGTGAAGCCGAAGCGTGTCGAGACGTTATACTCGCGAACGGATGGCGCTTACGGTCGGAACACGCATCGGTCCCTACGAGATTCTTGCCGCCGTGGGCGTGGGGGGGATGGGTGAGGTATACCGGGCGCGCGACACAAAGCTTGGACGCGAGCTTGCGATCAAGGTGCTTCCCGAGGGGGTTTCGATGGACCCCGAGAGGCTGCACCGTTTCGAGCAGGAGGCGCGGTCCGCATCTGCCTTGAACCATCCCAACATCGTTACGATCTACGAGATCGGCCGCTCAGATGCGACCTCATACATAGCGATGGAGCTCGTGGCGGGACGGACGCTGCGGGATCTCCTGGGTGACGGCCCGCTGCCGATACGCCGGTTCCTCGCGATCGCGGCTCAAGTAGCGGACGGCCTCGCCCGCGCACACGACGCCGGCATCGTGCACCGGGACCTGAAGCCCGAGAACGTGATGGTGACGCGCGAAGGCAGCGCGAAGATCCTCGACTTCGGTCTGGCCAAGCTGGTCGCACCGCTGGGATCTGACGTGTCGGACGCTGCGACCGTCGCCGCCCCACAAACTCATCCCGGGCTTGTGCTCGGAACGCTCGGCTACATGTCGCCAGAGCAGGCGAGCGGACAGGCGGTCGACTCGCGCTCCGACCAGTTCTCGTTCGGAGCGCTGCTGTACGAGCTCGCGACAGCCAGACGTCCCTTCACCCGGAACACGGGCGCGGAGACCCTTGCGGCCATCATCCGCGACGAGGTTGAACCGATCCAGGCGCTCGCGCCCCAGGTTCCTGTCGCACTCCGGTGGGTGATCGAGCGATGCCTCGCCAAGGATCCCGACGAACGCTACGCCTCGACCCGCGATCTCGCGCGCGATCTGGCGCACCTGCGCGATCACGTTTCGGAGGTGTCGGCAATCGCTCCCGAGACGTTGTCTTATCCGAAGAGGCGAAACGCATCATTGCTGATGGCGGCCGGGTGGCTCGCAGCAGCCGCTGCGATCGGAGTCGTTCTCCTTCGCACGCCGTCCCACCCGTCGGCTTCCCCGGTGCGATTCACCGTATCGCTGCCAGCCGGCGTGACGTATGCACCCTCTGAAGTCTCGCGGGGCTTCTCGGTGTCCCCCGACGGCAGCAGGCTCGTCATCGAGGCGTACTCCAAAACGCGGAGACATCTGTACCTGCGTCGCCTCGATTCTGAAGAGTTCCTGGAGCTCGAGGGCTCGATCGATGCCACGGCCCATTTCTGGTCTCCGGACAGCCGCTCTATCGCGTTCTTCGCGGACGGGAGACTCAAGAAGATCCCGGCGGGCGGCGGGCGCCCGCAGGATATCTGTGCCGCTCCCTTTGCGGTGATCGGGACGTGGAACGCCGAGGGCACGATCCTGTTCTCAGGCATCAACCCTCCCGGCGTCTACCGTGTACAGGACACAGGTGGCGAGGCGGCCCGCATTGTGGTCGCGTCGACTGGTGATTCCAGCGCCCTGTGGCCGCAATTTCTGCCCGACGGCCGGCGATTCCTGTACCTAGCGGGTCAGGGGGCTGGGGCAGGGGCGCGTCAGCGAGCCGTGCGCCTCCGCTCGCTGAACGACGATGACAGCCAGACCCTAGGTCTCGTCGGGCCCGGAACGTCACGGGTTGAGTACGTCGCGCCTGGCTTTCTCCTGTATGCACGCGACGGGGCGCTCTTCTCGCAGCCGTTCGATGAGCGGAAAGCGGTCCTTCACGGAGAACCCCGCCAGCTCGCCTCCAACATCCATTACTTCTTCGGGCCGAGCCACGCGGCCTTCTCCGCCTCGGGCAACGGCTTGATCGCATACCAGACAGGGGCCCCACCCTCGCGCCTCGCGTGGTTCACGCGCGACGGCAAGGAGGTAGGGCAGCTGGGCGAGCCGGCGACGGTGCGAGGGATTCGGATTTCTCCCGACGGGAACAGGGCGGCCATGGACGTCCGGAACAACCAGACCGGAAGCGCGGATATCTGGCTGATCGAGCTCGGAAGCGGCGTCACGACGAGGCTGCACTCCGATGCAGCCGACGAGGTCATGCCCGTCTGGTCCGCCGACGGCTCCAGCGTTCTGTACAGATCGGATCGGATCGGCCCGCCAAATCTCTTTGATCTGACCGTGGCGACGCCCGGCAGCGAGAGGCTGCTCCTCGATCAACCGGGCGTCGAGCAACCGGAGGATGTGACGCGGGACGGTCGTCGCCTCGCGTATCTGACGGAGATCGCCACAACGGTGTGGAACATCTGGCTGCTGCCGCTCGACGGAGATCGCAAGCCCTCGCCCTGGGCTCCGACACGGTTCAACCAGATGAGCCCACGCTTCTCGCCTGACGGGCGGTGGATCGCGTACCAGTCGGATGAGTCCGGCGACCCCGCCATTTATGTCGCCATGCCCGAAGGAGGCGGGCAGAAGCGCCGCATCTCCCCGACGTCCGGCATGCGACCCCGCTGGCGAGCCGACGGGAAAGAGATGTACTACACCACTCCCGACGGCTTTGTGATGGCAGTCCCGGTGATCCCGGGTACGCAATGGAACGCCGGATCTCCCGCCCGACTGTTCCGGGTGGACAAGGAGATCGAAAACTACGACGTGACATCGAACGGCTCGCGGTTCCTCGTCATTACGACGCAGGACAAGGTTCGCGAATCTCCGCTTCGTGTGATTCTGAACGCGACGACGCTTGTCGCAAACGAGAAGTAATGGCAAAACGGAAGGAGCCTGCGTCTCTCTTCGACGAAGACGGCGGCGATACGACCATCGATACCCGAGGACCTGGAGGCGGGACCGAGAATGTAGCGCTTCATGACGCAGCGCAGTCCCGGTATCTCAACTACGCGCTCTCGGTCATCACCTCCCGCGCGCTGCCGGACGTGCGCGACGGGCTGAAGCCCGTCCAGCGCCGCATCCTCTACACGATGTGGCAGCAGAACCTCACCGCCGACGCCAAGCACCGGAAGTGCGCCAAGGTGGTCGGCGACGTGATGGGCAACTATCACCCGCACGGCGACTCGGCGCTGTACGAGACGCTCGTGCGCATGGCGCAGTCGTTCTCGCTGCGGTATCCGGTCGTGGACGGCTCCGGCAACTTCGGGTCGCTCGACGGCGACAGCGCCGCGGCGATGCGTTACACGGAATGCCGCCTGGCGCGGATCAGCGACGAGATCCTGACCGAGATCGAGCAGTCGACGGTGCACTTCCGCCCGAATTACGACGGCACGCGCACCGAGCCCGTCGTGCTGCCGTCGCGAATCCCCAACCTGCTGATCAATGGCGCGACGGGGATCGCCGTCGGCATGGCGACCAACATCCCGCCGCACAACCTGGTCGAAGTCTGCACGGCGCTCATCAAGCTGCTCGACAATCCAGACTTGAGCAGCGTGCAGCTGTGCCGCTACATCAAAGGCCCCGATTTTCCGACGGGCGGCCAGATGCTCAACTCCCCTGACGAGCTGAAGGAGATCTACAAGACGGGCTCAGGCGCGATTCGGCTGCGTGCCACCTGGGAAGAAGGGCCCGTCACACGCGGTGGCAAAACGATCTACATCACGAGCGTTCCCTACACGGTCAACAAGTCGACGCTCGTCGAGCGGATCGCCGACGTGGCCCTCAGTCGAAAGCTTCCACCGCTCGTGGACGTCAAGGACCTTTCGACCGAGGACGTGCGCATCGCCCTCGAGCTCAAGAAAGACTCCGACGAGAAGATGGTCATGGCGTACCTCTTCAAGCACACGCCGCTGCAGACCAGCTTCATCGTGAACCTGACGTGCCTTGTACCGACCGAAGGCAATCCGGAAGTCGGCCGGCCGGAGCGGCTGGACCTGCACCAGATCCTCTGGCACTTCCTCCATTTTCGACTCGATGTCGTGACGAAGCGGCTGGAGCACGAGCTCGAGGCGCTCCGCAAGCGGACGCACATCCTCGAAGGCTTCGAGAAGGTCTTTGACGCGCTCGACGAGATCCTCAGGATCGTGCGCAAGTCGGACGGCAAGGCAGACGCCGCGCAGCAGATCATGGCGCGCTTCGACCTCGACGCCGACCAGACCGACGCTATCCTGGAACTGAAGATCTATCGGCTGGCCCGGCTCGAGATCCTCGTCATCCGGAAAGAGCTCGAGGAGAAGCGCCGGCGCACGCGCCAGATCAACACGCTTCTCAAGGACGAGCAGTCGCGCTGGGACATCGTGCGCGTCGAGATCGAGGAGATCCAGAAAAAATACGGCGACCCGCGTCGCACGACCATCTCGAGCGATGAAGGAGAGTCCGAGTACACCGCGGAGGACTTCATTGTCGAGGAAGACAACGTCGTGATCGTGTCGCGCGACGGCTGGGTGAAGAGGCAGAAGGAAGTGAAGGACGTCGCCTCGACGCGCCTCCGCGAAGGGGACCAGGTGATGGCCGTGCTGCCTGGCAGTACGCGCGCCTCGGTCGTCTTCTTCAGCAACTTCGGCGTGGCCTACACCTCGAGGATCAC
>DATLXP010000213.1:0-16158 GCA_035575695.1 Vicinamibacterales bacterium
GCCGACGATGATCAGTGTCGGCACGCAGATGGAGTCCAGCAGCGCGGTGGAATCGGGACGCCCCATCATCGATTGGATACCGCCAGCCACGCCGTCGACCGAGCTCGCCTCGATCATCTGCCGGACCTGCTGCGCTATCTCCGGCGCTGACCGGCGGGTCGTGTCACCGAGCAATTTCGGCAGCATCGCATCGGCCACGGCTCCGACCCCCCTGGCATGCAACGTGTCGAGCATCTCTTGCCTCGCCGCGATCCCTGCCTCTGTGTCAGCCGTCGCTCGCGTGTCCGCCAGGATGACCGCGTTGAACCGCTCCGCCTCGCGTCGCATCATGGCAAACGCCACGTAGCCACCAATCGACAAACCACCCAGGGCAGCCTGATCGATCTTCAACGCGTCGAGCAACTCAAGGACGCCGGTCGCCATCTCATCCATCGACTGCGCAGCGCCGCGCGCCTCCGGGCCGAACCCGCGAAGGTCAGGGGCTATGAATCGCCACCCCTGGGGGACGCATCCGAGCTGGGGGCGCCACATGTCGGCGCTCAGGGGGAACGCGTGCAGCAGGACCACGGGCCATCCGGCACCTGCCTCGAGGTACCGCACCTGTCCACTCGCCAGCGCTGCCCGCTCTTCACGCACCATCAAAACATCATAACGTGTTGCCCACGGCATCAGACACATCGTCCGTCACAGAGAAAGAGGATCCGGCCGAAATCCGGCACATAATTCCGAACTCATCTGGAGGTTCTCAGCATGCGAATGCGATCGGCCGGCACGGCTCCCCTTCTGGCGCGCGTGCGACTCGTGCGCGAGGCCCGCCGATGAGCGGCATCGACTACCACGATCGCTTGTTCCGCCCGACGGCGAACACCTCGTCGGGTGACGTCGGAAGCGACACCGTGTTTCATTATCGACAGGAAGGCTCAGTCGTGTGGGCGACGTATCAGGGCGGCGCCGTCGCCTTCGGCACGCTGATCGCCACGGTGCTCGATGACGGACGTCTGGACATGAGATACCAGCACGTGACCGTGAGCGGAGCGATCAAGGCTGGCCGATGCGTCTCCACCCCAACCCGCCTGGTGGACGGACGGATCCGGCTCGACGAAGATTGGACATGGACGGAGGGCGGGACCGGTCACGGCCGGTCGCAGATCGAAGAGAGCGCTCGGTGAGCGGCGCGCCTCTCTCTACATGTTGCCTCCTGACTCGCTAATGCTCCTATCCACGTTGCGTCGCTTCGAACATCTACCATAGGAACATCTGATACGCGACGTTGTCATGTTCTCGCTGATAACGGTATCCCAATCCTTCCAGGAAGGATTCGAACGCAGCCATGTCCAAGGCCGGGACTTCGAAACCCGCCAGCACGCGCCCGAAGTCCGCGCCGTGATTGCGGTAGTGGAACAGACTGATGTTCCATCGGCCGCCGAGCTTTTCGAGGAACTGCATGAGCGCCCCAGGCCGCTCCGGAAATTCGAACCGGCAGACCTGTTCGTTGGCCACATCGACGCTGCGCCCGCCCACCATGTGGCGTACGTGCAGCTTGGCGACTTCGTTGTCGGTCAGTTCCAGGGTGCGATAACCGCGGGCCGCCAGATGGGCCGCAAGGCCGGCGGCGTCCTGCCGCGACTGCGTCGCGATCCCCACGAAGATGTGTGCCTCGTCGCGCCCGCTCAAACGGTAGTTGAACTCGGTGACGACACGGCGGCCGATGGCCGCGCAGAATTCACGGAATGCTCCGGCACGCTCCGGGATGGTCACGCCGAAGAGCGCTTCGCGGGCCTCGCCGAGCTCGGCGCGCTCGGCGACGAACCGGAGCCTGTCGAAATTCACGTTCGCACCGCTCAGAATTGCGGCGATGGTTGTGCCCGTCACGCCCGTCCGCTCCACCCACGCCCGCACCCCGGCGACCGCCAGCGCGCCGGCCGGCTCCATGATCGAACGCGTGTCGTCGAAGATGTCCTTGATGGCGGCGCAGATCTCGTCGTTCGTCACGCGCACGATCTCGTCGACCGTCGCCTGCACGATCGGAAAGGTGAGCGCGCCCACCTCGCGCACGGCCACGCCGTCCGCGAAGATGCCGACGCGATCCAGCACCACGCGATGACCGGCCGCCAGTGACTGATACATCGCGTCGGCTTCGTACGGCTCGACGCCGACGACGCGGATGGCCGGCTTGAGCGCCCTGACATAACTCGCGATGCCGGCAATCAGCCCGCCGCCGCCCACAGGGACGAAGATCGCGGAGACATCCCCGAGCTTGTGCCGCAGGATCTCGGTGCCGATTGTCCCCTGGCCCGCGATGACGAGCGGGTCGTCGAAGGGATGAATCAAGGTGAGGCCGGTGTCCGCCACGAGATCGTCGCAATGTGCCTTCGCGTCCGCATAGCTGTCGCCGAACAGGACCACCTCCGCGCCCATGTCGCGCACGGCGTCGACCTTGATCTCGGGGGTCGTCTGCGGCATGACGATGAGGGCCCTCAGGCCGAGGTGGCGGGCCGCATATGCCACTCCCTGTGCATGGTTGCCCGCGCTGGCGGCAATGACCCCTTTCGCCCGTTCGTCCGCCGATAGATGGGCGATGCGGTTGTAGGCGCCGCGGAGTTTGTAGCTGAAGATCGGCTGCAGATCCTCGCGTTTCAAAAGCACCTTGTTCCGCAGGCGCCGAGAGAGCCGCGCCGCCGGCTCGAGCGGCGTTTCATGCGCGACGTCGTACACACGGCTCGTCAGGATCAACCGCAGCAGCTCGTCGATGCCGGAGGGGGCGCGCTCCATGGGGTGCCGTCCTACAGGCCTGACCCGGTGGTCAGTGAATAGATGTCGTTCAAGATGCCGGCGGCGGTGACCTGCGCGCCCGCGCCGGGCCCGCTGATCACGAGCGGCTCGGTCCGATACCGCCGCGTCGTGAATGCCACGAGGTTGCGCGTGCCCTGCAGCGCGCCGACGGGGGTGGACGCCGGCACCGCCGTCAACCGCGCCGACACGCCGCGCGAGGTCGCCGAGACGACGTACCGCAGGACGCAGCCGCGTGCCGCTTCTCGCTGCACACGCGCGGCCCAGTCCGCGTCCACGGTCGAGAGCCGCTTCATGAACGCGGAGAGCGGCAGCGACCTGAGCGCGCGGGGCACGAGGTCGTCGGGTTTCGGCGCCGCGCCGCGGTAGCCGAGCAGGCGCGCGAGGATCAGCGCCTTCCTCGCCGCGTCACGGCCCGACAGGTCGTCGCGCGGATCCGGTTCGGCATACCCCCGCTCGACCGCCTCGCGGACGGCCGTCGAAAACGGACGTCCGGCCGACACTTCCGACACCACGTACATGAGCGTGCCGCTCACGCAGCCTTCGATCTTCAGCACCCGGTCACCGGTCTCCACAAGCTTGTGGTGCGTGTCGATGATCGGCAGCCCGGCGCCGACGGTCGCCTCGTATCGCACGCGCCGTTCCGGATGAACCGTCGCCGACAGCAGCGATGCATAGCTGTCCCACGAGCCGGCCAGCGGCTTCTTGTTGGCGAGCACGATGTCGAACCCATGGCCGAGCGCCCGGCGCAGCAGGTCGCCGGTTTCCTCGCTCGTCACGTCGACCACGACCGGACGGGATACCGCATGACTCGCCATGAAGGTGAGCGCGTCGGATGCCCCCGCGCGCTGTCCGCCGAGCGACGCCAGGAGCCCGCCGGCATCCTTCTTCCGGGCGAGGTCGAGCAGGCGCCTCCGTGACATGCCGCGCGGATCGAAGACGTAGCCGGACCGGTCGAGCAGGCCGACCACCCGCACGGCCGCGTGGCCGTTGGCCGCGGCGATCTGATCGGCCAGCGCCCGGCCGACGCGGCCGAATCCCAGGAGGACGACATCGGTCCGTGGTGTCGCCTCGGGACGGCCGCCGCCGATCTTCGAGAGCCGGAATGCCGTGTGCACGCGCCTGGCGGCTTCGGCCGCGTCCACACCGTTCACGGCAAACGAGATGTTCCGTTCCGAGGCCCCCTGCGCGATGGCGACGACGTTGATCCCGCCGGATGCGAGTGCGGAGAAGACCCGCGCCGCGACGCCAGGGCTGCCCGCCATGCCGTCGCCGACCACCGCCAGGACAGCCATGCCCGGTCGCGCACTGATCCGGTCGATGAGCCCGCTCGCGAGCTCCTCGCGGAAGGCTTTTCTGATGCCCGCGACCGCGCGTGCCGCTTCCCCCTCGGGCAGCGTGAAGCCGATCGAGCTTTCCGACGAGCCCTGGAAGATCGTCGACACCGACAGCCGCTGGGCGTCGACCGCCGCGAACGTCCGCGCGGCGATGCCGTGCATGCCGACCATGCCCTTGCCCGCCACGGTGACGATCGCCTGGCCGTGGACGGTCGCGAGCGCCTTGACCGGAGAGCTGCGCCCCACGCGTCGCGCCGACACCTCCGTGCCCGGCAGGCTGGGATCGAGGAACGACCGCACGCGCAGCACCGTGCGCGTGCCCGCGATCGGAATGAGCGAGCGCGGGTGCAGCACCTTGGCGCCGTAATGCGCGACCTCCGCGGCTTCACGGTGGTGAAGCTGTGGGATGAGCCGGGCGTCTGGCACCACGCGGGGATCGGCGGTGAGAATCCCCGGGACGTCTTTCCAGAGGACCACTCGACGGGCTCCGAGCGCCCGCGCGAGAAGCGTGGCCGTCAGATCCGACCCGCCTCGACCCAGCGTCGTCACGCTCCCGTCGGGCGCCTGGCCGATGAATCCGGCGACTACGGCGACGTGCCTGTTCGCCAGCAGGGGGCGAAGGATCCGGCGCGCACGGCGGGTCGTCTGGGCGAGCAGTGTCGCCGCCTGCCCGTGCATCCCGTCGGTCGCGACGAGGTCGGAGGCCTCGACGTATACGCCTCCGGCGCGTAATAGCGCGGCGGCGAGAATGGTCGCCGCCATGCGCTCGCCCCTCGACACGAGCAAGTCACTTGCACGAGGCGCGAGGTGCCCGAGCAGCCCCACCGCGCCGCAAAGATCCCGGTACTCGCGCGCGGCCCGGTCAACTCGTGCAAGCAGCGCGCGCCGCGCGCCCCCTGGCGGCAGCAACGCTCGCACGACTTCCCGATGTCGGCGCAGGAATTCCGCCGCCGCGCGCGCCCCTTCTCCGGTCGCGCCCGCAGCGCTTTGGTGCGCACCGTCGAGCAGGAGGTCGGTGACCCCTCCCAGTGCCGAGGCCACGACCACGAGCGGGCCGTGATGTCTGGCGATGAGTCCCCGTGCCTTCTCGATCGCCGGTGCGTCGGCGAGCGAGGCGCCGCCGAACTTCCACACTTCGAGCGCACCCGCTGCGCGGCGCGCCGTGGTGCTGGTCTTCATAACGCCGGCGCGGCCAACGCGCGCTCGTCGATCGCGCGCCGCACTGCGTCGAAATCGTCAGGAAGCTCGATCGCGCGGTTCGAATATGTTGAAGACACCCCGGGCTGGGTATGCGTGTGATACGCAACCTTGAAGTCCGCAAACTTGAGGCCGGTGGCCGTCGAAATCACCACGACGCGGTCCGTGCGGCGGACATGGCCGCGTGCGACGAGCTTCTCCAGCGCGGCGAGCGCCACGCCGGTATGCGGGCAGTTGAACATGCCCGTGCGATCCGCGCGCGCGACGACATCCGCGAGCTCCTGTTCGGTCGCCTGTTCCACCACGCCGTCGTAGCGCTGCAGCGTCCGGATCGCTTTATCGATGGAGACGGGGTTCCCGATCTGAATGGCCGAGGCGATCGTCGGCGCGGCCGTGATCGGTGCGAAGACCCAGTCCTGAAGATACGCCGTGTACAACGGATTGGCGGCCGCCGCCTGGGCGACCACAAGGCGGGGGCGCTTCGAGATCAGGCCCAGCTCCAGCATCATGTCGAACCCGGCGCCGAGCGCGCTCACGTTGCCCAGGTTCCCTCCAGGGATGACAATCACGTCGGGCACCTGCCAGTCGAACTGCTGCACGATCTCGATGGCCAGCGTCTTCTGGCCCTCGATGCGCAGGCTGTTCATGGAGTTGGCGAGATAGATGCCTTCCTCCTCGACCAGCCGGCGGACGACCACCATGCAGCCGTCGAAATCGGTGTCGAGCGAGAGCACGAGCGCGCCGTTGGCGAGCGGCTGCACGAGCTGCGCCGCCGTGACGCGCCCGCGCGGCAGGATCACGATCGCCGGGATCCCCGCGGCCGCGGCATACGCGGCGAGCGCCGCCGACGTATCACCCGTCGACGCGCACGCCACCGCGCGGATCCCGCTGCGGTCCGCCATGATCTGCTTGACGACCGAGACCAGCACGGTCATGCCGAGGTCCTTGAACGACCCGGTGTGCGAGTTGCCGCACTGCTTGACCCAGAGGTCGTCGAGTCCGATCTCGCGCCCGAACCGCTCGGCCCAAAACAGGTTCGTCCCGCCTTCGTCCATCGAGACGACGTGCTCGTCGCGGATCCCGGGGCAGACCCATTCCTTCTTGCCCCAGACGCCGGACCCGTACGGCCACGTGGTGCGCTTGTAGCGGTCCTCGAAGATCCGCATCCAGCCGGCGGCGCTGCGGTCGCCGAGCGCGCCGATGTCATGTGCGACCTGGAGGAGCCCGCCGCACTGCGGGCACTGATAGACCGGCTGCCAGAGAGAGTGGTCCCCCGGACATCCCTGCGCACACCGGAACACCGCGCGGTAGCCGTGCATGGATGGCCTACGACACCGCTGTCGCAGGCGAACCGGGGTACATCTCGAGGACCCGCACGCGCAGGTACAGCCGGACCGCGACCGACAGCGCATCGAAGCCGGGGCCGAGATGGCTGATCGATCCTGGGACGACAAGCTCCGAGCCGGCATCGAGCATGTGGAAGGTTGCTGAAAAAAGCAGCCCGCCGTCTGCTGGGCCGGCGCGCTGGCGCATGCAAGCACTATAAAAGAAACCAATGCAGGACGTCAACGTATTCGATCTGCTTATGAGAGCATCACGGGAACTTTGGTCCTGCTGACGCTCTTCGCTGGGGAAAACCACGATTTGCGCCGTCGCGTCCGATTTCTTGTGTCGGCGACGCCCTGACCTCGGGCATATTGTCGGCAACACGGAAACGCGCAGGTCGTGGCATGGAGGTCATCGTGAACGGAAGTGATATCGCCTGGATGCTCATCTCGACGGCACTGGTGCTGCTGATGACGCCGGCGGTCGGATTCTTTTACGCCGGTCTCGTCCGCAGCAAGAACGCCCTGAACACGCTGATGATGAGTTTCGTATCGCTCGGGTTTGTCGGCCTGGCGTGGGCGCTTCTGGGGTACTCCCTTGCGTTCGCAGAGGGGGGCCGGTTCGTGGGCGGCTGGGACTATGCGCTGCTGATCGGCGTGGGGCTCGAGGCCAAGGGAACGATTCCGCACCTGCTCTTCCTGGCGTTCCAAGGGACGTTTGCCATCATCACGGCGGCGCTGATTTCCGGGGCCATCGTCGAGCGCATGCGGTTTGCCGCCTACATCCCGTTCATTACGATCTGGAGCCTCGTCGTGTATGCCCCTGTCGCGCACTGGGTGTGGGGGGGCGGATGGCTCGCCCAACTCGGGGCGCTCGATTTCGCCGGCGGCACCGTCGTCCACATTACCGCCGGCACGGCGGCCTGGGTGGCGGCGGTGATGGTGGGGCCGCGGAAGGAGTACGCGCGGCAGGCGCTCGTGCCGCACTCGGTGCCGCTGACGGCGCTCGGTGCGGCGTTGGCGTGGTTCGGGTGGTTCGGGTTCAACGGCGGCAGCGCCCTGGGGGCCAACGCCCAGGCCGCGCTGGCGTTTGTGAATACCCTGCTCGCGCCGGCCGCCACGCTCGCGGTGTGGAGCCTGATCGACATCGCGCGCACGGGCAAGGCGACGGCGGTCGGCGTCGTGACCGCGCTGGTGGTCGGCCTGGTCGCCGTCACCCCCGCGGCCGGCTACATCAGCCCGCTCTCGGCGATCCTCCTCGGCGCGATGGCCTCCCTGCCGAGTTATCTCGGCCTGCAGTGGCGCGCCCGCACACGGCTCGACGACTCGCTCGACGTCGTGTCCGCCCATGGGGCGGGGGGGGTGGTCGGCGCATTGCTGACGGGCCTGCTCGCGCAGAAGGCCTGGGGCGCGCCCGCCGACGGCGCGCTCTTCGGCAATCCCTCGCAGCTCGGCATTCAGGCGATCGCCGTGCTTGCGGTGATGGGGTTTACGGCGGTCATCACCGGCGGGATCCTGCTGCTGGTTCGCGCCGTGACGCCGCTGCGCGCCTCGTCGCCGGACGAAGGCATCGGTCTCGACGTCACCCAGCACGGCGAAGAAGCCTACGGTCGTGAAGACGGCGCCATCCTGGTGCTGTCACCAGCGCGGAGGAGGGAGCCGGCGCCCTCGGCCGTGCTCGGGCCGCCGCTCGGCATGCAGGGAGACCGCTCATGAAGCTCGTCCTCGCCATCGTGCGGCCGGACCGCCTGACGTCGGTGCTCGAGGCGCTCTTTCACGAGGAGGTCCGCGGTCTGACGATCAGCCGTGTGCAGGGACACGGCGGCGAGACCGAGCACGTCGAAACGTACAGGGGAACAACCGTGAAGATGGCGCTGTCGGAGAAGGTCCGGCTCGAGATCGGCGTCTCGGAGCAATTTGTGCAGACGACGGTGGACGCCATTCTCGGCGCCGCCCGCACGGGCGAGGTCGGTGACGGCAAGATTTTCGTGCTGCCGGTCGAGAAGGTCTATCGCATCCGGACCGGCGAGCAGGATCAGGCGGCCGTCACGCCGGTCGACTCCGAACCGCTCACAGCCCCCGCGCCCCACCCGTCCTCGGTCAAGCCGTAGCGGGCACGGAGAGGCGCATGGACCTTCGACAGCTCGAGATTCTGCGTGCGGTCGCTGAAACCGGCTCGTTCACGAGCGCCGGGCTGCAGCTGCATCTGTCGCAGTCGGCGGTGAGCCGGCAGATCCTGCTCCTCGAAGAGGAACTCAACGAACAGCTGTTTCTCCGCCTGGGTCGCAAGCTCCGCATGACCCCGGCCGGGACGACGCTGCTCGGGCTGAGTCACCGGATGTCGGAGGACCTGGAGCGGACGCGGGCGACCATCCTCGAGAGCCAGCAGATGGCCAGCAGGACCCTGCGGCTGGCCGGCGGCATGACGGTCTGCCTCTACGTCTTTCCGGCGCTGCTCAAAGCATTCCGGCGGGACCATCCCGCCGTAGACGTGAAGCTCACCCCGGGCGCCACCCCGCGCCTCATCCGGCAGCTCCGATCCGGCTCGGCGGACCTCGGCCTCCTGACGTTACCGGTGGATGATCCCAGTCTCGTCAGCGTCCCCGTCATGCGGGAGGAGCTCCTGCTCGTGACCGCGCCGACGCATCCGCTGGCGCGCAGGAAGGTGGTGTCGCCCGGAGACCTGGTCGGGCAGCCGTTCGTGCTGTTCGAAATGGGCTCGGGGAGCCGTAAGACGATCGAAGACTTCTTTGCGAGGGAACGGATCGCACCGAAGGTCGTGACCGAAACCGAAAACGTGGAGATCATCAAGGCGCTGGTGGAGATCGGGATGGGGATCACGATCATTCCGTACCAGGCCGTCGCGCGCGAGGTCCGCGCCGGGCATCTCTTCTGCGCCCGCATCGCCGGGCAACAGCTCGTGCGTGAAACGGGCTGGGTACACCTGCGCGTCGATCGCGTGCCCCGCGCCGTGCAGGAAATGATGCGCACGTTCGAACAGGTCCGCCCGAAGCTCAAGCTGTCATTGCGCTGATGCCTGCCATCGGTTTGTTCGATGGCGCCGGTGCCAGCAGGACGCATGGGTCCGATGCCTAGAAAGCGTTGTCCTTCTGCGCCGCGTTGCCGGATAACGGTTCCGTGCACCGCGACACTTCCGCTCCATCCGCCCCAGGGCCGACCCCCTCGACCGGCCTCTATGACCCCCGCTGCGAGCACGACGCGTGCGGCGTGGGGGTTGTCGCGCACATCAAGGGACATCGCTCGCACGAGATCGTGAGACAGGCGCTGCGGGTGCTCGTCAACCTGGAACACCGCGGCGCGGCCGGCGCGGACGCCGACACCGGCGACGGCGCGGGGATCCTCCTCCAGATGCCGGACCGCTTTCTGCGCAGGGCGGCGGGCCGTCTCGGCATGCAGCTGCCGCCCGAGCGCGGATACGGCGCGGGGCTCGTGTTCCTGCCGCACGATCCCGTGGCGCGGCGCGCCGTCCAGGCGCTCTGCGAGCGTGTCGTCGGCGAAGAAGGGCAGCAGGTGCTCGGATGGCGTGAGGTGCCGACCGACATTACGGCGCTCGGGCCTGGCGCCGCCGCTGCCGCGCCGGTCTTCAGACAGCTGTTCGTAAGCCGGGGCCCGTCGCTGCCGGCGCCATGGACGTCGGCCGACGGTGACGCGCGTTTCGAGCGCGCGCTGTATGTCATCCGCAAGCGAGTTGAGCACGAAGTCGACCGCTTGTCTCTCGACGCCTCCCGGACTTTCTATGTCGTCAGCCTCTCGTCGCGGACGCTGATCTACAAGGGGATGCTCACGGCCGCGCAGCTCGAGCCGATGTTTCCCGACCTCGCGGACCCCGAGGTCGAGTCCGCGCTCGCGCTCGTCCACCAGCGGTTCAGCACGAACACGTTACCGTCCTGGCCCCTGGCGCACCCGTACCGGTGCATCGCTCACAACGGGGAGATCAACACGCTCCGCGGCAACATCAACCGGATGCGGGCCCGCGAGGCGTGGCTGGCCTCGGAGCTGTTCGGCGACGACCTGCGCAGGCTGCTGCCGGTCATCCGCGAGGGGGGCAGCGACACGGCGACGTTCGACAACGTCCTCGAGTTCCTCGTGATGAGCGGCCGTTCCCTGCCGCACGCGCTCCTGATGATGATCCCCGAGCCGTGGCAGCAGCACGACGCGATGCCGCCGGCGCACCGGGCGTTCTACGAGTACCACGCGACGCTAATGGAGCCCTGGGACGGCCCCGCCTCGATGGCCTTCACAGACGGCACGCTCGTCGGGGCGATGCTGGACCGCAACGGCCTCCGGCCGTCGCGTTACTACGTGACGGCGCACGACGTCGTGATCCTCGCGTCCGAGGTCGGCGTACTCGATGTGCCCCCCGAGGACATCGTCTGCAAGGAGCGGCTGCACCCGGGGCAGATGTTTCTCGTCGACACCGCGGAGGGACGCATCATCCCCGACGACGAGATCAAGGACCGGCTCGCGCGCGAGCACCCGTACGGCGAGTGGCTGCGCCAGCACCTGGTGGCGATCGAAGACGTCCCGCCCGCGCCGTCCATGCCTTCCAGCGACCACGAGACGATGGCGCGCCGGCAGCAGACGTTCGGCTACACCAGGGAAGACCTGGAGATCCTGCTGGACCCGATGGCTCGGCTCGGCGAGGAAGCGCTCGGGTCGATGGGCACTGATACGCCGCTCGCGGTGCTGTCCGAGCGGCCGCGCCTGCTGTTCGACTATTTCACGCAGCTCTTCGCCCAGGTCACGAATCCGCCGCTCGACGCGGTTCGCGAAGCGCTCGTGACGTCGATGGCGTCGACCATCGGCCCCGAACGGAACCTGCTCCTTGCCGAACCGGAGAGCTGCCGCCAGATCCGCCTCCGCTATCCCGTCATCGACAACGATCAACTCGCACGGCTCCAACACATCACGCTGCCCGGCTTCAAGCCGGCGACGCTCCAGGCCGTCTTTCGCCAGGAAGAGGGCGGCGCCGGACTCGAACGCGCGCTCGACGCGCTCTGCGCGGAGGCGCTCGCCGCGGTGGACGCCGGGTGCACGATGCTCATCCTGTCCGATCGTGGCACTGACGAGGCACATGCGCCGATTCCCAGCCTTCTCGTGACGGCCGGCGTGCACCATCATCTCGTGCGCCACGGCGCCCGCACGCGGTGCGGGCTCATCGTCGAGTCGGGCGACGCACGCGAGGTCCATCACGTCGCGTTGCTGATCGGATATGGCGCCGGCGCCGTCAACCCGTACCTGGCGTTCGAGACGCTCGAGGGCATGATCCGCCAGGGGCTGCTGGCCGGGATCGCTCCGACAGCCGCCGTCGCGAACTACATCGGGGCGCTCAACAAGGGCGTCCTCAAGGTCATGTCGAAGATGGGGATCTCGACGCTGCAGAGCTACCGCGGCGCCCAGGTCTTCGAGGCGATCGGCCTTGACGCGGCATTGGTGGATCGCCATTTCACGGGAACCCCCTCGCGCATCGGCGGTGTGGGTCTGGAGGCCATCGCGCGCGACGTAAGCCTCCGTCACGCCCGCGCGCATCGCGCGCCGGGGCCTGCGGCGGCGGCCCTCGATCCTGGAGGAGAGTACCAGTGGCGGCGAGGCGGTGAGCGGCACCTCTTCACACCCGAGACCGTCTTCAAGCTGCAGCACGCGACGCGGACCGGGCAGTACGCCGTCTACCGGGAATACACCGCCCTCGTCAACGATCAGAGCCGCGGCCTCGGCACACTGCGCGGCTTGTTGCAGTTTCGGCGTGCGGCCGAACCCGTTCCGCTCGACGAGGTCGAACCGGTCGACCGCATCGTGAGGCGGTTTGCCACAGGCGCCATGTCGTACGGCTCGATCAGCCAGGAAGCGCACGAGACGATCGCCGTGGCGATGAACCGCCTGGGTGCGAAGTCCAACTGCGGCGAAGGGGGGGAAGACCCGGCGCGATACCGTCCGGATCCCAACGGTGATTCGCGGCGCAGCGCCATCAAGCAGGTGGCGTCGGCGCGTTTCGGCGTGACGAGCGAATACCTCGTCAACGCCGACGACCTGCAGATCAAGATGGCGCAGGGGGCCAAGCCAGGCGAAGGGGGCCAGCTCCCCGGCCACAAGGTCTATCCGTGGATGCGGCGGTACGGCACTCGACGCCTGGGGTCACACTGATCTCTCCGCCGCCGCACCACGACATCTATTCGATCGAGGACCTCGCGCAGCTCGTGTACGACCTGAAGAACGCCAACCCGGTGGCGCGCATTCACGTCAAGCTCGTCGCGGAAGTCGGCGTGGGCACGGTGGCGGCCGGCGTGGCGAAGGCCCATGCCGACGTCGTGCTGATTTCGGGTCATGACGGCGGCACGGGCGCCTCGCCGCTCACCTCGATCAAGCACAGCGGGGTGCCCTGGGAGCTGGGGCTCGCCGAGACTCAGCAGGTCCTGATGCGCAACAACCTCCGAGACCGCATCGTCGTCCAGGTCGACGGGCAGCTCAGGACCGGACGCGATGTCGTCGTGGCGGCGCTGCTTGGCGCCGAAGAGTTCGGTTTCGCGACCGCCGCGCTGGTCGTGTCGGGCTGCGTGATGATGCGCGTCTGCCACCTGAACACGTGCCCGGTCGGCATCGCGACGCAGGATCCCGAGTTGCGGAAGCATTTCAGCGGCAAGCCGGAGTTTGTCGAAAACTACTTCCGGTTCGTCGCCGAAGAGGTGCGGGAGCTGATGGCGCAGCTCGGGTTCCGCACCATGGACGACATGGTCGGCCGCGTCGATCGCCTCGAGATGACGCCGGCGCTCGCGGCCTGGAAAGACAAGGGGATCGACCTCTCGCGGATCCTGCACGAGCCGGACGCGCAGCCCGGTGCCGCACGACGGCGCATGCGGGCTCAGGACCACGGCCTTGACGCCACGCTCGACACGAGGGTGATTGCCGCCGCCCGGCCGGCACTCGACCGGAAGGCGCGGGTCTCGCTGCGCTTCCCCGTCCGTAACATCGATCGGGCCGTCGGCACCAGGCTCGGGTACGAAATCACGCGGCGGTACGGCGGCGAAGGGCTCCCCGACGGCACCATCAACATCCATCTCACGGGCAGTGCGGGCCAGAGCTTCGGCGCATTCGTCCCGAAGGGGGTGACGCTGACGCTGGAGACGCCAACGACTTCGTCGGGAAGGGGCTGTCGGGCGGCAGGATCATCCTCTTTCCTCCGCGGCAGTCCGCGTTCGCCGCGGAGGCGAACGTGATTGCCGGCAACGTGTCGCTGTATGGCGCAACCAGCGGAGAGGCCTACATCCGCGGCATCGCCGGCGAGCGGTTCGCCGTGCGCAACAGCGGCGCGTCGGCCGTCGTCGAAGGGGTCGGCGACCACGGGTGCGAGTACATGACGGTGGGCTGCGTCGTGGTGCTGGGCTCGACCGGCCGCAACTTCGCCGCGGGCATGAGCGGCGGCCTGGCTTATGTGCTCGGATCGGCCGAATCGTTCGCACCACGCTGCAACCCGGGCATGGTCGACATCGGGGCGCTCGACGATGAGGATGAGGCGGCCGTGGCGGGGATGCTGCGGACGCACGTCGCCCTGACGCAGAGCGCGATCGGCGCGCGCATCCTCCACGACCGCTGCGGCTTGCGACGGCTGTTTGTCAAGGTCGTGCCGCGCGAGTACACGCGTGTCGTCGCGCCCACCGCCCCCCTTCGCCGGATCGAGCCCGCCAGTCACGCCTTTGCGGGAGTTGCGCGTGGGTAACACCACGGGATTTCTTGAGATCCGGCGGAGCCCGCCTCGCGCGCGGCCGGTCCACGAGCGGATCCTCGACTGGCAGGAGGTCTACCTACCGGCACCCGAAGCGCAGGTGCGCGAACAGGGGGCGCGCTGCATGGATTGCGGCATCCCGTTCTGTCACCAGGAGTGCCCGCTCGGGAACGTGGTCCCGGATTGGAACGATGCGGCCTACCACGGCCAGTGGCGCCGCGCGCACGACCAGCTGCGCGCGACCAACAATTTTCCGGAGTTCACGGGGCGCCTCTGTCCGGCGCCGTGCGAAGGCTCGTGCGTCCTGGGCATCAACGACGATCCGGTGACGATCAAGAGCATCGAGCTGTCGATCGTGGAGCGTGCCTTCGACGAAGGATGGATCAGCGGCGCGCCGCCGCCGGCACGGACGGGAAAGGCCGTGGCGATTGTCGGGTCCGGCCCCGCGGGCCTCGCGGCCGCCGATCAACTCAACATGGCGGGCCACGCCGTCACCGTGTTCGAGCGAGCCGATCGCATCGGCGGTCTCCTGCGATACGGCATCCCCGAGTTCAAGCTCGAAAAGCGCATTCTCGACCGGCGCCTGGCCCTGATGCGGCAGCAGGGGGTGTCGTTTCGGGCCGGGGTGGATATCGGCCAGGACATCACGGCGGCCACCCTGCGGTCGGAGTTCGGCGCGGTCGTGATCTGCACCGGCGCCGGCTGGGCGCGGGATCTGAAGGTCCCCGGGCGGGAGCTCGGGGGGATTCATTTAGCCGTCGACTACCTGACCGAGCAGAATCGCGTGTGCGAAGGGGACACGCCGCGCCCTGCCGAGCCCATGTCGGCGGAAGGCCGGCACGTGGTCATCATCGGTGGCGGTGACACCGGCGCCGATTGCCTGGGCACCGCGCACCGGCAGGGTGCGGCGTCCGTCCGGCAATTCGAGCTGCTGCCGCGTCCACCCGGCTCGCGTGCGCCGGGCAATCCCTGGCCGCAGTGGCCGCATGTGTTCAGGACGTCGGCGGCGCACGAAGAGGGGGGCGAGCGTCTGTACTGCGTGTCGACGGAGCGATTCCTCGGCACCGCGGGCGGTCGGGTCAAGGCGCTTGAAGCCGTGCAGGTCGACGTGACGCGGGACGGCGCACGACTGCACGTGCATCCGCGCCCCGGCTCGCGCTTCGAAGTGGCGGCCGGCCTGGTGCTGCTGGCGATGGGGTTCCACGGCACGGAGCGGCGCGGTCCGGTGACCGAGCTCGACCTGCGCGTGACGGATCGCGGCACGGTGTGGCGCGACGAGCGCTGGATGACGAGCGCCAAGGGTGTGTTTGCCGCCGGGGATGCCCAGCGCGGCCAGTCGCTCATTGTGTGGGCCATCGCCGATGGCCGCAGCGCGGCGGGCGCGGTCGACGCGTACTTGATGTCGTAGTTCTGACGTGTATGCTGATCCGCATTGCCAGATCGGGACGAAGAAGCCAAACACCTGGGGGCTGTACGACATGCTCCGCAACGTGACGGAGTGGACGCGTGACCAGTAGGCGCCCGCGCCGGCGACGAACCCCTGGGTCAAAGCGACGGCTCTCTATCCGCTCGCCGTTCGTGGCGGTGCGTGGAACACGTCCGCCGCAACGTGCGCTGCCGTCTGAAGGCTGAAGTCCTGTGGTACAGTTCGCGGCCGTGACACCCATTCTCCCGACGTTCATCTCTGCCCGGCGATGGGTTGCCGCTGCGCTTCTGGCCACCGCTTCGGCGTCGTTCACGGCGATCGCACAGCCCGCCGTCCCCCGCGCCG
>DATLXP010000214.1:0-32231 GCA_035575695.1 Vicinamibacterales bacterium
CGGCTCAGAGAATCGTACGAGCGGTCTCGGACGAAACACTGCGGTCCGCTTTCCTCACATCAGTTGGCAACAAAGCGCCTCGTGTCATCGCGAGCTGATTGGGAACCGCACTTGAGAGCCCTCTGATGATCAACAGCAGCCTTGGCCGAACCATCTGGCACTCGATTCACTTCCAGAGGCGGCGGCAGCGGCCGTCGTTGCGTCCCCAGAATAATGCAGGGATGCAAAGACGTCACTTTGACCTTCACGAACAGATCGCCGACCGAAATCCGAAGGGCGCGCGCGACTCGGATCAGGTGCAGCGTCGAACAATTGCGAACGCCTCGCTCGATCCCGCTCATGTAGCTTCGACCGATCCCCGCAACGTCGGCAAGCGCCTCCTGAGAGAGGGTCACGGGCACGATGCTAGTGCTGGAGGTAAAGGGGCAAGACAGCCAAGACCACCAGAGGAAGAGAGAGTTCGTGGCCGAATAGGTTTAAGGCGGTGAATGGACATGGGCGTTTCGAACGTTGGACGTCTGACGTTTCACGACACCCCAAAGACGCCGGTTCGCTGCTTCAGAAGCATGTGACTAACGGGGAAAAAGACTCAGGCTTAGGACGCGGGCAAGGTCCGAGCGCACGGCAAGGGTTGTTTGCCATTTACTGGAACGCGCACGCGGAGGCGCAACAATGGCGTACGCCGACGGGTTCAGTCCTAGAGGACTTTGCCGATGTCCCCAACTCGGCCGGGAGCTGGGCCACCGCTGAGATATCATCAATATACGTGACGTCTGCCATTTACCTGTACTGCGTCGTCAAGACCGCCAAGAAACCCACGCCTGCCGGTGCACCGGCCGGGCTGCCTGGAGCGAAGCCTGTAGCCGTGGTCGCGGTCGCCGACAGCCTCTGGCTGGTCACCGCCAGCGTGCCGCTCGATCAATACGGCCCGGGGCAACTCGAGACGATGCTTGGGGACCTCGATCGTGTCGGCGACATCGCGCTCGCCCATGAGGACGTCGTCGAGCATTTTGCGCAGCGAAGCGGCGCGACGGTCGTGCCGATGAAGCTGTTCACCATCTTCTCGACCGTCGAACGGGCGGTGAAGGACGTGGCGTCGCGGCGCGCCTCGATCGATACCGCCATCGACAAGATCGCCGGCGCGGAAGAGTGGGGCATTCGGGTCGTTCGCGGCGTGACCCAGGAGAAGGAAACCAAGGCGCCGGTGGCGCCGCGGTCGGGCGCAGCGTTTCTCGCCGCGAAGAAGCAGGTGCGTGACGACGTGAAGAACGCGAAGCTGGCGGTGGCGGAGGCAGCCACCCGGGCGTTCGAGCGGCTGGCGGCCATGTCGAAGGATGCGCGCCGCCGCGAGGCCGCGCCGGCCGCAGGCACGACACCTCCGCTCCTCGATGCGGCCTTCCTCGTGCCATCAGCCGACCGCGATAAGTTCACGGCAGCGGCGCGGCTCGAAGCGGCTGCGTGCGCGGATGCCGGCGGCCACATGATCGTGACCGGCCCGTGGCCGGCCTACAACTTCATTCACCCGAGCGAGTCGACGCAATGAAGCGTGCCCGGCCGCGGCACAGCACGGTCCCGAAGGTCAAACCGCTCAAACGAAGGGTCACCGCGCTTCCGCCAAGACCCAGGCTGCCGCCGCCACCCGTGCGCGCAAAGATCGCGCGCCCCATCGTCGCGCCTCCCCCGATTCGCGCTCACCACCCCAAGCCCCCCCGTACCGACGTCGCGCGGATCATCGACGACTCCGAAAGCTCGCTGGTGGACGTGCTCGACAGTCTCCTCAACAAGGGCGTGATGCTCAACGCGGACCTGATCCTCGCCCTGGCGGACGTTGATCTCGTCTACGTCCGCCTCTCGGCGCTCCTCTGTGCCGCCGACCGCGTCATGCCGGTGCGCGGGCTCTGACGTGGGATGCCTGTATGTGCATGCCCTGACCGACAAGCCGGTCCGGGCGTGGCAGGCGCGCGGGTGCAGGATAGAAAGCGTCGCCGTCGGCGCCATTTACGCCGTGTGCGAGCGGCGCGCCGCGGCCCCCGTCCTGTCTGAAGACGAGTTGCGCCATCAGCATGCCATCGTCATACGAATCGCCGGCCATGTGCCTTCGGTGCTGCCGGCCCGCTTCGGCTCGCTGGTGGACGAGGAGGAGCTCGGCACCATCGTGCGGCAACGCGCGAGCGCCATTGACGACGCGATGGCCCTCGTGCGGGGAAGGGCCCAGATGACGATCCGCATCCGCGTGAAGCGAGCGGCAACGGCGCACACGGCACGTCCGGCGTCGGGCATGCAGTACCTCGAGGACAGGCGGCGCGAGTTGTCTCCGCGGCTGCCGCCTCGCGTGGAGGCGGGGTTGAAGCGCGTGGCAGGGCATGTCGTTCGCGAGCGGCGGCAGCCAACGCCAGCCGGGTCCGTCGCCGTCTATCACCTGGTCCACAGGGAAGATGTCGACGCCTACCGCGCGGCGCTCGATGGGATGGCCGGTCTGACCGTCTCTGGACCGTGGCCCCCGTTTGCGTTCGTGCCGGAGCTCTGGTCATGACCAGGAAAGCGAAGAAGAAGACGGGGCAGCAGGCGGCGATCGAATTGCGCGAGGTCGAATCGCTGAGGGCAGAGCTGGACCGGATCCGTACGGCGGGCGGGCCCCCGCGCTGGAATGCAGATCCGGACGAGGTCCGACGGTCGGTGCTGAAACTCGTGCTGACGCTGGTCGAGTTTGTCCGCCAGCTCCTCGAACGGCAGGCCATCAGGCGGATGGAAGGGGGCTCGATGACCGACGAGGAGACAGAGGCGGTTGGCCTCGCGCTCATGCGTCTCGAGGAGACCGTCCGCGATCTCGCGAGCCAGTTCGGCCTCGCGCCGGAGGACCTCAACCTGGACCTTGGCCCCATCGGCAAGCTCGTATGACACGCGCGCTTCTGGTCGTCAATCCATCGTCTGGCCGGGAACTCGCGACGGCGTCCTCGGCGATGATCTCCGAACGGCTCCGGGAGCAGTACTCGACCGTCGATGTCAGCGTGACCCAGGGAGATGGTGATGCAGGCGAGGCAGCCGGTCAGGCCGTTCGGAACGGCTGCGATGCCATCATCGTCGCGGGCGGAGACGGCACGCTGAACGAAGTGTTCAATGCGGTCGTCGCAGAGGCCGCCATCGACCGGATGACGTTCGGGATCATTCCGATGGGCACGGGCAACGATTTCTCGGCGGCCCTCGGCATCCGTCCGGACGTCGACGCGGCGCTCCAGGTGATCTCCCGAGGGAGGACCGTCGCCGTCGACGTCGGGATGGTGAACGGACGCGCATTCCTCAACACGTCCGGCGGCGGGTTCATCGCCGAGGTCTCGATCGCGGTGACACCGCAGCTCAAGACCATCGCGGGGCGGCTTGCCTACCTGGTCGGGGGAACGCAGGTGCTCATGGAGTACGACCCCGTGCGGGCTACCGTCACGGCCGAACCCGACGGCATCCGCATTGGCCTCGGGCTTTACGCGTTTGCCGTGTGCAACTCCCCCCTGATCGGAGGCGGACGGCTGATCGCGCCCAGGGCTTTGCTAGACGATGGCCTGCTCGACGTCTGCCTGATCGAAGCGATGAGCTCGCTTGAGTTCGTCGCGCTCGCACGCAAGGTCGCGGGGGGGGACCACGTCGCGGATGACCGTGTCCGCTATCTGCAGGCGTCGAGCGTGCGCATCGAGGTCGAGCGCGAGATTCACGTCAATACCGACGGCGAAGTGTTTCCCGCGACGGTCTGCGAGTACACGGTGCTGCCGCGCGCGGCCACCTTCCTGGTGGGGGACGCGCCATTCATGAGTCCTACTTGATGTCGAAGGCGTAGCAGCCAGGGGACGCGATCACGCGTCCCTCGCGGGCGAAGAAGAAGTCGGTTGGAGAGAACACCCCCGCGCCACGGAACTGCAGCGTCCGGCGTTTCTCACCCCCGCTGTCGTACACGTATGACACGGGGGCCATCAGAGAGATCCACAAGCTGCCCTTCGGGTCGACCGCCGCCGTGCGGAACGAGGGTGAGACGAGCGGGTGTTCCCCGGCCGCCCCTGTTCGTCGCGGCCACTTCGACGGGAGCGCGCGGAGGTATTCGTCGACTTCGGGTCCTTCGACATGGCGCTCGTACAGCATCGCTCCAGAGGCGTCGTACTTCCTGAAGACCGGCACGCCCGTCATGAAGACGAAATAGAAGCCGCCACCGGGAATAGCCAGCGGATAGCCGCTGTTCAATGCCAGGTGGAGCTCGCGATCCGCTTCCTGCCCCGTGGCGCGAAGGCGACCAAACGTCCGCAGGATGGCGCCATCGAGGCCGTGTTCGGTGATCAGCGCGCCGTTTTCCGAATCGTTGACGAGGATGGTCGTGCCTGTGTAATCGATCGAGCCGACGCCATTGAGCACGAGGTTCCCGAGCGTCACTCGTGGCGCCGCCCGTCCCCGCAGCGTGAAACCGCCGATCCTCGGCCCCAGGTACGAGAAAATCTGGATGCGCTCGACGCCCACGGGGGCATCTGCAACGACAAAGGTGCCGTCAGGCGCCGACACGAATGCGCTCGGCCGGAGAATGCGTCCTGGCTCGATGCCGATCTGGACGACCTCCCTGACGCCTCCCGAGCCGTCGCGGGCGACTCTCGACACCACGTGCGAGCGCCGGTCGAAGACGAGGTAATCGTGTTCGGGAGAGATGTGGCAGGCGGCGATCTCTTCGAACGACCCGGCGATGTGGGCCGGCAGTGCGCTCACGCTGCGGAGCGTTTCCACTCCTGGACGTTGAAGGCCGACGACCAGCAGCAGGAACGCGAGAACGTTCAATAGCGCGCGGTGTCCTGGATGGCCTTCAGCACGTCGGCTGACTGAGGCAGGATGACCTCCTCGAGATCCGGGCAGTACGCGACGGGTGTGTCGAGCGCCGCGACCCGCTTCACCGGTGCGTCGAGGTGCTCGAACAGCTCTTCGCCGATCCGCGCGGCGATCTCCGCGCCGAACCCGCACGTCAGCTGGTCCTCGTGCGCGACCACGACCCGGTTCGTTTTCATGACCGCCTCGGCGATGCCGTCCCAGTCGTACGGGACGATCGTCCTCAGGTCGATCACCATGGCGCTGATGCCGTCTTTTTCCGCCTGCTGTGCCGCCAGCACGGAGCGTTGCACCAGCGCACCGTACGTGATGACGACGACATCGGTCCCGTCGCGCCGGACAGCGGACGAGCCGAACGGCACCATGTACTCGGCGCCGGGGTACTCACCCTTGTTGTACGTCTGGCGATACAGGTGTTTGTGCTCCAGGTAGAGCACCGGGTCGTCGCAGCGGATCGCCGTCCTGAGCAGGCCAGCCGCGTCCTGTGCGTTTGACGGAAACACGACGCGAATCCCTGGGCAGTGCGCGAAGATGCTCTCGCCGGACTGGCTGTGGTACGGCGCGCCGCCGCGCAGGTAGCCGCCGATCGCCGTGCGCACGACCATCGGACACGCAAAGGTGTTGTTCGACCGGTAGCGCATCATCGACATCTCGTCGCGCAGCTGCATCATCGCCGGCCAGATGTAGTCGAAGAACTGGATCTCCACCACCGGTTTGATGCCACGCGTGGCCATGCCGATCGCGCGGCCGATGATGTTCGCTTCCGCCAGCGGCGTGTTGAACACGCGCGTGGAGCCGTAGGCGCGCTGCAGTCCGTGCGTGACCTTGAAGACGCCCCCCTTCCCCGACACGGATTCCAGCGCGGCCTCGCGACTGGCGTCCGCGACGTCTTCACCGAACACGACGATCCGCGCATCGCGCGCCATCTCGTCCTTCATCGTGCGGTTGATCGCCGCCACCATCGTCTCCGGCTTGCCTTCGGGCACCGCATCGGTGCGGAAGTCCTCCGATGAGGGATCGATGTCCGGGGAGTACACGTAGAGCGTGACCGTGTCGGTGGAGGGTTTCTCCGCCTTCACCGCGAGGTCCGCGGCCTCGTTGACTTCCTGTTCGACTTCGCGAAGCAGCGTCTGGAGGTCCCCGTCGGTCGCCATGCCTTCGGCCTTGAGGAAATCGGCCATGCGCGTGATCGGGTCGCGCGTGGCTTCCTCGGCGCGCTCGTCCTTCGTCTTGTACAGCTTCTCGTCGTCGGACAACGAGTGCGAGTACGGGCGGACGACCCTGGCATGGACGAGTGCGGGACCCTTTCGCTCGCGTGCGTAGGTGATCGCGTCAGAGACGGCGCGGTAGCTGCCGAGAAAATCCGTTCCGTCGATGCTCTGGACGAACAGGCCTGGGTACGACGCCACGAGCTTCGACAGGTCCCCGCCCGCCGTCTGCACTTCGACAGGCACGGAGATCGCGTAGCCGTTGTCTTCGATCATGTACACGACCGGCAGCCTGCCGATGCAGGCGGAGTTCAGAGACTCCCAGAATTCTCCTTCGCTCGACGTGCCCTCGCCGATCGAGACGTAGACGACTTCGTCTTTCTCGAACCTGGCTTCGCGCCCTGGAATGCCGTCCACCTTCTCGTAGAGCCCGCCGGCCTCCGCGCAGCCGATCGCCTGGAGGCACTGCGTGCCCGTGGGGCTGGACTGCGACACGATGTTCAGGTCCTTGTGACCCCAGTGCGAGGGCATCTGGCGTCCGCCGCTGTTGGGGTCGTCTTTCGCGCCGACGGCGCTCAGCAGCATTTCGAGCGGCGTCATGCCGAGGGCCAGGCAGAGCGCGCGATCGCGATAGTAGGGATAGAACCAGTCATGCGCGGGCTTGAGCGCCATCCCGGCCGCCACGAGCACGGCCTCGTGACCCGCACCGCTGATCTGGAAAAAAATGAGGCTCTGGTTTTTGAGCTGGATCTCCTTGTCGTCGATCTTCCGCGACAGGACCATGATCCGGTAGGCGCGCAGACAGTCTTCGCGCGTCAGTCCATGATGCCTCGCGGCTGTCGAGCGATCCGGCGTCGCGCTCTTGCCGCCGATGACAGAAGTTCCCTTCATGCTCGAATTATACCGCGCTGTTATACTCCCGACTTCGCGCGTCTCTGGCGCGCTTCTTCAAGGCCGGGGCCTTTCATCGGGCCGCCAGGGACCGCTATTCTGGAGTCGAATCGTGACACAAAGCGTGAAACTTCACCGCTGGGACGAGATCGCGCTCGATAAGGTCACCGAGATGATCTCGCGCAAGATCGTCACCGGCGAGCGCGAGATGCTCGCGCAGATCTACCTGAAAAAAGGGGCGCTCGTGCCGATGCATTCGCACGAAGCCGAACAGATGACCTACGTGCTGCAGGGGGCCCTCAAGTTCCTCATCGCCGGGGAAGAGATCACCGTGCGCGAAGGGGAGGTGCTGCACATACCCTCGTGGATCGAGCACCAGGCTGAGGCGCTCGACGACACGTTCGAGCTGGATCTCTTCAGCCCGATCCGCCACGACTGGCTCGACGGCACCGACACCTACTTCCATCGCAAATAGATGGACCTTCAGCTCGACGGCCGCTGCGCCATCGTCTGCGCTGCCAGCAAGGGGCTTGGGCGCGCCACCGCGCTGTCGCTCGCGCGTGAAGGCGCGCGCGTGGTCATCTGCTCGCGTTCCGACGCGGCACTGCGCACCACGGCAGGCGAGATCGCCGCCGAAACCGGCGCGACGGTCGTGCCGATCGTCGCCGATGTCTCGAACGCTGCGGACTGCGACCGCCTCGTCCGGGAATCCGCTGCACAGCTCGGTGCGATCGACATCCTTGTCACCAACACGGGCGGACCGAAGTCCGGTCCGTTCACGTCGTTCACCGATGACGATTGGCGGGAGGCGATCGACTCCGTGCTCATGAGTGTCGTTCGCCTGTCGCGGGCGGTCGTGCCGCACATGCGCGCACGGGGTGGCGGACGGATCATCCACATCACGTCGATCTCTGCCAAGCAGCCGGTAGAAGGGCTGGTGTTGTCCAATGCGTTGCGCGCAGGCGTCACGGGGCTCGCGCGGACGATCGCGAACGAGCTGGCCGCGGACAACATCCTCGTCAACTGCGTGGCACCCGGCTACACGCGAACCGACCGGGTCGTGGAGCTCGCGGAGGCGGCGGCGGCACGCGAAGGGATTGCGGCCGATGCCGTGCAAAGACGCACGGAGGCCCAGATCCCGCTGCGACGCATGGCGACAACCGAGGAGTTTGCCGATGTCGTGGCGTTCCTGGCCTCAGGCAGGGCGTCGTACGTGACGGGCACGACGCTTCAAATCGATGGAGGCTTCGTCAGGAGCCTGCTGTGAACGATTTCACCACAGAGGCACAGAGGTCCACGGACACGGCGCTCGAAGAAGAAGCGGTCTGAAAACAGAAATATTCTGTGGACCTCTGTGGACCTCTGTGCCTCTGTGGTGAAGATTGCCGCCCCACGAATTCAACCACAGAGGCACAGAGGTCCACGGAGATGTTCCCGAGTTGAGGAGGACCGTCATCTTCAACCGGAAATCCTCTGTGGACCTCGAGTGGCGCGTCCTCTCAGTGGACGTTGCGGTCGTAGTCTTTTCGGCCGCCGGAGTGCACGGCGAACTTCTTCCGCAGTCGGTTCATCTTCCACTTGATGTACCGGTACTTGAACTCGGCCGTCAACCCGCCGCCCCGGCTCTTCAGGTAGAGATACCCGAAGAGCAGCCCGCCGAGGTGCGCGGCGTTCGAGACGCGGCCTCCCGGCGCAAACAGCAGCGCCATGGCGCCGAGGATCATCACGAAGTACTTCGCGGGCACCGGAAAGACGATCAGGGGGATCGGCTGTTCGGGATACTTCATGGCGAAGGCCATCAACAAGCCGTACAACGCACCGGAGGCGCCGATCGTGACCGCGCCGTAGGTCGATCGGGTGACGTCGAACGGAAGCAGCGACACCAGCAGCACGGTGAGGCCCGCGCCAACGCCCGTGACCGCGTAGTACTTCACGAAGAACTGCGTGCCCCACACGCGCTCGAGCGTGACGCCGAACATCCAGATGCCGAGCATATTGAAAAGGATGTGCAGCGGACCGGTCGGGTCGTGCAGGAACATGTAGGTCGCGGGCTGCCAGAGCCACAGGCGCTCGAAGAACGCTTCCGGGCTCAGCCCGAGGTAGCCAATCAGCTCGCGGTAGACCAGCGATGCGAGAAAGAACGCGACATTCGCGATGATGATCGCCTTGACGGCAGGCGTCATCGGCCCTGGGCCGAAGGAATAACTGGTGGTGGAGGGGCGACCGTAGCGCGGCATGAGGGAACGTCGAACGAAACTATCGTACCACGCCGTCCAGTACGGCGGGCGGTGACAGGCGTCGCCGATCCGGCAGCGGCAGCGCACAGGCGGCAGCGGCGAGTGGCACCAATGCCAGCATCATCAGCGTCGGTTCGATGCCGATCCGGTCCGCCACCCAGCCTGTCAACGGCACCGTCATCCCCCCGGTACCCCAGGCGAACCCCATCATCAGCGCCGACACCGTTGCGGCACTGACCGGCGCGAGCGCCTGCCCGAAGATCACGTTGACCGGCAGCGTCGACTGCAGAAAAAATCCGCCAATGGCAAGGACGATGGCGAACGCGGCGCCGTGCAGGAGCGGAGCCACGACCAGGAACGGGCACGCGGCTACGAGCGACCACGCAATGACGCGCTTCGCCCCGAAGCGGTCCGCCGCCGGACCTCCGAAGAAGCCACCCACGCCGCTCGCAAACAGGTAGAACGCCACGACGGCGCCAGCCGAGCCCAGGCTCATGCCACGCCGGGTCAGCATGACCGGAACGAACGTCGCAAAAGCGATGGCGGTCATCGTGCGCAGGACCACGCACATGTAGAGGAGGCCGAGTGGCCTGGCATAGGGGCGCAGCGCCCTGAATCCGCCTCCCCCTCCTGGCGGCAGCTCGATCGCTGGCACTCGCGTCAGGAAGAATGCGACGACGATGAGCCCCGGGATCATCAGGAGCGGCGTCCATTCGATACCGAATCGCTGGGCGAAAGGGGCGAACATCAGGGGCCCGAGCGCGAACCCGAGCGTACCCCCGGTGATGTAGACCGACATCGCAAATCCCGGCCGATGGCCACCGAGCTTGTGGGCCAGCGCGGCGCCAGGCGGGTGAAACGCGGCACCGCCGAGGCCCCCCGCAACGAGAATCGCGCCAAGCATGACGGGGGAGGTGGCGAGGCCGATGAGGCTCAGGACCGAGACGGCAATGACGGGGCCGACCATGATGAGGAGCCTCGGGTTCCAGCGATCCGCCAGATGGCCGAAGCCGACCTGGGCGACCGACGCCGACAGCTGAAACAGCATCGTCATCGTTCCGGCTGCCGCGAGACTGAGGCCAAGACGCGGGATGAGCAGCGGGAGCAGCGGCGCGAGGATGTTGCCGTAGCCGTCCACAATCATGTGGGCGCAGGCCATGAGAATGAGCGTGGGATGCAGTCCGCCTTCGCGCGCACGCGCCGGTCCGGCGAGCTCGTTCCCGGCCTCTTGCTCCGATGGGACAGGCGTCGACATCTATCGAGCGCCGAGGCGCGTGCGCACGCGCGCCACCGCGTCGTCGAACTCCGCGATGCGAAGCAGACGCGATGCGCCAAGGAGCACGACGACGCCGGAGCCGATCGCCGTGAAGACGCGCACCGCGCGCATCACGGGCGCGTCACCGGGGAGCGCGGTCTGCAGCCATGAGGCGGTCATATACGCGGCGACACCCATGGCGAGCGACGCCACCGTGATTTTCGTCAATGTCGTCAGCACGCGGGTGCCTTCGAACCCATGAATCCGGCCCCGCAGCACCCACAACAGCATGAAGGCATTCAGGAGGGCGGCGATCGCGGTACCGAGCGCCAATCCACGGTATCCCAGCACGCGCACGAGCACGAGGTTCAATCCGAGATTGGTCGCGATGGCCAGCAGGCTGATCGTCACGGGCGTGCGGCTGTCCTTCATTGCATAGAACGCGGGGGCGATGATCTTCACGGCGGAGTAGCCGAGCAGGCCTGGCGCGTAGAACATCAGAGCGGCCGCGGTCGCCGCCGTGTCGCGATCAGTGAACCTCCGGTACTCGAGGAGCAGTTCGACAATCGGTGAGGAGAGCGCGATGAGGCCAACCGCCGCCGGAACATTCAGCACGAGCATGAGGCGCAGCGCGGTCGACACCGAGCGGCGCATCCCGGCCAGGTCGTGCTCGCCGGCCTGTCGCGACATCTCGGGGAGGATGGCGGTGGCGACCGACACGCCGAAGATCCCGATGGGGAGGTACATCAGGCGGAAGGCGTAGGTCAGCCACGACACGGCCCCTTCACCCTGGCTCGTGGCGAGATACGTGTTCACGAGAACGTTGATGGGCGCCGCGGCCACGCCGATCGCGCCGGGTCCCACGAGTCTGAGGATGTCCTTCACGTCGGGATCGCGGAAGCTGAGGATCGGCTGGTACCGGAAGCCTTCCTTCCGCAAAGATGGCCACTGCAGAAGAATCTGTCCCAGGCCCCCGATGAGCGTGCCGATGGCGAGACCGATGACGGGCGGAAGACCGAGGCGTGGCATCAGCGGAACGGCCGCGATAGCGCAGGCGATGGTCGCGACGTTGAACATCGCCGGGGAGAGCGCGGGGATGAAGAAGCGCCGCAACGAATTGAGCATGCCCATCAGCGCGACCGCGATGGCGATCGCGGGCAGGAAGGGGAGCATGATCTGCGTCAGCGTCGCGGTGAGCGCCAGCCAGTCCTGGTCGTCTTTGTACGCCCCGGCCAGGAGCCGCGTCACCGGCCCGGCGAGGAGGATGCCGATCACCACCAGGATGCCGGTGACCAGGAGGAGCGCGTTGAGGACGAGGTTTCCGACGCGCCAGGCGTCAGTCCTGCCGCGCTGGTGCAGGACGCGGGTGAACGTCGGGACGAATGCGGCGGTCATCGCCCCCTCTGCGAAGAGGTCCCTGAGGAGGTTGGGGACGCGGAACGCGACATTGAACGCGTCCATCGTGGCGCCCGCACCGAACGTCGCCGCGAGGACCGTTTCCCGCGCGATCCCGAGTACTCGGCTTGTCATCGTCGCGATCCCGATGACGCCGGCTGATCTCGCGAGCTTCGAGCTCATGACGAAACTTTACAACTTTTACACGAGGCGCAAAAAAGGCTCCTGCCTTTCGACAGGAGCCCCGTGGAGGATGGATGAGAGGCTGTGCGGGCCTCCAGAATGATTAGACGAAGACACCCTCGTAAAGGTTTACTGAATGTCACGCGCCGGAGAGCTTGCGTTTGACGAGTTCGCTGACGAGCTTTCCATCGGCTGTCCGGCCCCCAAATTTTGCGAGCACGGCCTTCATGACGCGCCCCATGTCCCTGGCTGAATTCGCGCCCAGTTCGAGAATCGTGTCGTCCACCGTGCGTGCGAGTTCCGCGGGGTCCACCGGGGGTGGCAGGTAGCCTTCGAGCACGGCGATCTCGGCGGCTTCCTTGTCGGCGAGGTCGTCTCGTCCCCCGCCGCGAAACTGTTCGATCGAGTCGCGCCGCTGCTTGATGAGGGCCGCCACGACCTGCAGCGACTCGGCGTCGTCCAGTGCGTGCCCGCGTTCGATTTCCCGGTTCATCAATGCAGCTTTTGCCATGCGGAGCGTCCCCAGCCTCACGACGGCCTTGTCGCGCATGGCCTGGGTGAGTTCCGCCGAGATCCTGTCGATGAGTGTCAATTTGTTGTCCTCGATCGTGAAGGGGACAGCCACCATTTGACCTACCTTGTCAGAAGGTGGCTGTCCCCTTCAGAAATCCAATATTCCGATGGCGCCCGTCACGGCCGCCCAGGCCAGGAGCGCGATGGCGGCGACCCGGGACGCGCCGCCTTGGCCCCACATCCATGATGCACCGGCAGCCCCGGAAATCGCGAGCGCGGGGATGACAGCCAGGTAATACCGCATGTCCACGGGGGTCAGGATGCCAAGTACCAGGAACGCGAGGCACGCGGCGGTCCACCCGAGGATTGCGAGCGTCAGTCGGTCCCTCGCGCCACGAACGATGAGACTCCAGCCTCCCGCGGCGGCCAGCAGCAGCGTCGGGACCCCCAGGTAGAGTCCCAGGTGGCGCGGCACGCCCGCCAGGCGGTCCATCGCCGTGCGGCCCCCGGCGTCGGGAGCATCCCGGGCGGTTTCAGCGCTGATACGCGCGAACTCCGCACGGTACGTGTCGCCGAAGTGTCCGTAGTACACAGCCACGGCGAGGATCAACGCCGCCACAGCCGCCAGGAGTACGGCGACGGCCGGTGACCGCAGCGTCGGACCACCCTTCCAGAGGAATACCGCCGCGATCATCAGACATGCCGGAAAGAGGATCGCGAACGTGCTCGTGTGAGACAGATAGCCCGCCGACAGCAGGAGCGCAAGGGTCGCGACATGGCCGCGGTGTTCCCACCGCAGTGCCGGAGCACTGATCATCGCGAGGGCGAATACGGCCAGCGCCTGCGCGAACGCGTTCGTGAGATTCCCGACGGTGTCGACATCGAAACCGAGAGGGATGAGATGGTAGAGCGCGACGGCGACCGCGGCTCCGCGGCGGTCGCCCCACGATCGCATGATCATCAGGTACAGCAGCACGGCGGCGACCGCGTCGAACGCGACGACAAGGATGCGCAGGAGCTGGATATCGCCGGAATCGCGAACGACCATCGAGGCAAACGGCGCCGCGGCGACGTACAGGCCCGGCGCATAGGGGAACTGGTAGTTCCCCGGCGCGATCGACGTGAAGAACAGGTTGCCGTCGACGACCGTGCGGAACTTGTGCGCGTGAAACAGCGCGTCCCCGATCGGCAAGTCTGGATGAAGCAGAACGAGTAGTTTGACGAACGCGGCCGCGGCGGAGAACGCGAGCGCGAACCGGGCCGTGTTCCTGAGCGGCGCGCCTGCCCGCCATTCGACTGCGCGCGCGGTCACGACCATCACGAGCGCCGTCCAGAAGGCCAGCGTGGCGGCGGTCACGGGAAACGACGTGTATGGCGCGAATCCCCTTGCCGCGATCATGGCGGTTCCCGTGGCGATCACCACCGCGGCAGCCGCGGCAACCGACGCGCTGACGCCAAGCAGGGCGCCGGCGGCACCGAGCATCCCTGCGGCCACCGACACACCGGCAATCGCCCTGCGCGGCGGGAGCACGATCCCTGATGGCCTCAGCCGAACGCGATCCAGCATGAAGCCGAGCTCCCGCGGATCCGAGGCGCCTGGGGAGAACGTCTTCGACGCCCGGATCGTGATTACGGCGCCGCGCGGCCGCTCGCGCCGCGCCGGAACGGTGACCTGCATCTCCTCGAATGCCGGCCCCGACGCCCGCGTCTCGAGCAGGATCCCATCGGACACGAACGACAGCTCCGGATTGTCGCCTGCCAGGGGGCGCGCTCCACGCGCTCTCACATCCAGCACCCAGTCCACGCGACGATCGAGGCCTGGCACGCGCAGCACGAACTCACCACGGGTCCACGCGAACGTGAGTCCTGAGGCCTCGTCACGCTCGTATGGATGGATGCCGGCGACGAGTCGCGGAAGGTCGCGGTCGAACTCCACGACCAGGTCCGGACGGGAGCCGTAGAACAGCACGAGAAAAGCCGCGCCAATCAGAGCCGCCAGCACGCCGCAGCCGCTCGCCCTGGCGAGCAACCGCGTCACGGCTGGTCGAGGACCTCTTTGTAGACCTCGCGGTACTGGTCGGACACGGCCGCCGGGCTGAAGTCGCGGGCGATTGCGGCTCGAGTCGAGTCGTACGTCCTGCGCTTGTGCTGAAGAAAGTGGCCGATCGCCGCAGCCAGCTGCATCGACTGCTCCTTCGGTACGATCGACACGTCCTGGCCGAACAGATCGTTCAATTCGAGACCACCGGGATTGTCACTCGACAGGACGGGAGTGCCGGCCGCCAGTGCTTCGACCGCCACGGTCGGCAGCGCTTCGAGGATCGACGGCAGCACAAACAGGTCCGCGGCGGCACAGTAATGCGCAATCGCGCGGTTGTCGATCAAGCCCGCGAAGGTGACGTGGCGCTCGACGCCCGCGCCCCGTGCCACGCCCTTGAGCTCCTCCAGCATCGGGCCGGTCCCGCAAATCACCAGGCGCGTATCCGGTTGGAGCCGGATCACCTCGTTCATGGCCTCGATGAGATATCGCTGTCCGGCGAGTGGATGCAGACGCTTCACATTCAGGAGCAGGTGCGCGCTGTGAATGCCGAGCGACGTCCGTGCAGCACGCTGCGCCTCTTCGCCGTGCCAGTGAAACGCGTCACTCACAGGGGGGTAAATGGTCCGTGACCGTTTTCTCCGGAGCCCCAGGTCCTGCGCCTTGACCATCAGCCGGTGGCTGTAGAACGTGACACACGACGCGGCGTTGTACGCGCGCAGAAAGAGATCCGGACCAAACTTCCGGGGCCGGTAGTGCCAGATCTCCGTGCCGTACAGCGTCAGCACGACCGGCTTGCCGGCCCGGCGGGCCAGAAGGACGGCGAGCTCCGCCAGCAGCCCGTTGCTATGCACGTGGACCACGTCCGCGCCGAGGATGCGCGGCATCAGCATCCTCCTCAGGCGTAGCGCCGCGAGCAGCGGACCGGGCCCGGGGATCCTGTCGACCAGCGAGCCGGTCCGTCTCGGCACAAAGTAAGCGCGCCCCGCCAGCGGAGTACTGCCCCCGGCACGGGCCGGATGCGCCACGTACTCCACCTCGTCGCCATCGTCCCGCGCCCAGTTGCCCAGCTGCCATGGCAGGAGCGCGTTGGCGGCCTGATCGGGGGGAAGGTGCGGCGTGACGTGAAGGATTCGCATGCGTCTATCGCGCGGTCGACACGTAGGCGGACCGAAACTCGGAAAACGTCGCGGGGACGGCCTTCAGCTCGTCCGTCGCAAACGCGAGGAACCGTTCCAGGCGATCGCAGAACGCGTCGAGCTCCGCCTGCGTCCTGTTGTAGGGACTGCCGCCGACGATGGCCTCGCTCGAGTGAAAGAGCACATTGAGGACCGGCTCATTCCAGCGGGCGAGGTCGCGACCCAGGCCGATCATATCCTCGAGCGATGAGTACGACGGGCGCAGCCAGCGCATGCGGAGCAGCCGCAGGGCGCGCAGGATCCGCTTGGTCGTGTAAGGCTTCGGCGCCCGCGCGTACGCGTACTGGAAAGGCTTCGGGAGTGCCCGGTTCAACGCGGTCGAGATCGGTATTTCCAGGACCCGGCTCGAGCCCGGACGCGTGGCGCTGTCATAGGCGAGAAAGTACGGCCGGAGCGGCGCCTCGACAAAATCAGGCCCACCCTTGTGGCTCTCATAGAACAGCGGTGCCACGCTCGATTCGACAAGGTACCCGCAGCGCTCGAGGGCGGCCACGTGGTCCGCGGAAAATCCGAAACGGCCCGACCGATACGACACCGGGCGCTGGCCGACGGCCTGCTCGATCGTGTCAGTGAGGCACGCGAGCTGCGCCTCGAACTGCGGCAACGGCAGCGTGGACGCATACGGATGACGCGCGACGTCGCCGGCCGTGCACGGGGGTGTTTCCCAGGCGTGGTGATGCGCCCCGATCTCACAGTCCCCGCCGTCCGCAAGCGCGCGCATGACCGCGGCTGACCTGGCATCGGCAGCGACCGGATGGGTGATCACATACGTTGGCCGCACCCCGTGCCTGGCAAAGAGACCATGGAGACGCGGCAGCGCGTAGATGTTCTCGAACCGCTGGTGGAGCCGCGCCGCGGCATCCCACTGGTTATCCCCCTCGGTGTCGATGGCCACTAATAGGTGCATTCTCAACGGTCCTGATCCGAATCGCCGAGGGTGATGTGCCAGTTCTCGGTGCGATCGTAGAAGGCCTGGTCCACGTCGAGGCCGTTCACCTTGGCGACGAACTCCATCGTCGACTTGACCTGGAAGTAGCCCGAGCGCTTCAGGGCCCTGCGGAAGCCGGCGTGCAGGACAAACGTCCGGACCTTGTCGGAATCCGCCTGCCGCGCTTCGCGGTCGACCCAGTGGAGGAGGGTCGCGAACCCACTGTCGTCGGCCGGATCGACGAGCACATCGACGAGCAGCGTGACGCGGCCGCGAGGTTCGTGGACGTGGCGGTACACCGCGTATCCCACGTTCCGGTCGTCGCGGCGAAGGGCGGCGATGACATAACGGACGTGAGGCGCGTTGACATACTTCCAGTTCAGGTAGGCGGCATCGCGCCTGACGGCCAGGTCGAACTGTGGCGCCAGCTCGTGCCAGAGCGCCGTGAAACTCTCGTCGAACCTCTGAATGACGCGCACTTCAGACGCGAGCGGGCGATTGCGTGCGACGATCTTCACGACCGGCAGCGTCAGCGCCGACACGAGCCGGTTGACGGCGAGGGGCCAGGTCGGCCGCCGGAACGCGCGACGCGTGAGTGGCTTGACGAACATCGGCACCGGGCCGACATCCGGCCAGCGAAGCTTCTGAAACAGGCGATACGACGAGGCCGACAAGCCGAGACCGAGCGATGCGCCGACGTTACGGTCCCACGTACGGAACAGAACCTCCCCGAGGCCCTGTCGCTGCCGCTCCGGCGCGACCATGACGTCCATCCCCCATGACCCCTGCACCTCGCGACCCTTGAGCGACAGGCGCACCGGCATCGTCGCGTACTGGCCCACGATGGCCGGCCCTTCACGCGCAATCCAGATCTCGGGTTCGTGGCCGGGATTGTTTGGATTGTGCCGGTATTGCCACTCCCATCGGAGGCGGCTCGATTCGGCGGCATCATGACCGAACACGCGCCGGTACAGCGTATCGACGCCGCGCTTGTCGTCCGGACGGTAGCGATCGACGTCCGCCACTCAGGCCTCGGCCTTCGCGAGCACGTATTCCATGTTGCTGATCAGGGCGTCCTGCGTCAGCGGGCTGTCGCGCAGCCAGCGCGCGATGGGCGCCGGCATGCGCCGGACGGTGGCCGTCGCGTGCAACTCTTCGCGAACGGTGCGCAGACCCGCCGAGGCAATCTGCGCGCGGAGCCGCCGGACCCGGACTTTCTCGAGCAGGTCGTCGTGCTTCACTTCGCCCCGGCGGGCCGCCTTGATGAACGAGTTCTCGTTGGCCGGTTCGCGCAGCGTCCACGCCGCGCGTCGCGCCAGGAACTGGAAGGTCGCAAACGCGATGCGTCGTCCGGCCAGCAGGTGCAGGGGGACCGGGATCTTCAATCGCGGCAGGTGGGCTCCGGCAAACGACAGGTAGGGAGCCGTCGAGAGATAGACGCGACCGCCAGGGGCGAGGACACGCGCACACTCGCGGAGATACAGGGGTGCGTCCGCCACGTGCTCGATGACGGCGTGCGAGAGCACGAGGTCGAACGCGCCGTCCGCAAACGGCAGCGCCATGCCGTCCGCCAGCGCGAAATGCAGATGCTGAAACGAGCGCTCACGCCCCAGCCGGACTCCGGCGTCCGTGAAGCGAGGAAACGGATCGATCCCGACCACGAGTGCTGCTTCCTCCGCGAGCGACAGCGGCATCCCCCCGCCGCCGCAACCGGCGTCGAGGATCCGGCCGGTCATCGCCACGCCGGCACGATCGAGAAAGGCCAGCACCTTCGCGCTCCGGTAGTACTCGAACAGCGCGTAGTCGTATTCGGACCGGAACCGGAGGTCGGCGTGCGCCTTGATGGCGCGCTCGTCAATCGTTCTCACGATCGGTCATCGGTTGGCTGCCGCCAGGAATACCGCCGAATTTGTCGATGAGGGCGGCGCGGTCGTGGCCTGTGGCGGTCTCGGCCACGTCGAAAGTCATGATGATGGTCCGGTGAGGATACGCGTCGAGCACATCGATGATCTGGGATCCCTCATAGCCGACGCGAGGCGCCACGTAGGTCAAAATATATCGCACATCCTCCCGGCTCCTGCGATCGTCGAAGTTGCCGAAGCCGTGCCCCACGAATACGGGCCGAATGCGATTCTCGAGCGAGAGGCCATTGGCGAGCTTTCCGTGGACCAGCGTCCCGGCCGGAAGTGCGCGGCCCAGCCGTATCGACGCCTCGTAGTTCCGGGACGTGCGCCCCGCGACCCACTGCCCGTACTGCACGAGCTGGCCTCCTGCCACCGCCAGTCCCAGGATGATCCCGGCACGCGGCGTCCAGCCGGCCACGGACAGCCAGCGCGGGACCCGCGGCCACGTGGCGTACACGAGGGCCGTGAGGAGCGCAGCGGCGACCGCCGCGCCCCTGACGTTGGGGCTGATCTGGTACAGAAAGCCCACCCGGATGATCGACGCACACACGATGTACGTCGCGTACGCGATCAGCGGCAGGGCGAGGAGCGCCCGTGACCGCGGGATCGAAGCGATCGCCGCTGGCAGCAGAACGCGGTCGCGTCCGAGCACGATCGCGGCAAGGGCAATGAGCGCGGGAATGAAAAAGACGAAGCGCCGCTCGTTGCCGACATCATGCACGATGAGCTCGAGCGCTCCCAGAGCGACCCACCACCCCAGGAGACGCTCGGCGGCAGACCCCGAACGCCACCGCCCCAGGAGTCCCAGCGCGGCGACGACGCCGATGGCGAGCGTGAACCACATCCGCGTGAAGAGGTCGTGCAACACCGGGAGGGCCGTGATCCGGTAGGCAAGCGCGCCGACACTGTAACTCGGCTTACGGGTCACCGACATCTGCCAGTTGTAGAACTGGTAATCGGTCCAGTTCGGCGCGACGAAGAAGGCGAGCCAGAGCGTGCCGCATGCCGTCAGCGCCGCAAGGGTCAGGACGGCGGCGCGACGGAGAAGCGGTCGTCCCTGCGAGCCGAACGCGAGGGTGAGGAGGGCGTCCAGGCCGATCGCCACGACGAAGAATGCCGCCGCCGCCTTGGTGAAAAACGCCAGGAGCGCGAATGCCGCGGCTGCCCATGCCCAGCGGGGGGCCGACTCGGCGCGCCCGTAGCAATACCACGCGGCCACGATGAAGGCCGTCATCGGCCCCTCCATCATCGCGGCGCGGTTCCACATCACGTAGACATAGTTGGTCGCGAGCAGGGCGCCCGCGATGAGCCCCGCCCGTCGCCCGGCCGTGCGCGCCACACCGAGCGCGAGCAGCAGGACCGAGAGCCACCCCAGGATTTCAGGGACGACCCGCGCTTGCCAGAGGCCGACACCGAGCGTGCGGAACGCGCCGTACTCGAGGGCGGTGAACACCGGCGCCACGTACATCGGGTTCCAGGCGTCCTGCGACCACGCGCCGAAGAGCACCTTGTTCCGCGCGTTGTGCACCCATGCTCCTTCGTCATGCCACACGACGCCGACGGTGGTCTCCCAGGGAGGGTCAGCAACCGGGAACACACCACGCAGGAGCGCGGCGAGCGCGAGGACGGCGAACAGGGAGATCCGGAACGTCCGGGAGGACATGTCGCCCTGCGGTGCCGCCGCCATCACCGCCGGCGCTCCCACACGTCGAAGCCGGCAGGACCGCCGACGCGTGCGTAGTGCTCGGCCAGATAGCCGGCCAGCGAAGGCGTGCTCATGAAAAAGGCTGCCGAGTCCTGCACGTCCGGCGCCCAGTCGCGGAGCTGGAGGGCGATGATGGCCGGCTGCACGCGCTCGAGGTCGCTCCGAAGCCCGTACACGCCGTAGCCCGGTTTCGACCGGTTGAAATTGACGATGACCGGACGGCTCCAGAAGAACCGGGAGGCGCTGGCGCGACCTGACTGGACGTAGGCGCCGCTCGCGAACCCGAAAATGTAGACGCGGTCCGCTTCGGATGTTCGCGAGCGGATGAAGGTCGCGAGTTCCGCCATCGCCAGCGCCGAGTACTTGCGCTGCTCGCGGTCACCGTATCGCGCCAGGTGTGCCTCGCGCGTCATCCGCCCGGCGGCATAGCGCGCGTCGTGCGCGATGTTGCCGGCGAGCTTCGGGAAGTCGCTGACCCGCCAGACACCGTAGCCGACCACGGCCACAACGAGGAGGTTGATGACCTGTTTGCGCGACCAGAGGAGAGTGCCCGCCCAGCCCGCGGTGAGGGCGAGCAGCGGCAGCGCCTGCACGAAGTACTGCGGCAGGCCGCGGCTGCCGTTGATCGCGATAGAGAGGCACGCCGCCGCGACCCACGCCGGACCTGCGAGCCGCTCGCGCGTCCAGAAGGACGCGACCAGCAGCACGGCAGCCCCGGCCCCGCCGAGGAGCCAGAGCGAGTCGACGCGCGCATGCTGCACCGGGAACGTCAGCAGATATGTCGCGGCGTGCCGAAGGCCGCTGTACGTTTCTCCGGAATACTGCAGGTTGTAGGCGATCGTGGCGTCGTAGAGATCGGGCACGGCACCGCGGAACGCAAACAACGCCAGCAGTACCGCGGGTGCGACGGCGAAACCCGCGGCGAGCGCGACGACACTTCCCCTGGTGAGTTTGCCCCACGCCCACAGCGACAGGAGGGCGGCGCCGACGTATACGGCCGTGTTGTACTTGAATGAGAACGCGGCACCGAGCAGGACGCCCGCGAGCACATGCTTCCAGGCGACCGGTCCCGTCCGGCTTCGCGCCAGGAGCAGGAACGCGCCGGTGATGAGCGCGGCGATGAAGGTTTCGCACTGCGCGCGCACCGCGACGCCACCCAGCCTCCAGAACGACGGGTCCGAGAGCAGAAGAAACAGGAACGCCGACGCCTGGCCCGCGCCGTGCCCGGCAAGGGCTCCGCCGAGGGCGTATAGCAGTGCCGCCACGATGGCCGCAATCGCCAGGTCCGCGAAGGGAACCACCGCTTCACTTCGCCATGCCGCGCGCAGGGCGGCGTAGGTGTAATGAATCGCCGGCGGCTTCTGGTCCCACGCGTGCCGATAGGGCAGCTCGCCAGCCAGGATCCGGTCGCCCACGTAGGCGTACAGCCCCTGATCGGCGCCCATCGGCTGCACCAGGGAGGGCAGCCGCACGATCAGCAGGACGCACGCGAGCGCCAGGAACAGGCGGTTATTCATCGTTTCGGAGCGCTTGAATTATAGTGCTTGCGAGTCTCTCCGTTGACCGATCCCGCCGCGCCACCAGCGCTCACCATCGTCGTGCCGACCTACAACGAGCGCGATCGCCTCGAAGTCCTGGTCGACGCCATTTTTGCCGGGTTCGCCGCAGGGCGGGTGGATGGCGAGTTGGTCATCGTCGACGACAACTCCCCTGATGGGACCGGGACGCTCGCCGACGAGCTCGCACAGCGGCATCGCATCACGGTCGTGCATCGCGCGGGAAAGCTCGGCCTGGGCACGGCGGTGATCGAAGGATTTGCTGCGGCAGGCGCACCGATCGTCGGGGTCATCGACGGCGACCTGAGCCATCCCCCGCACGCGCTGCCGCGGATGCTCGCCGTTATGCACAACCGCCAGGCGGATGTCGTGATCGGGAGCCGTTACATCCCCGGTGGCGGCACGCGGAACTGGGGACCCGGCCGGCTGCTGATGTCGAAGATGGCCTGCGTCATCGCGCGCGGCGTCACGCCGGTGCGCGATGCGACCTCGGGGTTCTTCCTGATCAGGCGAGACCTCGCTACGGGCGTCCACATCTCCGCCGGGGGATTCAAGATCTGCCTGGAGTTGCTCGTGCGGGGGCGTCCACGCACGGTCGTGGAAGTGCCGTACGTGTTCGAGGGTCGCACAGCGGGTGAGAGCAAGATGAACCTGAGCGAAGCCCTTGGCTACCTCGTGCAGCTCAAGGACCTTCGGCGTTTCATCCGCGGCCAGCCCCCGCTGCGACAGACCTACACGCGGCTTACGGCCGATCAGCTTCTGCGAGAGCCGACGCCGAGGACCTGAGCGGCGCCACGGACGTATCGATGACCTTCGAGCTGAAGATCATCCGCGACAGCACCTGTCCGACAATGGCCTTTTTCGACGCGGCCAGGCGTGCCACGTCGCCCATGTGCCGGGCGATATAGGCCGGGCGCAGGAAGAACCGTCGTTTCGCCCGCTGGATCGCGTTCATCACGGTCAGCTCGTTCAACCCGTTGCCGCTCATCAGGTAGTACGAGTACTCCATCTTCGACCAGTCCGCATCCGCTCCCGTGGGGAGGAGTCCTTCCCGCACCACCTTGTCGAACAGCGCCGTGCCGGGATAGGGAACGGCGGGGTAGAAGTTCGCGAAATCCGGATCGAGTTCGATCGCGTATTCGACCGTCCGGTTCATGGTCTGCAGCGTCTCGCCCGGATAGCCGAAGATGAAGAACGCGAACGACTTGACGCCAGCCGAGCGCATGTTCGTGAACGCCGCTTCGATCTTCTGGCGTTCGAGGCGCTTGACCATGTCCTTGCGGACTTCCTCCGAGTCGGTTTCGATGCCGAGCGCAAGCATCCAGCAGCCGGCCTTCTTCAGCCGGTGGACGAACGCGGGGTCGGTGAGGTTGTCGGCCCGCGCATTGCCGAACCACTGGATCGGGAGCTTCCGCGCGATCAGTTCGTCGCAGAAGCTGGTGAACGACTTCACGTTCAGCGTGACCGTGTCTCCCCACAGGTAGAAGAACTCGATCCCGAACTCCCGGTGGCTCCGCTCGATCTCGTCGACGAGATCCTTCGCGCTGCGCTCGCGGAACTTGTGCCCCTGGTGGATCGGCGCGACGCAGAAGTCGCACGAGTACGGGCACCCACGGCTCGTCTCGACGATGACGTACGGCTTGTTGACGAGTGGCAGGCCGTAGTCCTTCAACGACAGCAGGTCCCAGGCGGGAAACGGCATCGTCATGAAGCCGCTGAAGCTGCCGTGGGCGCGATGCGGCACGACGGGACCGCCAGGCTCGCGCCACGTCAGGCTCGGCACGGTGGCGAGGTGCGCTGTCGACTCGAGCGCGGCGAGCTGCACCGCACCGTCCTCGGGCTCGCCGACGAACATGCCGTCCACCGCCGGGACGCGCTCCATGGAGTCGAGTGGCGCGGTGGACGCGTGGGGGCCGAAACAGAACATCGGGGCGCCGTAACGCGCCTTCAGCTGCGACATCGCGAGGACGTCGGCATCGAGCGTCGGCGTCGTCGTCGGGAACATGATCAGGGACGGGCGGAAACCGTCGCGATCGAGGCCGGTGATCACGTCATCCATCGACAGGCGGGAGGCGGTGGCATCCACCAGGCGCACGTCAGCGCCGGCGGCGCGCAACAGCGACGCGATGAGGGCGAGCGTGTACGGCGGTTTGGTGGTACCGAGCACGTCTTCACGCTCCTGGCACCGGCCCTGGCGCGTGAAGGCCACGCCGTTGATGAGCGGAGGATTGATCAGCAGGGTGTGTCGGCCGAGCATGCTCATCTCTAGCGAACGACCGTGAGGGGGATGGCGCGCCTGGCGGGGGGACGCACCCCAGCACCGAACGGTTCTGCCACCGGCATGGGGGACAACTCGGCCTTGCAGCACCGGCGGCACACGGGAAACAGTCCCTCCTCGGCCAGCTGCTTGCGCATCCCGACATATTTCTCGTTGTTCCAGATCTCTTCGAGCGAATTGTTCGCGAGGTCCCCCACCTCCACCCGGATGAACGGGCAGAAGAAGACCTTGCCGGAGAACGACACCCGCGCATGAAGGAAGGGATAGAGGCAGCGGCCGTCCAGCTTCGCGCCAGGCGTGTAGTAGTTCTCGATCAATTGATCGTGCACCTTCGGACGGTAGTCGAAGAGGATGTTCTTGGCCTTGCACTTGGCTTCGAGCGCAGAGACCTGGTGCCGCACACGCTCGATCTCGAGTCCGGGATCCGGCGTAATGAATGTCGTGATCACCGAAGCATCGTCGGCACCGATCATGCGCACGGTCTCGGCCACGTCCTCCGGAGTACAGAACATCAGGTGGTTCAGGCCGATCGCATCCACGCCGAGTTCTTCGGCGACGTCCACCATCTGGTCGAGTGCGTCGAGACTCTCGTGCGCCACCGTCGTATTGATGCTCACGCGCAGCGGGGCGTGCTTGCGGCGCGCGGCTTCCTGCAGGCGGCGCAGGCCGGCGGTCGTCCGCTCGAACGTGCCTTTCTGTCCGCGAGCGATGTCGTGAAGCTCCCCCGGCCCGTCGATCGAGATGCTGACGTGCTTCACGAACCCCGCGGCGGCGAGATCCGCAAGCGCTTCGGCCCGCTCGTCGTTGATGATCGTGCCATTGGTCGTCAGGTAGCCACAGGCGTAGCCCTTTTCCTTGAAGAGATCGAGGACGGACATGATGTCCTTCCGCATGAAGATCTCACCGCCGGTCAGGCTGATCTGGAAGCCCTCCTTGTCAGGGAACGCCTTGCCCAGGGCTTCGAGGCTGAGCTCCTCGCGCCACTGTCCCTCGACATTCAGGAGATCGCCGACGTAACAGAACTCGCAATGCAGGTTGCACCGCATCGTGGCTTCGTAGACGGCTCCCACGGGCAGGCGATCGGCGCGGCCGGACTTCTCGGTGATGAACCGTTTGATACTCCGCTCGTATTTGCGCCGCCTGTACCGCGCCCACGCATGGCGGGCGAGCGGCAGTGCGCGTGCGCGCGTCGCGATCGAGTCGCGCAGTCTACGAGTCAGGGCCATTGAGCTGCCAGATCTCCAGTGGTGGACCGGGACGCTCCAGCGCGTCGTCGATCCGGGTATCCGTGTTGTGCAGGAAAGGTGCGATCCGCGCTCGATCGGCCTCCGTGACGCCAGGCTTGTAGGGCGAGAATGCGGCTATTAGTCGACCGTGGCGCGTAAGCTCTGCCACGAGCTGAGTCATCTCTGGATCCCCCGTATCATATCGCTTCAGCACGACATAAGTCACCCCGAGACGCTTAAGAGGCGAGAGGCCTGACCCCTCACCCAGTTCAGCGGGATCCACGTAGATCTTGTCGACATCGAGGCCCCCTCGGCCGAGGTAGATGATTCGATAGGACGGCTGCGGGTAGGGATCGAGCGCCAACTGGAGCTGAAACTTGGTCGAGGCCGCCTCGGTACTGCCCAGGTGGCGCGTCAGCGCCTCGGCCAGGCCGGCCCGCGACGGCGTCAGGGCGACTGAATACGGCTGCACGAGGACGGTCGCTTCCGGCGGAACGTGTGCCTCGATAAAGCGCTCAGCGATCTGGCGGGTGTCAGCCGTCCTGAAGAAGCGGTCGGACCGGAGGCTGGCGAGCAGCGGAGAGGCGCCAAGGAGGGCCGCGACCACCCACACGAGGCCAGCCGGGACACGCGGAGCGGTGAAGACCATCGCCAACGCGCGCGCGGCGAAGAGCGCGATGAACGGCAGTACGGGGTTCAGATACCGGCTCGCTGGTGTGGTATTCGCGATGAGCGCAAAGAACGTGACGGGGAAGAGCAGCAACAGCACCGCATCCTTCCACGACTTCGCGAGTGTCGCCGCCGCGCCAACGAGCGCCAGGACCACCACGCCGGTTCCCATCGATTCGGACCAGATCATGTCGAGATAGCGCTTCGCAGGCGCGAACGCGCCGGACTGCACCGCCCGATCGATGACGATCTGCCGGTTCGCCGTGATGTCGCGCCATGCGACGACCGGTTCCACCACGAGGAACGGCGACAGCGCGAAGAAGACGACCGTGCTCACGATACCTGCGGTGACGAGTTGCCGGAGCACCATGCGCCAGCCGGCGCCTCGCCATCGCTGCACGACAGCCCATCCGAGTGGCAGCGCCAGGAAAATGCAGTAGTAGTGCGTTGAGAACGCGGCGCCGCACGCCACCCCGGCGATGATGACGTCGTTTCGGACGCGACCTGGTCGAGGAACGCGGGGCCACACGCGGGTGATCGCGATCACGGCCAGGATCACCGCGAGGGTCGCGGGGATGTCGTGCTTCACATAATGCGAGTCACGCACCGCAAGAGGGGATACGGCAAGAAAGAACGCCGCGATCAGACCCACGGTGCGATCGTAGAGCCCGCGCCCCAGCCGGTACACGGCAAGGACGCAGAACGTGCCCAGGACCGCACCGAGCAACCGGCCCGCCGTGTAGATGCCCGTGGGGTCCGTGAAGTAGAGCTGCTGCAGCATGCCCACCGACGAGACGCCTCCTGCGAGCCACACGAACCCGAGATACGCCCCGACCCACCCGAAGAGCACGTAGAAATACAGTGTGGGGTAGAGGAAGTTGTGGGGGTTGAGCGTGCCCTTTGCGAAACTCAGGGCCCGGGCCATGATGGCGACTTCGTCCGGATTGTAGACGTCGGGAAGGCCGTATTGCAGCCCCACGAGGCGGAGTGCCAGGGCCAGCGCGATGACGCATACGAGGCCGATCGCAGCGATTCGGGGCCTGATCGGCGTCATCAGCGAGGATCCTCTGGTTCAGGAGGGGTGACGGCCCCGGCACTCAGCCGTCGCCGTGCATTCAACCAGCGCAACTCCTCGGCGTTGAAGAAGCGGGTCAGCCACAGGGCCGCTCCGGCGACGACGATGACCGTCGTGCCGCGCAGGAAGAGTCCGATCAGCGACGGCATGCCCGGGAGCGATATGGCGGCGATATACCCGAGCAGCGCGGCGCCGACCGCCCTGGCGATGCGTCCTCGTTCGTACTGAATCGGGTAAAAGCGCTGTGAAAATCTGAACGCAATCGCCGACTGCACCGCGTACGCGGCGCCGTTCGCCCACGCGGCCCCGAGGATGCCGTATCGGGGAATCAGCAGAAAGTTCAGCCCGAGGTTCACGCCGGCTCCGATCGCCGTTGAAACCGGGTAGTACCTGGTGTGGCTCGTGATGTTGAGTCCGATGGACGTCAGCAGGTAGACGCCATAGAAAAAGACCCCGATTGCCGTCCAGCCGACCACGCTCGACGCCGCGAGGTACTCCTTGCCGGTCATCACGTCGAGCAGCTCAAAGGCGACAGCCGACAGGCCAGCCGTCATCACGGCGAGGGCGGCGATCCCGTAGGTGGCGACCGCGCTGAAGATACGCTTCGCATCGGGCTCCCGCGACGTGGCGTAATAGAACGGCGCCCACGCGGACTCAAAGGCGCCGAGCGCGATCTTGGGGATCAGGCCGAAGCTGACACCCATCGAATAGATGCCGACCTCTGCGACCGACCGGAACTTCTGGAGCACGAAGCGGTCGCCGACCGCCATCACCTGGAGGGCGAACCCGTGCGGCACCCGAGGCAGTCCGAACGTCAGCGCCCGCCGGAGCAGCTCTTTCGAGAACATTCCGCGGATGAGCGGCGCGAACCATCGAACCATCACGACGAGCAGGACCGCCGTGACCAGCAGATCCGCGATCACGATCCCCATGACGCCGTATCCCAGACCGACGATGAGGACGAGGCGGAGCCCGAGCGTGGACACGGACCGCGCCAGCGTGAGGGCGCTGAACTCGCGCGGCCTGTTCTGAATCCGCAGCACATGAAAGGGGATGAACGTGAAGCCGATCGCGAACGTGTTCAGCAGGACGAGCTGCAGGGCGAGCGTGTACCCGGGGGCCTCGAGCAGCCGCGACGACAGCCAGGGCGCTGCGGCCAGCGAGATCGCGAGAAGGACGCCGTTCATGGTCAGCAGAAAGAAGAAGAGTGTGCTCGCGAGGCGCTGGCGCGCCCGTTCGTCCTCGCAGTCGTACCAGAAGCGCATGAACGCGCCGTCGATACCCCAGCGGAAGAACAGCTTCGCGGGCGCTTCGATGGCAGCCAGCAACGCGATGACGCCGTAATCGGATGTCGTGAGATAGCGGACGTAGAGGGGGAGGAGACAGAAATTCAGGATCTGAATGGCCACTTCGCCGAGGCCATAGATCGCCGAGTTTCTCGAAAGGTCGCGGATCTTCTGAATGACGGAATTCTACCCGTCTCGGCGCCGGTTAGATACCGGAGCCCCCGCCACCGCCTGGCGGTCTCACCTGCGGGGGGGACGTCCCGAATGGAACCGCCTGTTGCTGCCCAGGGCCGCCCGGCAACATACCCGGACGCGGCAGCGTCTGCGGACCGGGCCTCTGAGGCTGGCCCGGCACCTGTTGGGGCTGTTGCGGCATGCCAGGGCCCTGCTGCGGCATACCCGGCAACGAGGGCATCGCGCCAGGGGGCTGCGCTGGGCCACCGACGCCTGGCGGCTGAATCGGCGTATCCTCGTCAGCCTCGGGCTGAGGCATCATCGGGCGCGGCATGTTGAACGGTGGCGGAGCCGCAGCCACGGGGGCCGCGTTCACGGGACCCTTGCTGAACGGCAGGATCATGATCCTGTCAAAGGCCGACACGCCCGCGACGCCGAACTGACGTTCCGCGGCCATGTAGCCACTGGCCGAGCGAAGCACGATGTCGAGCGCCTTGCGCTCAGGCATGTCCACCAGCTGCAGCGACACGGTCATCATCAACTGCTCGCCGTTGACAATCCGTGTCTGCCCGACACGCGCCCATTCCGACAGAATCCGGGACACGGGAACCTGGTCGGCCTGGATGGTGACGAGGCCGTTCGCAATGGACAGTTTCAGGTCTCCCGCTGCCGCGTATGAAACGGACGTCGCGAGGAGAGCCACGGTGACGATGCCACGGTAGAGCTTCTGCATGATTTTTGTCCGGGAACTGGCTCAGTATACGCCCCGTTAGACGGTGGGGCGAGCTCGACAGACTGGAAAAAGCGCACAGGAAACCTACGGACCGAAGGCCCCCCTACGTAAGCTTCGTGACCCAGAGCGGGGAGTCTTTCCGTGGGAGGTCGCACGATCGGCAGACGTCCGGGCCGCCACTCTCGAGGTGCTCGCGTCGCACGGCACGGTAGGGCTCCCCGTTCCAGATGTCACGAATGCTCGAGGTGGTCATGTCACCGAGAATCGTGTGGCCATCGAAGTCGGCGCAGCAGAGCGCCACGCGGCCGTCCCACAGCACGGTGAATGTCAGCCAGGGGCGGTAGCACGGGTAGTTGACGTCCGATTCCTGGTTCAGCGTGCCGCCCCAGTTGTGCAGTTCGGTGATATGGATCTTGTCCGCGATCTTTCGCCAGTGCTCGATGAACGCCTGCTCGTCGGCAGAGTTGTTCTGACGCACGAACGACAGGATCAGCTTCGGGCGCTTCTTGCCGAGCTCGGCTCGAATGCGGACGATGCGCTCGATATTGGAGATGACCTTGTCGTACTTGAGCCCGATCCGCGTCGACTCGAACACATCCTTGCCGGACGCATCCACGCTGATGTTGATCGCGTCGAGGCCCGCCTCGATCATCCCGCGGGCAACGTCCTCGTTGATCAGCGAGCCGTTGCTGATCATGCCGACTTCCCTGATGCCCTTCTGCTTCGCGTACCGGACTTTCTCGACGAGCTTGCGGTCCACGAACGGCTCGCCGTAATTGTGCACACGCACATGCGTGATCCCGAGCTCCACGCATTCATCGACGATCCTGGTGAACAGGTCGAAGCTCATGATGCCCTGCTTGCGGTGCATCTCGTCACGTGGGCAGAACACGCACTTGGCGTTGCAGATGTTGGTGCTTTCGATCTGGACGATCTCCGGAAGGATCGGCGCCCGGTCCCGCCCGGTGGCGAGCATCAGCCGGCGCACCGGTTTGGCCTGCTGGCGCAGGATACGCTCGGCGACGTGGCGCACGCGGGTCTTGAGGCGGAGCTGGGACATGTTTCCTCGGGGCTACTGCTGACGGAACGACTCGATGACTTTCTCGAGAATTTCGTCGAGCTCCACGGTCGGCTTGTAGCCGATGAGCGCGTTGATCTTGCCGATGTCTGGAACCCGACGGGGCATGTCCTCGAACCCGGATTCGTATGCCTGGTCGTACGGGATGTGGACGATCTCGGACCGGCTGCCGGTCAGGGCTTTCACCTTCGCGGCCAGATCGTCGATGCTGATCTCGTTGCCGTTGCCGATGTTGAGCACCTGGCCGATCGCGCGGGGTTCGTTGATCAAGGCTATCACGGCCTTGACGACGTCACCCACGTAGGTAAAGCTCCGCGTCTGCGTCCCGTCGCCGAATACCGTGATGGGCTGCCCGGCGAGCGCCTGCCGCACAAAATTCGGAATGACCATCCCGTACTGCCCCGTCTGCCGCGGTCCGACGGTATTGAAGAAACGCACCACGATGACGGGGAGCTTCCGCTCCTTCCAGTACGCCAGCGCCAGAAACTCGTCGATCATCTTGCTGCAGGCGTACGCCCACCTGTGCTTCGTCGTCGGGCCGAGCACGAGGTCGGCGTCTTCCGTGAACGGCACGGTGCTGCTCTTGCCGTACACCTCGGAGGTCGACGCGATCAGGACGAGCTTCTTTTTCTTGTTGGCGAGCCTGAGCACGACCTCCGTGCCGTGCACGTTGGTCTCGATGGTATGGACCGGCTGTTCGACGATGAGCTTCACCCCGACCGCGGCGGCGAAATGGACCACGACATCGCAACGGTCGATCATCTCGGCGAGCAGGGGCTCGTTCTCGACCGTGTCCACCGTGTAATGAAACCTGGAGTGCCCCTTGAGATGAAGGATGTTGTCGATTGATCCGGTCGACAGGTTGTCGAGAACGAACACCTCGTCGCCACGCTCGAGCAGTGCATCGGACAGATGTGACCCGATGAACCCGGCGCCGCCGGTGATCAATACGCGCATGACAATGGATCTCCCTTGCCGGACGTGCCGGGGTGGTGCGAGCTGAGCTCTCGAATCGCGTCGGCGGCGCGAACGGAGGCCGTTCCCGTGGAGGCGATCGCGTGTTCGAGGAGGAACGCGTTCCGCGCGACCGAGAGTTGCTGTCTGAATCCTTCATCATACAGGATTCGGCGCAGCACCAAGCCCATCTGCGGCTCGTCTGCGCCCGCCAGCACGCCCGCCTCGACGAATGGCGAGAGGTTGTTGGGCAGTCCGATCACGAGCCCCGGGATGCCGGCAACGGCCGCGTCGAGGGCGACGGTGGAATTGACCGTCACGAGCGCGCGGCTCGCCGCGAGCAGCGGGTCGAGCGGCACGGTAGCGGCCACGACGTGGACGTTCCGTCTGCCCGCAACCATCGCCGCGTAGGCGTCAGGCGTCTCCGCCGGATGGGCCTTGATCACGACGGTGACGCCGGGAATGGCGCTGGCCGCCGAGAGAAACGCGGGGAGGGCGTGCCTCGCCTCGCGCTCTTTTGTCGTGACCAGGACCAGCGCGTCATCGCGCGTTACATTGACATCACGTCGAACCTGATCCAGGACGTCCGGCGTGAAGGCGGCCAGCGTCCGCATCATGGCGTCGAGCCGCGGGCTGCCGGTGACCTTGAGACGTCCAGGCGGGAAGCGTCCACGTTCGAGCAGATGGCGCGCGGCGTATCCGTCGAAGAGCAGCGTCAGGGTGGGCGCGGGGAAGCCCTCGTCTCCGTCCGAGTCCGGAACCATCTCGTCCGGCTCGTGCAGGTAGTTCAGCCAATGACGATAGATGAAGCCGTGCTGCAGGCCCGCTGAGGGAATGCCCCGGCGCCTCGCCTCCAGCATGAGCGCCCGTCCCCAGCCGCCCGCCTCCGCATAGGTGA
>DATLXP010000215.1:0-29578 GCA_035575695.1 Vicinamibacterales bacterium
CTCGAGGAAACCGGGATGCGTGCCGTCGTCGGCAAGTGCATGATGGACTCCGACGATCAAGTGCCCGCGCGGATGCGGGAGAAGACGTCGGCGTCAGTCGACGAGAGCCTGGCACTGAAGCAGCGGTGGCACAACGCGGCGAACGGTCGATTGCGAGCGGCCTTCGCGCCCCGCTTCGCCGTCTCCTGTTCGCGCGAGCTGCTCGAGGCGGTCGCCGATCTGTCCGGGCGTGAAGACACGTTGATCCACACGCACGCGTCCGAGAACCGGGAGGAGGTCGAAGTGGTCCGCCGCCTGTCGGGCGGCTTCAGCAATCTCGAGTACCTGGCCGATACCGGGCTCGCCACGCACCGGTTGTGCGCCGCGCACTGCGTGTGGGTCACGGACCGCGAGCAGGAGCTCCTGGCCGAACGCGACGTCAAAGTGATGCACTGCCCCAGTTCCAACCTGAAACTCGGCTCCGGCATTGCGCCGGTCGTCGAAATGCGCAGGCGTGGAATCTCCGTGTCGCTCGGCGCCGACGGCGCCGCGTGCAACAACCGGCTCGACATGTTCGAGGAGATGCGGCTCGCGGCAACGCTGCAGGCTGTCCGCGAGGCCCCAGGGGCGCTCACGGCTCGCGACGCGCTGTGGATGGCGACCCGGGAAGGCGCCCGGGCGCTCGGGATGGAAGCGGAGATCGGCTCGATCGAGCCCGGGAAGCGCGCGGACCTGATCCTCGTCGAACGCGATCGACCCCACCTGGCACCCGACGCAGACCCATGGTCGACGATCGTCTACGCTGCCCGCGGGACGGATGTCCGCCTGACGATGATCGACGGAGAGGTGCTGATGCGCGACTTCGCGCTCCAGCGGATGGACGCCAAGGCGATCACGGCCGACGCACGGACCGCCGCGGCCGAGCTTGTCCGGCGCGTGGGTATCTGAGCCACGGTTCAACACGGTTCAACACTGCCCCGTTGGGATCTGAGCCACGGCTCAACACTGTTCAACACGGCCACGGTTCAACACGGTTCGACATGGCCACGGTTCAACACGGTTCAACACGGCTCGCCCTGGAGAGTGCCCGCGACCCGCGAAGGATCTCGGTGTCTGGCTCGAGGAGCGCTCGGACAGCGCCCGATGAGGCGTCCTGACCGACAGTCGTGAGCGGTGGCCGTCAAGGCCATGTATAATCACGGTTAGCACTCGACCCCGATGAGTGCTAAATGCCCATGACACGCCATCCTGAACTGCCGGAACGAGATAGACGGATTCTCGGCGTTCTCGTCCAGGCTTACATCGAGCAGGGAGAGCCCGTATCCTCCCTCTGGCTTGCCAGCCGCGGGTTCGGGGTGTCATCAGCCACCCTGCGCAACGTCATGGCCCGGCTCGAGGAGCAGGGCTTCGTGCACCAGCCGCACACGTCGGCCGGTCGCGTACCGACGGACCTGGGCTACCGCTCGTACGTGGATCAGCTGCTGTCCGAGCCACGCTCGTCGCGGCCCGCTCCCCAGATTGAAGCGAGGCTCCGTCGCGGCACTGTGGACGACATGCTCTCGCACGTCTCGCATGAAGTGTCACGCGCCTCGCAGCAGGTCGGCTTCGCCATCGCGCCGGCCGGTGACAGGACGACGTTCGAGCACGTCGATTTCGTGCCGCTCGACGCCGGCAAGATCCTCATCGTGCTGGTCGCTGCCGGTGGGCAGATTTCGCACAAGGTCATCGAACCGTCCGATCAGTACGGACCCGGCGAGCTGCAGCAGGCCGCCAATTACCTGAACGCCGAATTCCGCGGACGCTCGATGGTCGAGGTCCGGCAGGCGGTGCTCGACCGCCTGCGCGAAGAGCGGACGCTGTATGACGCGCTGCTGGCGCGTGCGCTGCGGCTCGCGAGCTCCACGTTCGACGATATGGATTCGGCGCCGATCGTCTTCATCCAGGGCACGTCCCTCCTCCTTGAAGATGTGAGCGCTGAGGATGCCGAGGCCACGCTGCAGACGCTCCGCACGCTGCTCAGGATGATCGAGGAAAAAACACGCCTCGTGCAGCTGCTCGACGATTACATGACCGGCGAGGGCCTGATGGTCGTCATCGGCAGCGAGCACCCGGCACCAGACCTGCGCAGCTTCAGCGTGATCGCCGCGACGTACTCCGATGGCCGGGGCACCGGGGCGGTCGGCGTGATCGGCCCGACGCGCATGCGCTACTCCCGCGCGATCAATGCCGTCGACACGCTGTCGAAGGCCATCAATCGCATGGTCGCGAGAAACGACATCTAACATCGTGAACGACAACTACAACGACAACGATACCGATCAGCCCGAGACACAGCAGGACGAGACACACGTGGCTCCCGAATCTCCCGCCGACGCGGGCGCGCGCGCGCTTGAAGACGCGCTGCGCCAGCGGGACGAATTCAAGGACCTGCTGCTGCGGAAGACGGCGGAGTTCGAGAACTACCGGAAGCGCATCGACCGCGAGCGCCAGATGCTGTCGGAGACCGCCGCCGCCGGTGTTCTCGAAGAACTGCTGCCGATCGTGGACGATCTCGAACGCGCCCTGAAAGTCGAGACTGGCGGAGAAGGGGCGGACGCGTACCGCCGTGGCGTCGAGCTCATCCAGCGCCAGCTGGACGAGGTGCTGCGCAAGCGCGGCGTTCGGCCCGTCGACGCACTCGGTGCGGATTTCGATCCCCACTACCATCAGTCCGTCTCGCACGAGCCCGCCGAGGGGCGGCGCGACGGCGAGATCATCGAAGAATTCCGCCGCGGATACCTGCTGGGCGACCGCCTGTTGCGTCCGTCCATGGTGAAAGTGGCCAAAGGTTAACCCGGCGTGAGCAAGCGTGATTACTACGAGGTCCTGGGTGTCGCTCGGGACGCGACCGACGTTCAAATCAAGAGCGCGTACCGCAAGCTCGCGCTGCAGTTCCATCCGGACCGGAATCCCGGCGATGCGGCGGCTGAAGAGTCCTTCAAGGAAGCGGCTGAGGCGTACTCGATTCTCGCCGACGCCCAGAAGCGCACGTTGTTCGACCGTTTCGGCCACGCCGGCGTGAGCGGCGCCGGCGGCGGCGCGGGAGCAGGCTTCGATCCGACCATCTTTGCCGACTTCTCCGACATCTTTTCCGGCCTCGGCGACATGTTCGGCCTCGGCGGTGGTACGCGACGGCGCCGGGGCGGGCCGCAACGCGGGTCCGATCTGCGCTACGACCTCGAGATCACCTTCGACGAATCGGCGAAGGGCACGGAGACGTCGATCCTCATCCCGCGCGAAGAGATCTGCGAGACATGCTCCGGGTCAGGTGCCGCTGAAGGCACGCAGGCCGAAACCTGCTCGCAGTGTCGCGGCACCGGTCAACTTCGCCAGCAGCACGGCTTCCTCACGGTCGCCCGCCCGTGCTCGAATTGCCGCGGCACCGGCAAGACGATTGCGAAGCCCTGCCTGCCCTGCCGCGGCGCCGGACGCATTGCGCGCGAGCGCAAGCTGACGGTCAAGATCCCCGCCGGGATCGCGACGGGCCAACAACTTCGGCTCTCCGGCGAAGGGGAACACGGCACGGCCGGCGGCCCGACCGGTGACCTCTACGTCGTCGTCCACGTGCAGGATCACGAGTTCTTCCATCGCGAGAACGACGACCTGTATTGCGAGCTCCCGGTCCACTACCCCACGCTCGCGCTCGGCGGCACGGTGAAGGTGCCGACGCTCGATGGCCGCGAAGACGTCAGCATCCCGGCAGGCACGCAGCCCGGCGCACGGTTCCGCGTCAAGGGCAAGGGCATGCCGAACGTCAACGGCCGCGGCCACGGCGATCTGCACGTGATCGCGCGCGCCGCAGTGCCGAAGAAGCTCACCAAGGAACAGAAACGCATCCTCGAGGAATTCGGCCGGACCCTTCCCTCGCAGGCGGAGATCGACGACGACGAGTCCGAGAAGCCCTTCTTCGAAAAAGTGAAGGACATCTTCGGTTAGTGGAGGCCTCGCCCGCGCTCGTGATTCAACTTGCCGGACTCGCGGCGCCCCTGCGCGATCGACTCGTGGCCATCCTGTCGGATTTCGACCTCATCGCCGTTCAGGAAGATGACATCGCATCGCCGCAGGTGTGGATCGCACACTTCTCCACCGCTGTGAACCGCGACGCCGCCTCAAGCGCGGTTCGCGCGGACGCGGAGTTGGCCATGCTCCAGATCGAGCCCACCGACGTGGAAGACGATGACTGGGCGCGCCGGACACAGGCGGACCTGCCCGCGATCCGCGTCGGCCGGGTGATCGTCGCCCCGCCCTGGGACCTCCCTGAACCCCGAGCCCAGAGCCCCGAGCCCCGAACCCCAAGTCCCGTTGTGGTTGTGATCGAACCCTCACGCGGCTTCGGCACGGGCCATCACCAGTCCACCCGTCTGTGTCTCGCGCTTCTGCAGAACCGCAACCTCGCGGGCCAGACGATGATCGATGTCGGCACCGGCTCCGGCGTGCTCGCCATTGCGGCGGCAAAGCTGGGCGCCGCCTATGTCGCGGCGATCGATATCGACCCGGATGCCGTCGAGAACGCGCGCGAGAATATCCACACCAACGACGTGGGGGCCGTCGTCGAGGCGCACGTCGAGGACTTCACGACCGCCACCCGCGCGCCCGCGGAGGTCGTGACCGCGAACCTGACGGGGACGATCCTCGCCCGCCATGCGGCCGAGCTCGTCCGGTACGTTCGCCCTTCCGCCGCGCTGATCGTCTCGGGGTTCAACATCGAAGAAAAGACGATGGTCGAGGATGCCTTCGCCCCCGACTTCGTCGTCACTGAATCGGCGGAGGAAGAAGGCTGGTGGGCCTTCGTCCTGGCACGAAGCGCGACTGACCGGTCTTCGTAGCGCATCCCGTAGCGGGTCGATCTGCCGTAGCGCAGCCCTTCAGGGCTGCCAACGAACCCAGCAGTTAGTTATACTGTGCCGTGGCTCCCCCCCATGTGCTCATCGTCGAAGACGACACTGACGTCCGGGAAATGCTGGAGATGTTTCTCGTGCATTCTGGATACACCATCAGTTCAGCGGCGAATGGCGCCGAGGCGCTCGAGCGGATGCGCGAAGCCCAGCCTGGTGCTGCTGGACCTGATGATGCCAGTCATGAGCGGGTGGGAATTCCGGGAGCGACAGATCGCGGACGCGGAACTGGCCAAGGTGCCCGTCGTCTGTATCACGGCGGCCGCGGATCCGAAGGCCGTGAGCGACAAGCTGGGCCTGCAGTGCATGTCCAAGCCCGTGGATCTCGAGGCGCTCATCGCCGTCGTCCACACGGCCTGCCACCGCGCGCCGTAGCGTCCGCCGCACGTTACGTCTGCCAGATCACCCCGAGCGCCGAGAGTGCGGCAATCGCCATCGACTCGGCGCGCAGCGTCAGCGGGCCCAGCGAGACTGCCACGCATCCAGCCGCCAGGGCGGCCTCTATTTCACCCGGAGACCACCCCCCTTCCGGGCCGATAATGACGGCCGCCCGTGCCGGCGCGCCGCGCTCGAGCAGCGACTTCAGTGCATGAGGCCGGCAGGCTGCGGACGGCTCGACAAACAGCAGCCTCGTCTCCGCGGCGGGCGTCGCCAACCAGTCGCCGAACGTGCGCGGTTGATGGATCACCGGCAACGACGCGCGTCGTGACTGCTTCACGGATGCGAGGGCCACCCGTCTCCATCGTTCGATTGTCTCGGGGCGGCAGGCGAAGGACGGCTTCACGTCGGTGTGCGCCGTGAGGAGCGGCTCGACCGCCTCGACGCCGAGCATGGTCGCGTCGCGCACGCAGTCGTCCATGCTGCTGCCCTTGAGGACGGCCTGCACGAGCACCAGCCGCACCGGTGGCGGCGCAACCGGCGGCAACGCTTCCATCAGACGAAGCAACGCGGTATCCCTCACCGCCGCTTCGATGACGGCCCTGCACACGCTTCCCCGGCCGTCGAACACTTCGACGACGTCTCCGGCGGAGAGGCGCAGCACGCGCGTGAGGTGTCTCGCTTCGTCGACGGGGAGCGTCACCGTCGCGAGGCCGGTATCCATGTCGGGGGCGAAAAAGCGCGGCAGCATGGAACGGATTATCATTCAGCCTTGCTCTTCAAGGGTCAGTCGCTCGGGAAGTACAAGATCCTCGCGCCGCTCGGCAGCGGCGGATTCGGCACGGTGTACCTCGCCCAGGACACGTGGATCGACAAGAAGGTCGCGATCAAGGTCCCCCACCGCCAGGGGATGGACTTCGGCGAGCTCCTCCGCGAGCCCCGGCTGCTCGCCAGCGTCAGCCATCCCAACATCGTCGCCATCACGACCGCCGAGAAGCAGGACAACGTCTTCTTCATCGTGATGGAGTACGTGCAGGGCGAGACCCTGGAGAACCTGCTCGCGAACCACGGGGCGCTCGACGTCAGCCGCGCGCTCGATTTCACCTGCCAGATCTGCAATGCCGTCGACCACGCGCACCGGCAGGGCGTGATCCATCGCGATCTGCGTCCTGCCAACGTCCTCGTGACCGAGAACGACATGCTGAAGGTTGCCGACTTCGGAACGTCCCGGTTCCTGGAAATCGCCGCCCACGGCACGACGGTGATCGGCAGTCCGCCCTACATGGCGCCGGAGCAGTTCCACGGCAAGGCGGTGTTCGCCTCCGACATCTATTCCCTGGGCGTCACGATGTACCAGATGCTGACGGGGATGCTGCCGTACGACACGCCCGCCCCCGCGGACATCGGGAAACTGATGTCGGGCGAACTGGTCACCCCGCCGCGGCTCAAAAATCCCGCGATCCCCAGGGCGATCAGCGACATCGTCATGCGTGCGATGGCGCCCGACGTGGACATGCGCTACCAGCGCGCGACGGAGCTCCTCGAGGATGTGCTGGCGGCGCGCTCGGGCGGGTCTGCCAGGCGCACGCCGGCGCCGGCCTCCGCGGACGCGCCGTCGCCGCGCGCGCCCCGCGACGATGGGCAGGGCATCAAGACGCGGCTGCGGGCGCGCGAGACGCCTGCGGCCCGGTTCTGCTGGCAGTGCCGCAAGCCGCTGCACGCGCGGACGGATCGCTGCCCTTTTTGCAACGAACATCAGTAGAAAGCTCGACCGGATCCACCGTCGATTGGACCGCCCGTGCCGCCAGAGCCGCGTGCTAGAATTCCCTCCACTATGGCTTTTTCCGGCATCGGCAAGATCTGGATGAACGGTTCGCTCGTCGACTGGAAAGACGCGAACATTCATATTGCGTCCCATGTCGTGCACTACGGCAGCGGCGTCTTCGAAGGCGCGCGGTGCTACAACACGCCCCGCGGATCGGCGTGCTTCCGCCTCGATACGCACATGAAGCGGCTGTTCGGCTCCGCGCGCATTTACCGGATGGAGCCGACCTTCGACCAGGCCTCGCTCACCTCGGCGGTGCTCGAGACGATTCGGGCGAACGATCAGAAGGCGTGCTACATCCGGCCGATCGTCTACCGCGGATACAACGCGCTCGGCGTCAACCCGTTTCCGTGCCCGGTCGATACGGCAATCCTGACCTGGGAGTGGGGTGCGTACCTCGGGAAGGAGGCGCTCGAAGAGGGTGTGGACGTGCGCGTGAGCTCCTGGGCACGTGCGGCGCCGAACACGCTGCCGACCCTGGCAAAAACGTCCGCGAACTACGCGAATTCGTCGCTGATCAAGATGGAGGCGATCACCGACGGGTACAGCGAAGGCATCGCCCTCGACACCTTCGGGTACCTGAGCGAAGGCAGCGGGCAGAACCTGTTCGTCGTTCGTGATGATGTGATCTACACGCCACCGCTCACGGCATCGATCCTCCCGGGCATTACGCGCCACACCGTCATTACGCTCGCGCGCGAGCTCGGCTTCAAAGTCCGGGAAGAGATGCTCCCGCGCGAGCTGCTGTACATCTGCGACGAAGCGTTCTTCGCCGGCACGGCCGTCGAGATCACGCCAATCCGTTCGGTCGACAAAATCCCTGTCGGCAAGGGTGTGCGGGGACCGATCACCACGGCCGTGCAGCAGGCGTTCTTCGACATCATCAACGGCGAAGCCCCCGACCGCCACAACTGGCTGACGTTCGTGTATCCCGGTGAACCCCTGCAGGCAGTCGGCGCCGGGGACGCCCGAAGAGCGTCGGTCAAGTAGCGCGCGTCGCGCGTCGCACGTCGCACGTCGCACGTCGCACGGCCTGTCGCACGTCGCACACGGCACTTCCGCCCGTCGCACGTCGAGCACGCAGCACGTCGAACATCGCACGTTTGATCATGCACATCAACGACCTCCTCCAGGCAGCGGTGACCGCGGGCGCGTCCGATCTCCATCTGAAGGTCGGCAGTTATCCGATGATGCGGGTGAGCGGCCTGTTGGTCGTCGCGTCGGAGGAGAAGCGCCTGGAAACGCCGGACACCGAAGCGTTCGCGAGCGCGCTCTTCACTCCCGACCTGCGGGAGAAGTTCCAGCGGAGTCAGGAAGTGGACCTGGCGTACAGCATCCCGGGGCTGGGCCGCTTCCGGTGCAACGTGTTCCAGCAGCGGGGCACGGTCGGCCTCGTCCTTCGCGTCATTCCCACGCGCATCAAGACGGTCGACGAACTGGGGCTTCCGCCGGTGCTGAAGCGGATCGCGGACGAAGAACGCGGCCTGGTGCTCGTGACCGGCACGACGGGCAGCGGCAAGACCACGACGCTCGCCGCGATGATCGACTACATCAATGCGACGCGGGCCGCCCACATCATGACGGTCGAGGATCCCATCGAGTACCTGCACCGCGACCACCACTCGATCGTCAATCAGCGCGAAGTCAGCGTCGATACGCAGTCGTTCTCGCACGCGCTCCGCAGCGCCCTCCGCCAGGATCCGGACGTCATCCTCGTCGGCGAGATGCGCGATCACGAGACGGTGGAGACAGCGCTCCTCGCTGCCGAGACCGGTCACCTCGTCTTCTCCACGCTGCACACGCTCGATGCCACCGAGACGATCAACCGCATCGTCGCCGTGTTTCCGCCGCACCAGCAGCGACAGGTGCGGATCCAGCTGGCGAGCGTCCTCAAGGCCGCGGTGTCGCAGCGCCTGATGCCGCGCGCCGATGGCGAGGGGCGGGTGCCGGCCGTCGAAGTGATGGTGAGCACCGGATTCATCCGGGACTGCATCATCGACAAGGACCGGACGTCCATGATCCACGGCGCGATCGCGGCGGGCACATCGCAGTACGGGATGCAGACGTTCGACCAGTCGATCTTCAGCCTCTATCAACAGGGCATGGTCACCCTCGAAGAGGCGCTGCGCTGGGCGTCGAACGTCGACGAGTTCAAGATGAAGATCCAGGGGATCTCGTCCACGGCCGATATGGCACGCGACGAGATGGCCCGCAACGTCGGCAAGGGCGCCCCGGAAATCACGCGCTTCGGTGGATAGTGTCGGCCTACCTCGATGCGCTCAGGATGCTCGGTCGCAGGGAGTATTCGACCGCCGAGATCCGCTCACGCCTCATCGATCGCGAGCACACCCCGGACGAGACCGACGCGGCCATTGCGCGGCTCCTGGAGGTTCGCGCGCTCGACGACCGTCGCGTGGCACAGGCGTATGCGCGCACGGCGTCCAACGTCAAAGGACGCGGCCGCCTGCGCGTCCAGCGTGAGCTGCAGGTCATGGGCATCGCGCGCGACGTCGCCACCGAAGCCATCGCCGAGGTCTTCGGCGACCTGGACGAACGGACGCTGATCGACAAGGCGATACGCAAGAAGCTGCACGGCGGTAAAAAAATGGTGACCCTGCAGGAGCGCGCGCGCGTGTATCAGTTCCTCATGCGCCAGGGCTTTACGCCAGGGGCCATCTCGGCGGCGATGCGCCGCGCCGGCGGGTCGACGGCTGACGAGTAGGAGTCAACCTCCAGCTCCCAGCTCCCAGCTCCCAGCTTCCAGCTCTCAACTCCCAACGTACTTGCGCCTCCGGGCACGATTTACTCGCTTCGCCCTCACGCCGCTCAAGGTCGCTCGCGACCCTGCGTCGCGGCTGCCCCGCGCGTCCGCGAGGGCGGGACCCGGCGGCGGCGGCACAGCAGGCCACCGGCGCGATGCGGCCAGCGCGGGGCGTCAGTTCGAAAAACGATCCGCAGGCGTGGCCGCCCGCGTCCGCGGGGATTCGCCACCGCCGCAGCGGCGCACCCCGATGCTCAAATGATCGTGCACGGGCGATCGGCCAACCCGAGCGGACGCGGGGATCGTGAGACGATCGCCGGAGGGTCGTTTTTCCGCGCGTCCGGCCGAGGCGCCGGTGGCCTGCTGTGGCGCCGGTGCCGGTGCCCCCCGCTTGTGCATGACGACGTTCATCGCCGCGACGAGGCGTACGGGGCAGCCGGGACGCAGGCTCGCGGCTCCCGCTTCGCTGGCGTGGAAAATCGGGCCCTGCGGCGCGCGTCCTCACGACACGGCCTCGGCTCGGGTGAGCCGACGGCCGGTAGGGGATCACTTCACCGTCGGGGGTCGCCGTACGCCCGTGACGAATCGGCGCCTCGGCCGATGAGGACGCCTCCGGACCCGATTTACTCGCTTCGCCCTCACGCCGCTCAAGGTCGCTCGCGAACCTGCGTCCCGGCTGGCCCGCGCGTCCGCGAGGCGGGACCCGGCAGCGGCGGCACAGCAGGCCACCGGCGCGATGCGGCCAGCGCGGGGCGTCAGTTCGAAAAACGATCCGCAGGCGTGGCGGGCGGCGTCCGCGGGGATTCGCCACCGCCGCAGCGGCGTACCCCGATGCTCAAATGATCATGCACGGGCGATCGGCCAACCCGAGCGGACGCGGGGATCGTGAGACGATCGCCGGAGGGTCGTTTTTCCGCGCGTCCGGCCGAGGCGCCGGTGGCCTGCTGTGACGCCGGGTGCCGCTGACCCCCACTGGCCGCCCTCGATCCCAGCGGCTAAACTAGGTGCATGCGCTCGCGCGACATTCGCAGCAGCTTCCTCGAATATTTCACGAACAACGGCCATACCGTCGTGCCGAGCTCCTCGCTCGTGCCCCACGATGACCCCACGTTGCTGTTCACCAACGCCGGGATGAACCAGTTCAAGGACACCTTCCTCGGAAGGGAAACGCGCGCCTACACCCGCGCCGCCTCATCGCAGACGTGCATGCGGGTCAGCGGCAAGCACAACGATCTCGATAACGTGGGGCCGTCGCTCAGGCACCACACCTTCTTCGAGATGCTCGGCAACTTTTCCTTCGGCGATTACTTCAAGAAGGACGCGATCCCCTTCGCCTGGACGCTGCTGACCGACATCTGGCACCTGCCGGCCGACCGTCTCTACCCCACCATCTTTAAAGGCGACGCAGGCGTTCCACGCGACGAGGACGCGTTCGAGGTCTGGAGAAAGCTCGTCCCGGCTGGGCGGATCGGCGAGCTTGGCGCGGCCGACAACTTCTGGTCCATGGGAGACACGGGGCCGTGCGGGCGCTGTTCAGAGATCTACTTCTTCCGTGGCGCGGACCTGCCCTGCGGTGCGGAGACGTCGGGCGGGACGTGTCGCGGCGTCGAATGCGGCTGCGACCGCTACATCGAGATCTGGAACAACGTGTTCATGGAGTTCGAGCGCCAGGCGGACGGCACGCTCGAGCCGCTGCCCGCGCCGTCGATCGACACCGGGATGGGCCTGGAGCGAATTACGGCCGTCGTGCAGAACAAGCTGTCCAACTACGACACGGACCTGTTCACGCCGATCCTCAACGTGATCGCGACGCGCGCCGGTCGGACCTACACCGCCTCGGTGGACGGCGCCGCGGACGTCTCCATGCGCGTCGTCGCCGACCACCTGCGCGCCATGACGTTCCTCATCTCCGACGGCGTCGTCCCCTCGAACGAGTGGCGCGGCTACGTGCTCCGAAAGATCATGCGGCGCGCGATGCGCCACGGAAAGAAGCTGGGCTACACCGAACCGGTGCTCCACGAGCTCGTGCACAGCGTCGTGGACGAGATGAGCGACGCATACCCTGACCTGAAGAGAAACCTGGACGGCATCGTCCGCGTCGTGCGGAGCGAAGAGGAGCGGTTCGACGCCGTGCTCACCGCAGGGCTGCCGCGGCTCGAGGAGGTGCTGGACCGCACGGCCGCGGGCAACGGGGTCGTGCCCGGCGACGAGGCGTTCAAGCTGTACGACTCGCTCGGTGTTCCGCTGGATTTCATCGAGGACCTCGCAAGCCAGCGGGGCCTCGCGCTGGACCGCGAAGGCTACGACCGCGCGATGGAGGGCCAGCGAGTGAAGGCACGCGCGGGCAGTTCCTTCAAGGGGGTCGACACAGGGTTGACGTTCTCGCTGACTCCTGAACTGGAGCGAGCGTTCGAATCCGCAGGGGATGCCTTCGACGGCTACGACACGACAACGGTGAGTGGTGTGCCGGTGCTCGCACTCTTTGACGAGGGCGGCCAGCCGACGGAGACGCTCACGACTGGCGCCCGCGGCTACATCGCGATCGCAGTGACCCCGTTTTACGCGGAGTCGGGCGGACAGGTCTCCGACAGTGGACGCCTTGTGGGCGCCGCGTTCGTTGCCACCGTGGAGCGCATCAGGAAGCAGGGTGGCGGCCGGCCGCGCCTGCATCAGGTGCACGTGGACGAAGGCGCCGTGCGGATCGGGGAGATCATCTCGGCGGAAGTCAGCGACACCGTGCGCGACGCGACGCGCAGAAATCACACCGCCACGCACCTCCTCCACGCCGCGCTGCGTCAGGTGCTCGGTTCGCACGTGAAGCAGGCCGGATCGCTCGTCGCACCTGACCGGTTGCGGTTCGACTTCGTCCACTTCACGGCTGTCACCAGGCCGGAGCTCGATGACGTCGAACGGATCGTCAACGCGCAGATCCTGCGGAACTCCGGGGTCACGACCGAGGTGCGGTCGACAGAGCAGGCCATGGCGGCCGGCGCCATGGCACTCTTCGGCGAGAAATACGGTGACCGCGTGCGGGTCGTCTGCGTGCCCGGATTCAGTATGGAGTTGTGCGGCGGCACGCATGTCCGCGCGACAGGCGACATCGGGCCGTTCGTGATCACCGACGAAGGGGGCGTGTCGGCCGGGGTCCGGCGCATCGAGGCACTGACCGGCAGCGGCGCCATCGCATGGGTCCAGCAGCAACGCGAGCAGTTCGGGCGAGTGCTCGAGGGCCTCAACGCGACGCCCGCGCAGGCCATCGAGTCCGTCCATCGGCTGCAGTCCGACGCGAAGCGTCTCGCGCGCGAAGTCGAACAACTCAAGATGAAAGTCGCGCTGGGCGGCGGCGGCTCGAGCGGCGGCGAGCAACCGCCGCAGGTCATCGCCGGGGTCAAGCTGATTACCAGACGCGTGTCCGGCCTCGAGAAGTCTGCCATGCGGAGTCTGTCAGACACGCTCCGCGACCGCCTCGGGAGTGGAGTGGTGATCATCGCCTCGGAGATGGAGGGCAAGGTCGGTCTCGTCGTGTCGGTGTCGAAGGACCTGACGGATCGAGTCAAGGCCGGGAGCCTCGTGAAGGCACTGGCGCCGATCGTTGGAGGCGGGGGGGGCGGACGCCCCGACTTCGCGGAGGCGGGCGGGAAGGATCCTTCCAAAATCGACGATCTGCTGGCCGCCGCCCCAGCCGCCGTTGGTGCAGCTTTGTCAGCTCAGCCACAGAATTGAAATCATCCGTGCAACTCTGACACGTTCGTAGGCCAGTAATGACGCTAAGTTGTTGATACGTTGGGGGTACTATCTTTGCGTTGCCTACCGCGTTGACTCAGGTTACACTGCTCGCGTCACGCACTTCGATGAGCTCATCATTGCTCCGCATCATCGCCCTGGCTGCCCTCTGCACCACGGTTCCGGCCGTGGCGCAGGCCCAGATCTATTCGTGGCGTGACAGCTCCGGGACTCTTGTGCTCTCGGACACCCCCAAGGACGCCGCGGCGACGACCTTCGCGGTGCCCGGCGTACGCGCCGCCGGCATCCGGACGACGAAAAAGGTCGTCAGCAAGCGTGCGGCTGAATTCGAACCCCTCATCCTCCAGCATGCGACCGCGTACGGCGTCAGGCCGGACCTCATCCGAGGCGTGATCCAGGCGGAATCGGCGTTCAACCCGATGGCGCGCTCCCCCAAGGGAGCCATGGGCCTGATGCAGTTGATGCCTGGGACCGCCGCGGTGTACGGCGTGCACAACGCCTACGATCCCGCGCAGAACATCCGCGCGGGCGTCGCGTATCTCAGCAGCCTCCTCGGCAAGTACGCGCAGAACGAAGAGCTCGCGCTCGCGGCGTACAACGCCGGGCCAGGCGCCGTCAAGAAATACGGCAGGGTGCCTCCCTACCGGGAGACCCGCGACTACATCGCGCGCATCCAGGGCAACGTCGGGACCGGGATCTGGCCAGCGGTCAATCGCGCGGTCTACAGCGCCGTCGAAGTCCTCTCAGGCCGCCAGGTCACGCGCCTGACGAACGTTCCCTCGCCGAAGTCCAGCGCCGTCCGCGCCGGCATCAACTAGCTCCGCTTCCCCACTTCGAGCGTCCAGTGCAAGAATGGAGCGATGCGTCTCGACGTATGGCTGGATGTCTCGTGCCTGTTCCGAACGCGATCCGAAGCCACCAGGGCGTCCAGGGGTGGCAAGGTGGACGTCAATGGTGACACGGCCAAGCCGCATCGCGAATTGAAGGAAGGGGACGAGATTTCGATCACCCGCCCTCTCGGGCGACGCCAGAAAGTCGTCGTTCGAGCCTTCGTAGAACAGCACATCCCCAAGGCTGAGGCCAGGCATCTCTACGAGGACATCACGCCAGTCCCGACGCCCGAAGAAGTGGAAATGCGCCGCATCGCGCGCCTGGCGGGGCCATTTTTCAGGCCGGCGAGCGCAGGCTCCCCGGACAAGCGGGAGCGCAGGGAGTTGCGCCGGCTGAAAGAGGGACGGGACCGCTAAGCCGTGCTATAATCAACAGTTTGCGGGCCGTTCACGGTCCACAGTTCACAGTTTCAAGAGGATCACCTTGGCCAGCCACGATTCCGCGCTCAAAGCGCACCGTCAGAACATCGTCCGCCGCGAGCGGAACCGCGCCATGCGCACGCGCCTTCGCGGCGCCCTGCGCACCATTCGGACCGCCATCGATGCCGGCGATGCCGCCGACGTAAAGGATGCCCTGCGCGACACCGTCTCTCTCGTCGACAAGATGGCCGCCAAGGGTTTGATACACAAGAACGCCGCGGGACGCTACAAGTCACGCCTGGCGAGCCGCGTCAGCAAGAAGTCAGCGGCGGCATAGCTCGACGACGAGCCGCTCGAGCAGGATGCGCGGATCCCCCCCGGAGCTCTTCAACTCCAGATCCGTGCGGAACAACGCTTCGACGGCTGGCCGGACCCTTCGGGGATCGGCCGCCGTCAACCTCTCCCTGACAAACCACGCCAGCTGACCCAGGATCTGGTACGACACGCCGCCGCCCTCGATCGCCAGACCGAGTTGCCGCAGCGCTTCAGCGGTATCCCCGCGCGTAATCGCGTTCGTGACCGCCCAATCATCATGCGACGTGTCGCCGCTCACAACCTCCTGCACGTCCTGCAACGAGATCTTCGTCTTGCCTGACGTGTAGAGCAGCAGCCGTTCGACGTCGGCACGCAGACGCGCGATGTCGGCGCCTGCCCGCTGCGCGACCAGCCGCAACGCGGGGCCTTCGATCACCTGGCCAGCCGCAGTCACCGCCTCGCGCACCATCTGCTCGGCCGTTCGAGCCGCCAGACGCAAGTCACGCACGTCCTTCCCCGCTTTCAAGCCCCAGAATTCGACGACCGCCGCGTGCTTGAGCAACGCCTTGTTGGCTTTGCGGACCCGGTCGAGGTCGGTCGCGACGAGTACGAGTGTCGTGCGGGGCTCGGGGTTGGGTGCATAGTCGCCAAGAACGTCGAGGTCGTTCGCGGGCTCGTCCTCGGGATCCTCCGGCTCGACGTCGTCGCCTGCCTTGGCGCGCTTCCTGGGCTTGAGGATGCATTCCGCCCTGAGCACGATCACCACACGCCGGTCACCCAGCATCGGCAGCGTCCTGGCCGACTGGACGATGGATGACGCGCTGACGGCCCGTTCGTTCGCGTAGAGCCGTTCGAGGTTGAATGCGCGAAGCTCGTCTTCGACGAGCGCAGACAAGTCCGCGGCCAGCCGCGACATCTCGACCAGGTCGTCGCCGAGAATCAGGTAGAGCGAATCCGGAGTGCCCTGGGCGATCTGCTTCCGGACTGCCGACGCCGTCGCGGCAGGCATCAGTGGCCGCTCACTAGAAAGCCTCGAGGATCGAGGAGACGATGCTGCGCGCGAACTCGGTGGCGAGCCGCTCGAGCGCGTTGAGGTCGTTGCCGAGAAACGCCGCGGCATCGGACGCGGTGGCGGTGCTCGACACGTCGTAGTTCTCTGAAAACGTCATGGCCGGGTTCGACCACAGGACTTTATTGTCCGAGAGCGTCTTGAACTCGATGTTCGCTGTCAACGTGAGGACGTACCGCGTGGCCTGGTTCTGCGCATTGAATGTCGCCGGCGCAATCGTGACGGCGGTGATCTCGCCAAGCAAAACGGCGTCGACCCCCTGTGCCGTCGTCTCGACCTTGTACTTCCCGCGGCCGATCAGTTCGGACCTGACCTTGTCGGTGACCCGCCGCTCGAGCTCGAACACATTCGTGCTGTTCTTGAAGAGCGGCACGCCAATCACCTTGATGGACGCGGGTAGAAAGGAGCCGCGGCCGGCGAGCGAGTAGCCGCATCCGGCCAGCGGAAGCACCAGCCACAGGACAACGAGCGCGTGGAGATATCGTGAACCCATCATTCGGTCAGCTGACGACAATACTGACGAGGCGGTTGCCCGCGACGCCCGCGACTACGACCTTCCGGATCGTGCGGCCTTCCAGGTGCTTCATCACGTGCGGATCTGCCATCGCCATCTCGCGAAGCTGATCCTCAGCCGCGTCGGCCGACGCGGTGAGGCGGGCGCGAAGCTTCCCGTTAACCTGAACGGGGACGATGATCTCCGACGCTTTCGCGACATCCGGATCGAAGGACGGCCACCCCGCGGCCACGATACCCCCGGGGTGTCCGAGCATCTCCCACAGCTCCTCCGCCATGTGCGGTGCAAACGGCGAGACCATCAGCACGAGCGCTTCCACGGCTTCCTTGAGCACCGCCACCGTCGCCGGCCGCTCGATCGTGCCGGCATTCACCTCGGCGTCAGCGTCGGTGCCGGCCCTGCCACCTGACGCACGGCTGGTGAATGCGTAGAGCTCGTTCACGAGCTCCATGAGCGCGGACACGGCGGTGTTGAGATGGACGCGCGGGTCGAGGTCGAGCGTGACGCGCCGGATCGTCTCGTGTGCCTTTCGCCGCAGCGCACGCTCGGCATCGTCGAGCGCGAGTCCGGCCGGCGCCGGCACGTCGTCGCCGCCGATCGTGCCGCTCAGTTGATCGACGAGCCGCCAGACCCTCGCGAGAAACCGCCAGCTGCCCTCCAGCCCCGCGTCAGTCCACTCGATCTCCTTCTCCGGAGGTGCGACGAACATGACATACAGGCGGAGCGCATCGGCGCCGAACTTCTGGATCATGTCGTCGGGGTCGACGACGTTCCCCTTCGACTTCGACATCACCTGTCCGTCCTTGAGGACCATCCCCTGCGTGAGCAGCCGCGCGAACGGCTCGTCGATGGTCGTCATCCCGAGATCCCGGCAGACTCTGGTAAAGAAGCGCGAGTAAATCAGATGGAGAATCGCGTGCTCCACGCCGCCGCTGTAAAAGTCTACGGGGCCCCAGTACGCGACCTTCGCGGGGTCGAACGGCAGGTCGGTGTTCGTCGGATCGCAAAACCGCAGGAAATACCACGACGAATCGACGAACGTATCCATCGTGTCTGTCTCGCGCCGCGCCGGCCCTCCGCACGTCGGGCAGGTCGTGTTCACGAAGGCCGGGATCTGCCCCAGCGGAGAGTCGCCGCGGCCACTGAATTCGCCGATCTTCGGCAGAAGCACAGGCAGATTTTCGTACCGCTCCGGCACCATCCCGCAGCGATCGCAATACATGACCGGGATGGGCGTGCCCCAGTACCTCTGGCGTGAAATACCCCAATCCTTGAGGCGATACTGCACCGTACCCTCGCCGACTCCACGCGAGCGAGCCACTTCGGTCAGCTGCTCCCGGGCCCTGGAGGAAGGGAGTCCGTCGTAGGGGCCAGAGTTCATCAGCAGCCCGTCGCTGTCGGTCGCTTCTTCGAGGGCGTCGCCTGACAGCGAGGCGCCGTCCACGGGCCGGACGACGACCGTGACCGGCAGGCCGTACTTGCGCGCGAATTCAAAATCCCGCTGGTCGTGGGCCGGAACGCCCATGACCGCGCCAGTGCCGTACTCGACGAGGACGAAGTTGGCCACCCAGACGGGCACCGGCTGGCCGGTGAATGGATTGACCACCGTCCGCCCCGTATCGAAGCCCTCCTTCTCCACCTCGCCGGTCATCCGCGCGGTTCGGTCCTGACCCTGGAATTTCTTCAAGGCGTCTACAAAACGCGCCGGGTCTTCTTTCGACCACGCCTGAACCTTCGCATGCTCCGGTGCGAGCAGCACGAACGTCGCGCCGAAGATGGTATCGATCCGCGTCGTGAACACGTCGATGTCGTCGAACTTCACGCGTGCGCCCTCGGACCGGCCGATCCAGTTGCGCTGCATCGTGAGGACCTTCTCGGGCCAGCCCTGGAGCGACGCGTCAGCCGCTGCGAGCAGTTCGTCCGCGTACCTGGTGATGCGGAAGAACCACTGTTCGAGCTCTCGCGGCGTCACCGACGAGCCGCAGCGCCAGCACGCGCCGTTGATCACCTGCTCGTTGGCCAGCACGGTGTGACAGCTCGGGCACCAGTTGACGCTCGACCGCCGCTTGTAGGCCAGGTCGCGCTCGAGCATCTTGAGGAACACCCACTGGTTCCACTTGTAGTACTCGGGCAGGCAGGTCGCGATCTCGCGCTCCCACGCATAGCTGATGCCGATGCGCTGGAGCTGCCCCTTCATGTGGGCAATGTTCTCGAGGGTCCAGGTCTCAGGATGCGTGCCGTGCTTGATCGCGGCGTTCTCCGCGGGCAGCCCGAAGGCATCCCACCCGAACGGGTGGAGCACGTTGTAGCCGCGCATGCGCTTCATGCGCGCGACCACGTCACCGATCATGTAATTGCGAACGTGGCCGACGTGCGCATGTCCGGAGGGGTACGCGAACATCTCCAGGCAATAGAACTTCGGTTTCGCGGGGTCCTCGGTGACTTCGAAGGCGCGCGTCTCCCGCCACCGATCCTGCCACTTTTTCTCGATTGCCTGGGGTTTGTAGTCCGCCACGATCCTCGAATTATAGTCCACGCCAAAACGCGGACTGCGCGGCCCGCACGACGTGCATGGCACGCTCGCCTCGGTGCGCGGACTGCGCGTGGACTATCCCGCGGACTCCGGCGATGTCGCCGGCGTCGAGGACCGACAGGGTGGCCTGCAGGCAGTCGCGCAGCGCCGGCAAGTCGTACCCCCCCTCCGTGACGAGTGCCAGCGCACCCGTCTGCAGCGCCACGGCCTTCAACCGTGCCACGATCCGCGCGTACCCGGCGTTGCTCATCCGCATCGACGCCAGCGGGTCCGCTTCGTGTGCATCGAAGCCGGCCGAGACCAGCGTCAGTTGTGGTGCGAACTGCGCAACAATCGGCGCGACCGCGTCCCGATACACGAGGTCGTAATCTGCGTCTGTGGCCCCAGCCTCGAGCGGGATGTTCACGGTGAACCCGGCGCCGGACCCCTGTCCCACTTCCTCGGCAGCGCCGGTGCCTGGATAGAACGGGAACTGATGGCTCGAGACGTAGAGCACGCGCGGCTCCCCGTAAAAGATCCGCTGCGTGCCGTTTCCGTGGTGGACGTCGATGTCCACGACCGCGACGCGCTCCACGCCGGATGCGAGCGCGGCCGCCGTCGCCACGGCGACATTGTTGTACAGACAGAACCCCATCGCCTTGTCGCGTTCGGCGTGATGTCCCGGGGGACGCACGAGTGCGAGCGCCGTCTCGCCCGTCGCCAGGGCATGCTGCGCCGCCTGCACCGCGGCGCCCGCTGCCAGGGCGGCAATCTCGTACGACTCGGGTGACGTGAACGTGTCCGGATCGAGCATCGACGGCCTGCCGGAGGCGGCTTCGATCCGATCGAGGTGCGCCGAATCATGCACGCGCGCGAGCTCCGCACGGGTCGCCGGCCGGGGCGCCAGCACGACACCCCCGCGTCTGCGCCATCCCGCCGCCACGTCATCGAACACGTGCGCGCGTTCAGGACGCTCTGGATGGCCGGGGGGCGTCCCGTGTTCCTCGAAGCGGGGGGAGGAAATGAGAATCATTCGTGTGTGACTCAGGAGCGAAGCAGCGCCAGCGCCCGCTGCTCGAGCGCCTCGAGCGCCGCATGCAGTTCCGCGCTCTTCGCCTCGAGGGTGCCATGGTCAGTTCCGGCCACGGGGATCGGCTCGCCGATCACCAGTGCCACCGTGCTGAACGGCTTGGGAATCTGCGTCAGGTCCCAGCTGTTGAGCGTCCAGTGTCGATCGGATTCGATGTGGTACGGAAGGATCGGGTGTTCGGTCAATCCCGCAAGAAAGACCACGCCCGCCTTCACAACGCGCGCCGGGCCTCGGGGTCCGTCCACCGTGAAGGCGACGGGCCTGCCGGACACGAGGTCGCGGCGGAGCTGGGCCAGCGCCCGTGCTCCACCCCGCGACGTGGAGCCACGGGCCGTGCCGAATCCGAACTTATGAAGGATCCGCGCGATCCAGGCGCCGTCGAAGTTCCGGCTCGTGAGGACCACGACGCCGCGATGCCGGAAGTAATGGAGGCCAGGCAGGATGCGTCCGTGCCACAACGCGAGAATAGGCTGACGGCCAGCCGTCGCCGCCGCGTAGTGCTCCGCCCCCTGGATTCGCCATCGATAGGTTCGGCAGAGCGCTGCGATCAGCGGATACGCCGTCGCTGCAATCAATGAGGCCTTGAGACGCTGGGAGGCAGTCAGCAAGTGTTCAGTGCTGAAACGTGTTGACCCGTGGCGTCACATGCCTTCGTACTGAGGGCCGCCGCCGCCTTCAGGGGGCACCCAGTCGATGACCTGGTACGGGTCCATGATGTCGCACGTCTTGCAGTGGACGCAGTTCGAGGCGTTAATCTGCAGCTTTTTCGTCCCGTCGCCGGCGTCAACCATCTCGTAGACGTTGGCCGGGCAGAAACGCAGGCACGGATTGCCGTATTCCTCGCGGCACCGCGTCGCACAGATATTCGTGTCGTGCACGATCAGGTGCGACGGCTGGTCCTCCGCGTGGCGCGTGCCGGAGTGATGGACGTTGGTGAGCTTGTCGAACGTGAGTTGCCGGTCGATCCTGGCGGGCCGCACGGGCGTATCGACATCGGGCCTGGCCTGGCCGTAATACGCCTCGAGTGTGGCGATGCGCTCGTATCCCGCGTGCGACGGTATCCGGTCCTTGGCCCACCAGCCTCCTGTGACGAGCGACAGGCCTGAATACATCAGCCCTGGCAGCAGACCGAAGCCGAAACTCTGGTGCACGTTCCTGACGGGATACAGCTCGCGGCGCACCTCGCTTGCATCGATCCGTGCCTCGTAGGAGTGCAGGCTGGCCGCCGACATGTCGTTCGCGCGAACGGCCGCGAACGCGGACTCGGCCGCGAGCATCCCCGTTCGCATCGCGAGGTGGATGCCCTTCAACCGCATCGAGTTGAGAAAGCCCCCCGCATCGCCGGCGATGAGCACGCCGTCCGCGTAGACTCGCGGAATCGTGTGCCAGCCCCCCTCCGGAAGCGCCTTGGCGCCGTAGCGCACCATCTGGCCGCCCTGCAGAATCGACGCGAACGCCGGATGCTGCTTCATGTGCTGAAACGCCACGTGAGGGTCGAACATCGGGTCGCGGTAGTCGAGCCCCGTCACCAGGCCGACCGACACCTGACCCTCGGGCATCGCGTAGAGAAAGCCGCCGCCGAACTCTTCCATCTTCAGCGGATACCCCATCGAGTGGATGACGGTACCGGGTTTGATGCGGCCCTCCGGGACTTCCCACAGTTCCTTGATCCCGATGGCGTACAGCTGCGGTTGGCGCCCTTCGTCCAGGGCCAGGCGGCGGACCAGCGCTTTCGTCAGATTGCCGCGCACACCGTCGCAGAGGATCGTGACCTTCGCTTTGATGTCGACACCGGGCTCGTAGGTCGATTTTTTTGCGCCGTGCTTGTCGATACCCTGGTCGCGCGTCCGCACGCCCACGACTCGCTGCCCCTCGTACAGGATCTCCGAGGCCGGAAAGCCAGCGAACATGTCGATCCCCTCGGCCTCAACGAGCCCCGCCATCCACTTGACGAACCGATTGAGCGAGATGATGTAGTTGCCGTGATTCCGGAGCGGCGGAGGGGTGATCGGAAACGGGATCTTTCCGGTCTTCGTCAGAAAGTAGATGTGCTCATCGTGGACGTCCGAGGCGAGCGGCGCTCCCTTTTCCTTGAAGTCAGGTACGAGTTGCTTCAGCGCGGAGGGATCGAGGATGGCGCCCGACAGCATGTGCGCGCCCGCCTCGCGCGCCTTCTCGAGGACGGCGATCGCGAGCGGCTCCCCACCCTGCTCCTTCTGCAGCTGCGCAAGACGGAGCGCCGCGGACATGCCGGCGGGGCCGCCGCCGACGATCAGCACATCGACTTCGAGCGTTTCGCGTTCCAGGGTGGTCTCCGTCACCGCCACGCCCGGCCTGAAGGCCAGGCTTAGGCCGGGCCTACTCTTTGAGGGCCTTGATCATCGCGGGGACCACCTCGAACAGGTCCCCCGCGATACCGAAATCGGCGATCTCGAAGATCGGTGCCTCGGGATCCTTGTTGATCGCGACGATCGTGCGCGAGCCCTTCATGCCGACCAGGTGCTGAATGGCGCCTGAAATGCCGAGCGCGACGTAGAGTTTTGGTGCGACCGTCTGGCCCGAGCTGCCGATCTGACGGTCCATCGGCAACCACCCGGAATCGCAGATGGGCCGCGATGCGGCGATCTCCGCGCCCATCGCCTGGGCCAGCTCCTCGACCAGCTTGAGATGCTCCTGCCCCTTGATGCCCCGGCCGACGGCCACGATGCGCTCGGCCTGCGAGAGATCGACGGCCTGCTTGGCTTCCTTGAAGGGGGCCTCGGGCTTCTGACGGATGACCGCGGCGTCCACCTCGCCCGACGCCTTGCGGACCGTGACCGGTGCGGCGCCCCGCGCGGCCGCGTCAGCGCGGAAGGCGCCGATCTGACAGGTGACCAGGTGCGGCGCAGGGCCCACGGCCTCGACGTCCGCGTTCAGTTTGCCCTGGAACACCGGGCGCACATACACGAGTCCGTCCCCGTGTTTCTTGATCGCGGTGACATCCGTGACCAGCGAGCGTTCGAGACGCGCGGCGAGCGCCGGTGCCAAGTCGCGCGTCTGATACGTGTGCGCGAAGAACACGTGAGACGGCTGCTCCTCCGCGATCAACGACCCGAGCGCCGCGACATAGCCGTCGGCGGTGTACTCGGCAAGGGCTGGAGCGTCGACCGCGATGATCTCGGCCGCCTCGGCCGCGGCGATCTCGTGCGCGATCGCGTCGACACCGGCGCCCAGGACGGCGATCTTGATCGGCCCGCCGGCCTGCTGCGCCGCCGCGATCGCTTCCCACGACGCGCGGTTCAATGTGCCGTCGCGCTGTTCGGCAATCACAAGAATCATACGATCACCCGCGCCTCATCCCGGAGTTTCTGCACGAGCGCTTTCGCCGCTTCCGCCGGCGAGCCGGCCAGCATCTGCGTCTTCTTGCCCTTCTCCGGGAAGTACACGCTGAGAATCTTCTGCGCGGACGCCGGGGATCCCGCAGGGGTCACCTTGCGGATCTCCTTCTTCTTGGCCGCCATGATGCCCTTGAGCGTCGCGTAGCGCAGCTGGTTGATGCCACTCTGGATCGTCAGCAGCGCCGGCAGCGGCAAGGTCATCCACTGGAACCAGCCGCCCTCGAGCTCCCGCTTGACGCGCAGCGTGGAGTCGGTCGCCTGCACTTCCATGATGATGGTCGCGTGCGGCATTCCCAGTTTTTCGGCGAGCACGACACCCACCTGCCCGAAGCCCTGGTCGTCGGACTGCAGCCCGGTCAGCACGAGGTCGAACTGCTCCTCGCGGATGGCGGCCGCCAGGGCGTCGGCGACGACAAACGCATCCGCGGACGCCAGGGCGTCCGACTCGACGTGGATCGCCCGGTCTGCCCCTCGCGCCAGCGCCTCACGCAACACCTGCGTCGCGCGCGCCGGTCCGGCCGAGCAGACGACCACTTCCCCCGTGTGCTTTTCCTTCAGCCGCAGGGCCTCTTCGAGGGCGTACGCGTCAGGCTCGTTGAGCTCGAAGCTGGCATCCTGATCGCGGATCCAGACCTTGGTCTCGTTCACGCGCAGCTGCCATTCGCGCGTGACGACTTGCTTGATGCAGACGGCGATCTTCATTCGTCGAATTTCTTGAACAGCAGCGCCGCGTTCGTGCCGCCGAAGCCGAAGGAGTTCGACAGGGCGTACTCGATCTTCGTCTCGCGCTTCTGGTTCGGCACGTAGTCGAGATCGCACTCCGGGTCCGGCGTCTCGTAATTGATCGTCGGCGGGATGAGTTGATGCTTGATCGCCAGGGCCGTAATGCCCGCTTCGAGCCCGCCGGCGGCGCCCAGCAGATGGCCGGTCATTGATTTCGTGGACGAGATCGCCAGCGTCCTGGCGTGCTCTCCGAAGAGGCGCTTGATCGCGAGGGTCTCGAGCTTGTCGTTGAAGGGGGTCGACGTGCCGTGGGCGTTGATGTAATCGACGTTCTCCGGCTTGACGCCTGCGCGCCGGATGGCCATCTCCATCACGCGCATCCCCCCCTCCCCATCTTCGGACGGCGCGGTGATGTGAAACGCGTCCGCCGTCATGCCGTACCCGACCAGTTCGGCATAAATCGTCGCGCCCCGCCGGCGCGCGAACTCCAGCTCCTCGAGGACGACGATGCCAGAGCCTTCACCCATGACAAAGCCCTCCCGGTCCCTGTCGAACGGACGGCTGGCGCGCTCGGGGTCGTCATTCCGGGTGGAGAGGGCCCGCATCGCCGCAAACCCTCCGACGGCCAGCGGCGTGATCGCGGCCTCTGAACCGCCCGCGATCATGACGTCGGCGTCGTCTCTTCGGATGATCTCGAAGGCGTCACCGATCGCGTGCGCCGACGCCGAGCAGGCGGTGCAGGTCGCGGAGTTCGGTCCCTTGGCGCCCATCCTGATGGACACCTGGCCCGCGGCCAGGTTGATGATCGTGGCGGGAATGAAGAAGGGGGAGATCCGGCGAGGTCCGCCTTCGAGGAACGCCTTGTGCTCGCGCTCGATCGTGCCGAATCCGCCGATCCCCGACGCGATGAACACGCCGACGCGCGTCGCGATCTCCGGCGACACCGACAGCTTCGCGTCCTCCATCGCAAACTGCGAGGCGGCAATCGCCAGCTGGATGAAGACGTCCATCTTCTTGACGTCTTTTTTGTCGACGAACCTGAGCGGGTCAAAGTCCTTGACCTGACCCGCGATCCGCGCGGAAAACTGGGTCGCGTCGAAGTGGGTGATCATGCCGATCCCACTGCGCCCCGCGCACAGCGCTTCCCAGTTCGCCTCGGTGCCGATGCCGAGCGGCGACACGAGGCCGACGCCCGTCACGACGACTCGCCTGCTCAAGGAGCCTCCTGGTACCGCCCGGCCTGAAGCCCGGGCCTACGTCTTCGTGGCCTGCCGGGCCTACTTCTTCTTGCTGTGCGACTCGATGTACTCGATGGCTTCCTTCACGCGGGTGATCTTTTCGGCGTCGTCATCCGGGATCTCGATCCCGAACTCTTCTTCGAACGCCATGACCAGTTCAACCGTGTCGAGGGAATCCGCGCCCAGGTCGTCCACAAACGACGCATCCGGTGTCACTTCTTCTTCGTCCACGCCGAGTTGCTCAACGATGATGCTCTTAACCTTGTCCGCGACGGCCATTCGCCCTCCTACATGTACATTCCGCCATTGACGGCCAGAACCTGCCCCGTAATATACGACGCCTCGTCGGATGCGAGGAAGCAGACCGCGGACGCGATGTCCTCCGGCGTGCCCAGCCGCTTGAGCGGGATCTTCGACGCCCACTCGTCCTGCGCGCTGCCCGTGATGGCGCGCGTCATGTCTGTATCGATCAAGCCGGGCGCCACCACGTTGACCGTGATGCCGCGCGACGCCACTTCCAGGGCCACCGACTTGGCGAACCCGATGAGTCCCGCTTTCGAGGCGGCGTAACTCGCCTGCCCCGCGTTCCCTGTCTGCCCCACCACCGAGCTGATGCAGATGATCCGGCCGCCTCGCTGCTTCACCATCGGCTTCAGCGCCGCCTGTGTCAGCGCAAAGGCCGCCGTCAGGTTCGTGCCGAGCACCGCGTCCCAGTCTTCCCGCTTCATCCTGAGCATCAACTGGTCCTTCGTGATGCCGGCGTTGTTCACCAGGATGTCGAGCGTCCCGTGCGCACCCGCGGTCGCCGCGATCGCCGCAGCCGCCGCGCCGGCGTCTGTCACGTCGAGCGCCAGCACCTCCGCTTTGCCCCCCGCCGCGAGGATCTCGTCGACCGTTGCCCGCGCGTTATCCCCTCGGGCGGCCGCGACGACGAGTGCGCCGCGCGAGGCGAGCCTGCTCGCGATCGCGCGGCCGATGCCGCGGGACGCTCCAGTGACCAGCGCCACGCGACCCGAAAGATCAATCATATAGAAGCTACCAGCTCCCAGCTATCAGCTTTACGCGTTCAGCTGCGACAACGCGGATGATAAACCCTCTGCGTTCTCGACACTCATGACCGCGACATTGCGGTCGATCTTTCTGATCAGTCCAGCGAGCACCGAACCCGGGCCGAGCTCGAAGAACGTCGTGACACCTTCCGCGATCAGCCGACGCACCCCATCTTCCCAACGTAACGGAGACGACACCTGCCTGATGAGCGCCTCGATCGACGAATGCGCGTCGCGTTTCGGCTCGGCGTCGACGTTCGCCACGACCGGGATCCTGGGCGCCTGCGTCGGCAGCGCTCGCAACTCTGGAGCCAGCCTGTCTTCGGCCGGCTGCATCAGCGCGCAATGGAACGGCGCGCTGACTGCGAGCGGGATGACACGTTTGGCGCCCCGCACCCTGGCCTTCTCCCCTGCAAGCCTGACAGCCTCTGCGTGCCCGGCGATGACCACCTGGGCCGGCGCGTTCAGGTTTGCCGGTGACACGACCATCTTCAATTCGAAGGCCGCCTCGTCGCATGCCGCCGCGACGCCCCCCGGGTCGAGACCGAGAATTGCCGACATGGCCCCCACGCCCACCGGCACCGCGTCCTGCATGTACTGCCCTCTGCGGCGTACCGTGCGCAAGGCATCCTCGAAGGATAACGTACCGGCAATCACGTGCGCCGAGTACTCACCGAGGCTGTGGCCCGCGGCGAACTGCGCGCGGACGCCCTCGGACTCGACCAGGCGCGCGACCGCCACACTCATCGCCAGAATCGCCGGCTGCGTGTTCTCCGTCAGCAGGAGGCGTTCCTCCGGCCCCTCGAAGCAGAGCGTGCTCAGCGACTCGCCGAGCGCCGCGTCCGCCTCCGCGAACGTCTGCCGGCACCCGGGGAACTCCGCCGCGAGCGACTGCCCCATCCCGACCTTCTGCGCACCCTGTCCGGGAAACACGAACGCGATCATCAGGACAATTTCTCCAGCAACCCTTCGTTCACCGCGCGACACGCCATCGTCACGGCGTTGCGCACCGCCTTCGCTGACGAGCGCCCGTGGCCTACGATGCAGACGCCGTTGACGCCGAGGAGCGGCGCGCCGCCGTACTCGGCATGGTCGACACGCTTCCGGAATCGGCGGAACGCCTGCGCCGACAGCAGGTACCCGATCTGGGATCCAAACGTGGACTGCAGCTCCGCGTGCAGCAAGGACTCGATCGCCTCGACCAGGCCTTCGCTGATCTTCAGCGTGATGTTGCCCGTGAAGCCGTCACAGACGATGACGTCCGTTTCTCCGGCGTAGACGTCGCGCCCTTCGACATTCCCGACAAAATTTATCGCCGCCGACTTCATGAGCTGGTGCGCGTCCCGCGTCAGCTCGTTGCCCTTGCCTTCTTCCTCGCCAACCGACAGCAGGCCGACGCGCGGCGACGGTCGTCCGAACGCCAGGCGGGCGTACGCCGATCCCATCAACGCAAACTGCACGAGATGCTGCGGACGGCATTCGACCATCGCGCCCGAATCGAGCAGCACGGCCGGCTCCTGGCGCGTGGGGATGATCGTGGCGAGGGCGGGGCGTTCGATACCTGGCAGGCGGCCGAACGTGCCGATGGCGGCCATCACGGATGCGCCCGTATGTCCGGCGCTGAAGACGGCCGATGCGCGTCCGTCCTTGACGGCTTCGCAGGCGACCTTGATCGAGGCGCGCGGCTTGCGCCGAAGCGCGGCCGTGGCCTGCTCCGACATGTCGACGTGTTCGGGGGTATCGAGGATCTCGAGGTCGAGGGCGCCGGCAGCAGGATGCCGGGACAGCTCGCGTTCGATGAGTCGTCGGTCTCCTGCCAGCAGGAGCCCCACCTGTAAATGCCGCGCGGCTACGAGCGCCCCGTCGATGATGCTCCCGGGGCCGTCGTCGCCTCCCATGGCGTCGATCGCGATGCGCAGGTTATGCCTCGTCGACAGCCTTGACCTGACGTCCCTTGTAGTAACCGCACTTCGCGCACACCTGGTGTGGCGCCTTGGTTTCCTGGCACTGCGGGCAGTTGCCCACGGCGACGGACTTGAGAGCATCGTGTGTGCGGCGCTTGGCCGTCCGGCTTTTGGAATGCCGGCGTTTGGGATTAGGCACGGGTCAGTTCTCCTTCTCGATCTTCAGCAGCCCCTTGAGCGGCGCAAGCCTGGGATCGTCCCAGACGGGCTTGCACCCGCACTCGGTGCGGTTCAGATTCGCCCCACAATCGGGGCAGAGGCCGCGGCAGGACTGCGCGCACAGCGGCTTCATGGGCAACACGAGCATGAATTGCTCGCGAAGCATGTCGATGACGTCCAGCGATCCCTCACTGTAGAAGGCGGTCGTCAGATCGTCCTCGGCGATTTCACGCTCGGCTTCCTTCGCGCTGTCGATCACCGGCACGTAGCGCAGCTCGAAGGTCGTATCCACGGGGAGTTCGAATGTCTCCAGGCACCGCCCGCACTCGAGCTCGAGCCTGGTGACGGCGTGCCCGGTCACACGAAAGGCGTCGCCGTCCGCCTTCTGGACGTCCATCGATAGTTCGACGGGGCCCGCGACCCGGTATTCTTCGTCCTGCGGATCGAAATCCGTCGGCTTGAACTGCCGTTCAAAGTGTTGGCGCTGTCCGCGCAGCGTGTTGAGTTCGAGAAGCATGGGCTCTCAGGCGGCCTCCGTGACCGTGTGGGAACCAGTCATTATACATCGGCTTGTCGGGGAAGCGGTCGATCGGCTCATCGGCTCATCGGCCAACGAGCGTCCGGCCGATCCGGGTCAGGTCACTTTCAAGGGTTTGAGGGCCTGGGCGCCTTTCCGAATCTGCTCGAGACGCTTCCA
>DATLXP010000216.1:0-3428 GCA_035575695.1 Vicinamibacterales bacterium
GGTCCGGTTTTATCCGGTGAGGTTCACGCCCGCGTCCAGCAAGTATGCGAACGAGGAATGCCAGGGGGTGTTCATGGTCGTGACCGACCGCCTGGCGCTGCGCCCGGTCAGGCTGGGGGCGGAGGTGGCGGCGGCGCTCAGCCGCCTCCACGGGGCCCATTACCAGATCGAGGCTGCGGGGAAGCTGTTCGGCTCCCAGGAAAACCTCGCTCGGCTCCGCGCGGGGGACGATGCCGCGACGCTGGTGGCCGGGTGGTCTGCCGCGGAAGCCCGGTGGCGGCTGCTGAGGGGGAAGTACCTGCTGTATCGGTAGATTCCAACGGTTCCGGGTTCTGCCTTCTGGAAGCTGGAGGCTGGAAGCTGGCGGTATTTACAACATCCATCATATTGGAGTAATCTCGTCCGGCCGTTTGGATATGCTGGGCAATAGCGGCCGTAACTCATTGAAAACACACACATTTCAATGAGGCCGTTCGATTGCAGTCGGTGTTCGTACGCGGTTTTCCGTTCCCCAATTGTCCGACCACGTTTCAGTGCGGGACTTGTGCCTCCCGCAGGTAGTTCGGGTGACCGTGTTCATGTGTTTCTCAGGAGGATGCGAATGAAGGTGAGATTGGCTCGACTGATGGCGATGGCGGCGTGCCTCATGGCACTCGCGACGCCGTCCACGGCCCAGGTATTTACGGGTCGTATTGACGTAACGGCGACAGACTCGACAGGCGCGATCCTGCCGGGCGTGGCGATTGACATTTCCGGGCCGCAGAACATGACGGCCGTGACCGATGCGCAGGGTGAGGCCCATTTCCTCAATCTGGCGCCAGGCATGTATATAGTGTCCGGGAAGCTCCAGGGCTTCGGCGACTACATCAACAAGGCTGTTCCGGTCGTCGCGGGCGGCAGCGTGCCGCTCAAGGTCGCGCTGGCCGTTGGCGGCATGACGCAGACCGTGGATGTCACGGGGGTATCGCCCGTCATCGACCCGAAGAAGATGACGACCTCCACCAACGTCACCCAGGAGCAGCTTCAGAGCATCCCCTCCTCGCGTGACCCGTGGGTCGTGCTGCAGACCGTTCCCGGGGTCATCGTCGACCGCGTGAACGTCGGCGGCGCGGAATCCGGCCAGCAGTCGAACTACCAGGCGAAGGGCGCGTCGAGCGGCGACAACACCTGGAACATCGACGGCGTGGCGATCACCGACATGGCGGCGCTCGGCTCCTCGCCGACGTATTACGACTTCGACATGTTCCAGGAAATGCAGGTCACGACCGGCGGCGCCGACCTTCAGAACGCAACGCCCGGCGTCGGCCTCAACTTCGTGCTGAAGAGCGGCTCGAACACCCCGCACGGGTCGTCGCGCATCTACTACGAAGACGAAGACATGCAGTCGAACAACCTGCCCGACGACCTCAAGGCGTCGCTCGGCGGAACAACCGGCAAGGGCAACCGCATCAATCTCTACAAGGATTACGGCGCGGAGCTCGGCGGACCGGTCTGGAAAGACAAGCTCTGGGCGTGGGGCGCCTACGGCAAGACCGACGTCACACTCCTGACGCTGAAAAACACGCCCGACCAGACGATCCTGAAGAACACATCGTTCAAGGCCACCGGCCAGCTGTCGCAGGCGATCCGCGGCGGCTTCACGTTCTTCCGCGGCGACAAGATCAAGTTCGGCCGTGGCGCCGGTTCGACCCGTCCGCCTGAAACCACGTGGAACCAGGCCGGTCCCACCTCCTTGTACAAGGGCGAAGGCAACTTCGTGGTGAACAACAGCCTGTTCCTGACCGGTCGCTATTCGGTCGTCGATGGCGGGTTCGCGCTGACGCCGCAGGGTGGGCTCAGCACGCCGTACTACTTCGATGACGGCGGCAGCGCTCGCGGCTCGTACTATCAGTACGCCTCGGACCGCCCACAGAAGTCGTCGAGCCTCGATGGCAACTTCTTCAGGGGCCGTCACGAGGTCAAGTTTGGTTTCGGCTGGCGGAAGTCCGACGTGGACTCGAGCACGATCATCCCCGGCGGCACCAACGGGCTGAACCACGTCATCTCCATACACGACGGCTATCCCAACATGATTGCCGACATCTACGTCGGCAACAACACGACGTCTGCCTCGGGCAAATACCTGAGCGGGTACGTTGGTGACACGCTGTCGTGGGACCGGTTGACGGTCAATGCCGGCCTCCGCTGGGATCGGCAGGCTGGCTCCGTGAAGGCGAACAACCAGACGGGCAGCCCTCTGGTGCCTGCGCTGCTCCCCGACCTGACGAGCAGCGCGAAGGACGACGTGATCGTGTGGCAGTCGGTCACACCACGTGTCGGTCTGTCGTACGCGCTCGACGAAGCGCGGAAGACGATCGCGCGTGTCAGCTACGGCTCGTTTGCGTCGCAGCTGAACTCGTCCTCAGGTAACTTCCTCTCGACCGTCGGTGGCCGTGACGTCTACTTCTACGACGTCATCGACCTGAACGGGAACCGTGTCGTGGACGCGGCCGAGATCGCGGGGCGCACCTGTAACAACGCGCTGGTTGCGGCCGGTGCATGCAACTACAGCGGGTTTGACATCAACAACCCGAGCAACGTCGCAAACCCGATCCATACGGTTGGCGATTACAAGACACCGTTGACCCAGGAGTTCCAGATCGGCCTGGATCGCGAGGTGTTTGCGAACTTCGGTGTGAGCAGCACGTTCACGTTCCGTAACTTCTCGAACTTCGTGCGGCGTGACAACCCCGCCTTGACGGGATCGGCGTACAGACAGATCTCCACCTTCACCGGGAACTTCCCCGCGGTGGGCGACGTCAGTGTGCCGATCTTCGGCGTCACCGCGGCGCAGCTCCCGGCCAACCTCGCGGCCACGACGTATCGTGAGCGCGAAGACTACTCGCAGCGCTACATGGGGCTCGAGCTCGCGGCGACCAAGCGGCTGTCGAACAAGTGGATGGGTCGTTTCGGTTTCTCGACGAACTCCCACCGGGAGTACTTCGACTCCGCCGAGGCGTTGAACGATCCGACACCGACGCCCGGCAGCCCGAATAAGGACGGCGGTCTCGTCGTGCGCCTGAGTGGCGGTAGCGGCAAGGTCGGCATTTATCAGCTGTTGCCGAAGTACCAGTTCATCGTGACCGGTCTCTACCAGGCGCCCTGGGGTATCAACTTCGCGGGGAACCTGCTGAACCGGCAGGGCTTCGCGGCGCAATACTTCCGTTCGCAGGTGACGACGACGGACGCAAACAGGTCGAGGAAGAGCGTGTTCGTGCTGAACGAAGCAGGCGACAGGCGCCTGCCGGCGGTGACATCGCTCGACCTGCGCGTCGGCAAGGAATTCGGCTATCGTCGCGCCAAGCTGAATCTCGACGTCGACCTGTTCAACGCGTTGAACAAGAACACGGTGCTCGGCCGCCAGTACGACCTGCGTCTGACCACGGCGA
>DATLXP010000217.1:0-3664 GCA_035575695.1 Vicinamibacterales bacterium
CAACAACTGATACCGGTAGTTGATCATGACGTCACCAACACCCGTCTTGCGCGACGCGTGGCCGACGACCGGCACCGTGTAGGAGAGCTGGTGTTGTTGCGAGCCGACGGGCCATTCCTGCGTGAAGGCGAGCTCCCATGCCCCTCCGCCCCTGCGGAAGCCGAAGATGTTCTGAAAGACCCCGGTGGGCTGGTTGAACGCTTCCTCGACGAGAAACGAATTGTCGAGAATCGCGAACGGCGCTGCGCTCGGCGGCGGCGTGGGCGCGGCCTGACTCGTCTGTGCCAGTGCCGTCAGCGGTAACAGGAGGCAGAGCAGAACGATCTGGAGGGCCTCGACCAGCACCTTGGACGCCGCGCGCGTGCCGATCGTGATCTCGCGGTTGTCGTGGCCCCTGAGGCGGACACTGTCGGCCGCCTCATCGCGTTCCTCGACGGCGACGACGCTGCCGGGTTTGAGGTCGTGGCGTTCGACGAATCGCAGAAAGCTGCTGTCCTGATCGGTGACACGGCTCACCGTCACCCTGGCCCCGACAGGGCACGTCAGCAGCGTGTCGTACTCCCGCCTGTCGAATGCCCCCTGAGGATCGGGGATCGGATCCCCGTGGGGATCGACCACCGGGCGGCCCAGCATTTCGTCGATTCGGTCGATGAGCCGCTCCGACACCGCGTGCTCGAGATGTTCGGCCTCTTCATGCACCTCGGTCCAGCTCATCCCCATGACCTGCACAAGAAAGAGCTCGATCAGCCGGTGGCGTCGAAGGACCATCGCGGCCAGCTTTTCTCCCGCCGCCGACAGCCGGACGCCGGCATAGGGCTCGTACTTGACGAGCCCGGATTCGGCCAGCGTCTTCACCATGGTGGTTGCCGTGCCGGGCACGACTCCCAGGGCGGAGGCCAGCCGTCCCATCGAGACGAGCTCGCTGCGGCCGAGGCCGATCTGTGCCTGAAAAATGGCTTTTAAATAGTTTTCGACGGTGTAGGACGGCAGCATGAATTTGACTTGGAAGCATAGTATTTATTATTTTGAGTTGTCAAAAGAATAGATTAAGGTTATCGAAATGAACTCGCTCACTCGACGCTCGTGGCTGAGGCTCGCCGGTTTCGGCGCTGCGGCCGCCGGGCTCTTCCGTGGATCGGCCGTCGGAGGTCAGCAGCCCGGGCACTCGGCCGGCGCGATGGAGCACGCGTCCCACCTCGCAGGCCCCGTCGGCCGCGCCGACACGAGTGTCTTCAATCCGTCGACGTTTCTGCGGGCGTGGAATTTCTCCGACCGCTCGGCCGAAGACCGCGCGAGGTATTACAAGGAAACCCCGCGCCCGGACGGTTCACTACTGCGCGAATACCAGCTGATTGCCGTGGACCGGGAGATCGAGATCGCACCAGGCGTCTTCTTTCCCGCCTGGACGTTCAACGGCCAGGTGCCGGGCCCGACGATCCGCGCGCGCGAGGGGGATCGCGTCCGCGTGACCTTTTTGAACCAGGGCACGCACCCGCACACGATTCACTTCCACGGATGGCATCCTCCGGAAATGGACGGCTCGCTACCGGAGCACCAGGTCATGCCGGGCGCCACGTTCGTGTACGAGTTCGACGCGGAGCCGTTCGGCACGCACCTGTACCACTGCCACGCGGTGCCCCTCAAGCGCCACATCCACAAAGGGCTGTACGGCGTCTTCATCGTGGATCCGAAAGAGGCGCGCCCTGAAGCCGACGAGTTGATCATGGTGATGAACGGCTTCGACACCAACTTCGATTCCGACAACGAGGTCTACGCGGTCAATACCCTCGCGCATCACTTCATGTACGAGCCGATACGCGTCGAGGTCGGCAAACTGGTCCGCATCCACGTGGTCAACGTCACCGAGTTCGACTTGATCAACAGCCTGCACCTGCACGGCATGTTCTTCGACGTTTACCGCACCGGCACGCGCCTGACGCCCGACGACAACACCGACACGGTCATGCTCTGCCAGGGGGAGCGCGCGATCCTCGAGACGCGCTTCAGGTATCCGGGCAAGTTCATGTTCCACGCCCACCAGAGCGAGTTTGCAGAGCTCGGCTGGATGGGGCTCTTCGAAGCCGCAGGGGTCCGCATTGACGCCTGACACCACGGCAACGCCCGAGAGCGCTGCCCCTCAGCTCGGCCCTGGCCGGCTTGCCGTCGCGATCCTGTTGCCGCTGGTGCTTCTCGCCGGCGTCCTGTTTGCCATCATCAAATTCGGTCCGACGGAAATGCTCCGTGACCCCGACGCCCCTCCCGTCGAGATCCTCTCGGTGCAACGAACGCTGCTCAGGCAGGACGGGATTCTCCTCACCGTGCTGAACGAAAGCCCGGACCCGGTCACCATCGCGCAGGTGCTGGTGGACGATGCGTTCTGGGGATTCACGGCGGACGGTCCGCTGACGGTGGGTAGGTTGAGCTCAGTCACGTTGACCATTCCCTACCCATGGGTGACGGGTGAGGCGCATCACCTCGCGATCCTGACGTCGACTGGTACCAAGTTCGAGCACGAGATTGCCGTCGCCCTGAAGTCTCCGGAGGCCAATCGCCGGTACCTTCTGGCGTTCACCGCGATTGGCATTTACGTCGGGGTCATTCCGGTCGCGCTCGGTCTGCTGTGGTTTCCGGTGATTCGACGGATGGGCCGAACCGGGCTCGACGTCGTGCTCGCCTTCACCATTGGCCTCCTGCTGTTCCTGCTGCTCGACGCATCGCACGAAGGTCTCGAGTCGTCTGCGTCACTGCCGGGGGCCTATCAGGGCGTGGCGATGTTTATTGCGTCTGCGGCGGTTGCGTACCTGGCGCTCGAGATGCTCGGCGGATGGCTGTCCCGGCGCCGTGCCCACCTCCGCGCCTCGGGGGTGCCCTCCGGGGCGCTGTTGTCGCTGATGATCGCCATCGGGATCGGCCTGCACAATCTCGGAGAAGGGCTGGCGATTGGTGCGGCCTTTGCGCTGGGCGAAGCGGCATTCGGGACGCTGCTGATCATCGGCTTCACGCTGCACAACGCGACCGAGGGTCTCGCGATCATCGCCCCGATGGCGAAGGAACGGCCGAGCCTCTGGACGCTGGTGAAACTCGGCGTTATCGGCGGAGCCCCCACGATCCTCGGGGCGTGGCTCGGCGGGCTGGTGCATTCGCGGGCGCTGACGGTGCTGTTTCTCGGGCTCGGCGTGGGCGCGATTGCCCAGGTGGTGGTGCAGATCTCCCGGCAGATGGGCCGCGAACGCCCGTTGTCGGAGCGACTTGTGCATTTACCAACGATGCTGGGTCTGCTCGCGGGTTTTGCCGTGATGTACCTCACGGGGATGCTGGTTGGATAGCGAACTATGACGATACGTGCCAGGAACAGGGCCCTTGCGGCCGGGATCGTGATCGGCATCGCGGCGCTTGCCGTGACGCTGCTGCCAATGATCGCGTCGAGCGAGCTCGACAAGGGGCGCGAAGTCCAGATCGTCATCCGCGACATGGCGTTCTACCTCGACGGCAAGGGGGAGCCCAATCCGACGCTGCTGTTCCACGCGGGCGAGCGCGTGCGGCTCGTGGTGCGCAGCGAAGACGCCGGCATGGACCACGATTTCGTCGTGAAGAAGTGGAAGGTCAAGTCGAAGATGGTGCACGGCCGTGACACGACCAGGCTGACGTTCAAGGTGCCGCGTCG
>DATLXP010000218.1:0-2927 GCA_035575695.1 Vicinamibacterales bacterium
GGAGGGGTCCACGATCAGTGGATTCGCCGACGCCTTTGCGCAGGCTGTCAGTTATGCGCTGCAGTACGGCGTGCCGTTGCAGGACCTGGTGGACAAGTTCAGCCACGTCCGCTTCGAGCCGTCGGGGATGACGAAGAACCCTGACGTCCGCTTCGCGAAGTCGATCGTCGATTACATCTTCCGGTGGATGGCGTCGAAGTTCCTGTCGCAGGACGCGCAGTACCGCGCGGGGGTGAACGTCCGCGAGGAGCTCGTGACGACGCCGGAGCAGCTGCCGCTGGACGTGGCCGCCGCCGCGGGGGCGTCGCCGACCGGTGCGATTACGTCGCCTCGCACATCGTCCTTTGCGGCGATGCAGAACCAGGAGGACGCGCCGCCGTGCTCGACGTGCGGCTCGATCATGATCCGCAGCGGCGCGTGCTACAAGTGCGCCAACTGCGGCAACACGAGCGGCTGCGCGTAGGCAAGTAGGGGACAGCCACCATTTCCTTGGAAACAAGCGAAAGGGTGCGAGCAAAGGGGACTGCCTCCATTTCGCTGATCGGTTCAGGCGAAATGGTGGCTGTCCCCTTCGCTGTTAGGAGACACGGGGCACATGGCTAGGTAGAGCGGCGTTCAACCTGTTTTCGGATCGCCGAAGTTCTGCGCATGCGGTTTTGCGTTCGTCGCCCCTCCAAACGTGGACGAGGTAAGCTCCCGCGGTGTCGCTTTTGGGGTATTCGGCCCTCTTCGCCGTCGGGTTCGTTGCCGCCGTCATCAACGTAATCGCCGCCGGCGGGTCGTTCCTGACGCTGCCGCTGCTGATATTTCTCGGGCTGCCGCCCGGCATCGCCAACGCCACCAACCGCGTGGGCGTACTGGCCCAGAACGTCAGCGCGGTGGTGGGTTTTCACCGTCACAACGTACTGCCCCTCAGGTGGTCACTCGCCGTCAGCGTCCCCGCGCTCGCGGGCGCGGCGATTGGTGTCTGGGCCGCATTGCACGTCCCGGACGTCCTCTTCCAACGTGTGCTCTCCGTGGTCATGCTGGCGATGACGCTGGTCACGTTCCTGAGCCGTCGCGGCCAGCCGGATACGGTCGGCGAACCTCATAGCGCTTCCCATCCGCTCGTCGTGCTCGGATTCTTTCTCGTCGGACTGTACGGCGGCTTCATCCAGGCGGGCGTCGGCTTCATCGCGCTGGCGGTCACGACGCTCGCGGGGCTCGACCTGGTGCGCGGCAACGCCGTGAAAGTGTTTGCGGTGATGCTGCTGACACTCCTCTCGGTGGTCGTGTTTGCCGTCACGGGTCGCGTCGACTGGCCGGCGGGGGTAGCACTGGGGCTCGGCAACCTGCTGGGAGGGTTCGTCCGCGTCAAGCTCGCGGTGATGAAAGGACAGCAGTGGCTGGAAGCCGTCGTGACCGTCACCGTCGTCGTCTTTGCCGTCCTGCTCTGGGTGAGCGGATGAGCGCGTGCTGTTCGGCCTGATCGGCAAACCAGAGGCAAGGTGTAATCCGCGTATCGCGACACAATATCGATAGTGACGCTCGACGATCTTCGGCGATTCGCGGTCTCCCGCAGCCTGTTCACGCCGGTGACCCTCCAACGCGCCATCGAAAAGCTCGGCTTCGTGCAGGCGGACCCGATCCGGGCCCCCGCGCGAGCGCAGGACCTGACCCTGCGGCATCGCGTGAAAGGCTACCAGGCAGGGGACCTCGAGCGTCGTTACGCCAGGCTCCCGATTGAAGAGGACGTGCTCGTCAACTACGGCTTTGTCTCGAGCCAGGTGCACGCGCTGATGCACCCACGGACAAAATCGACGCTGTCGGAAGCGCCCCGCACACGCACCGACAAGTTGCTCGCCTTTGTTCGTGAGAGGGGAGACGTCCACCCGCGCGACGTCGACGCGCACTTCTCCCACGGGACGGTCACCAACTACTGGGGCGGATCGTCGAACGCAACGACGCAGCTGCTGGAGCACCTGCATTACCGCGGCTGGCTTCGGGTGGCGCGGCGGGAGCGCGGGATCCGCATCTATGCCTTCCGAGAAAACCCGGCTGCAGCCGATGGCGGGTCCCCCCGTCAGCGCGTGGACGCACTCGTGGACGTCGTGGTGAACAAGTACGCGCCGCTGCCGGCGCTGTCGCTTTCCTACGCCGTGAGACGGCTGCGCTACGCGGTGCCGCAATGGCGCGGGCACCTGAATGGCGCACTGGCCCGGGCGCGCGAAAGACTCGCACACGAACGTGTGGACGGGATCGACTGGTACTGGCCCCCCTTCGCCGAAGCTACGGGGGGCAGGCTCGCCGGGGAGCGTGCATACACACCCGTGGCCGACACGGTGCGGCTGCTCGCCCCATTCGACCCCGTGGTGTGGGACCGCCGCAGGTTCGAGTTGTTCTGGGGATGGCCCTACCGCTTCGAGGCGTACACCCCTGCCGCAAAACGGAAGTGCGGCTACTACGCGCTGCCCATGCTCTGGCGCGACCGCGTGATCGGGTGGGGGAACCTGTCCATCGACAAGGGGACACTGCGGTCCGAGTTCGGCTACGTCGCGTCCACGGCACCACGCGATCGGACCTTCACGCGCGAGCTGGAGGCGGAACTCGAGCGCTTCCGTATTTTTCTCCTGCCCCATTGAACGAGTCCTTGACCGTTCCGCCCGGACGACGGTAACGTCGTCCGGCATTCAGTTCGCCTATACCCCTCCGCACGTTCGCCCGCATTTCCTGCGTGTGAATCATCTGGAGGAGGACGTATGGCGCTGCAAGTGCTTGAAAAGAGAGTCGAAACCCTCGAGAAGCGCATGACGAGACTCGAACAACTGCCGAAGCGCATGGGCCAACTCGAGTCGCAGGTTCTGCAACTCCGCACGGAGATGCGGGATGAATTTTCTGCCGTGCGGCAGGAGATGGGTTCCCTCGGAGCCGGGCTGCGGGAGGAGATG
>DATLXP010000219.1:0-5646 GCA_035575695.1 Vicinamibacterales bacterium
CTTCGACCCGCCCTTGCGGTCCGTCCACAGACGCTTGTCTTTGCGATTGCGGTTCTGGCTGATGACTGCCGAGGCGGCATCGAGGATGACCTGCGTCGAGCGATAGTTCTGCTCGAGCCGCACCGTCTTCGCCTCCGGAAAATCGTGCTCGAAGTCCAGGATGTTGCGAAGGTCCGCGCCGCGCCACTTGTAGATCGACTGATCGGGGTCTCCGACGACCGCAAGGTTCCGGTGGACCTCCGCCAGCCGGCGGATGAGCATGTACTGAGGGCGGTTGGTGTCCTGGTACTCGTCCACCATGACGTACTTGAACTTGTTCGAGTAGAAGCCGCGCACCTGCTCGGACGACTCGAACAGTTCGACCGTCTTCAGCAACAAGTCGTCGAAGTCCAACGCGTTCGCGTCCTTGAGGGCCTGGATGTATTTCTCGTAGATCCTCGCGACCTGCTCCCCCCGAATGTCGAACGTCCCGCGAAGGGAGTCGGGACCCTCCATTCGGTTCTTCGCGTGGCTGATCCGTGACAGCGCCATGCGTGGGGGCACGAACTTGTCGTCGATGCCGAGCTCCCGCTCCGCCTGCTTCACGACGGCGACCTGGTCCGACGAATCGTAGATGACAAAGTCGCGCGACAACCCGATCTTCGGCGCTTCCCGCCGAAGGAGCCGGGCGCAGAGCGCATGAAACGTCGACAGCCAGACGCCGGAGCCCTCGTCCCCTATCAGGTGCTGCACGCGCTCGCGCATCTCCTGCGATGCCTTGTTCGTGAAGGTCACGGCGAGCACCTCGTCCGGGCGGGCGTGCCCGTCACCGATGAGGTAGGCGATGCGATAGGTAATGACGCGTGTTTTCCCGGACCCGGCTCCCGCCAGAATCAGCAGAGGTCCGTCGGTCTGGAGCACCGCCTCGCTCTGCTCGGGGTTCAGTTTTGAGAGGAAGTGCATGGAGGGAGACCCATTATAGAGCCGGGATGCGTGGTGCGGGATGCGGGATCCGACTCTTCGACATCTGGCAGCGGCTTTGAAGGAGTTTCCCGCGGAGGACTCATGAGCAAGAACAACAACGTCAATCCTGGGCAGTACAAGGAAGCCGGACGTGAGCGCCAGGGCGAAGATATCGCCCCCGAGGAGCACAAGGCCGCGGAGTCGATCAACGAGCACGAACTACGCGAAGAAGGCCGGCGATCCAAGAAGGACTCCGAACACAACGCCGGAGAGTAGGGCCTGCCTGCGGCGTTCGATTGAGCGCCGGAGTCCATGGAGCATCTGTCGGATCCTATCGATATCCTTCAGCAGCGCGGCTTCGGTTTCCCCACTTAGATAACCGAGCCGCGCTGCTGCTTCTATCTCCGTAATGAGCTCCGCCTGAGAACCGAGCGCGATTCTCAAGTGATTCAAAAAAGCCCCTTCACTCCGACGACTGTGCCCCTCGGCAATGTTTGCAGGAATTGAGACCGCCGCGCGACGCATCTGCGCGGTCAGGCCATATATCTCGCTCCTGGGCATCTGGTTTGTCGCCCGGTAAACCTCGACAACCAGATCCATTCCCGACCGCCAAACATCGAGATCACGAAAAGAGAGAATTACCGGCATCGCGCAACTCCCAGAATCTGCACCCTCCAAAACTGTAGATATCGAAGTAAGTGCTCATTTCGGGCTCTAACCTTCGATTCTGGCAAGAGCTCAGCAAGCCGCCCGCCAAGCCACCCCATCCCGCACGCCGCATTCCGCACCCCGAGTACCGCCGTTCGTGTCAGAGGCATTATTTCGACAGATGAACAATATGCCTCCCATCGGGACCTGCCGGGAGGGCCACGCGCAGGCGCGCCAGGGCGTCGTCGTCCCGCGTGCCGCGTCAGACTTGACAGCCTCCTGGGCAGTCACTAAAGTTCGAGCCTCAAACAAAAGCCCTGTCGAGGAAACCGATCACGCAAGCGGAGACCGCCATGAAAAGCGATTCACGATCCACCGTCCAACTGCTCCGAATTCTGCTGCTGGGCGTCGCCTGTGTCCTGGCCACCCATTCGGCCCACGCGCAGGTCCTGTACGGGTCCCTCGTCGGCGAGGTGGCGGACCCCTCCCGTGCCGTGCTTCCGGGAGCGACCGTGACGGTCACCAACAAGGACACCGGCCTCCAGCGGGAAACCACGACGGACGGCAGCGGGTCCTATGCGTTTCGTGACCTCCAGGCAGGCACCTACGACCTGAAGGTGATCATGGCGGGCTTCAAGTCCTACGTGAAGGGGGCCGTGCCCGTCACACTCAACGCGATCGCCCGCGCTGACGTGCAGATGGAAGTCGGGGGGCAGAGCGAGACGGTCAACGTCACCGCGAAGACCATCCTTCAAACCGAGCGCGCAGACGTCAGCACCCAGCTGACCTCGGCGCAGGTCACGAATCTGCCCATAGGCAGCGGTCGCAACTTCCAGCAGCTCTACAAGCTGATTCCGGGGGCGAGCCCTCCGGTCGAACTGCATTCCGACGCGGGCAACCCGCAGCGCTCCCTCGGCACGAATTTCAACGGCGTGTCACGGTCCAACAACAACACCCGTCTCGACGGCGCGACGGTGAGCTACCCCTGGCTCCCGCACATCATGGCCTACGTGCCGGCCGCCGACGCGGTGGACACCGTGAACATCGTCACCAACAGCTTCGATGCCGAACAGGGCATGGCTGGCGGCGCGGCCGTGAGCGTATCGATCAAGTCAGGAACGAACGAGTTTCGCGGCAGCGGCCAGGCGTTCCACACCAACAGTGCGTGGCGCGCAAAGAACCGTTTCTTCGTCGGCAATGAGATCCCCAAGAACCTCTTCAATCAGTACGGGGGTACGTTCGGTGGGCCGATCAAGAAGAACAAGCTGTTCTTTTTCGGTAACTGGGAGCGGACGTCGCGCCGGCAGACCGCCTCAGCCGAACGCACGATCCCCACGGACTTACTGCGTTCGGGAGACTTCTCGGGAACCGGCGCGCTGATTTACGATCCGAACACCGGCAATCCTGACGGCTCAGGACGGCAACTCTTCCCGGACAACAAGATTCCTGCCAATCGTATCGATCCCGCGGCGCTCAAGATGATCCTGCTGCTCCCGGCGCCGAACCAGGCAACGTTCCCGCGCAACTACTTCGCGACCGGCACGTACGAATTCGATCGCGACAACCTGGACTTCAAGGTGAACTACAACCCGGGGACGCGCGGATCCGTCTTCGCGCGCTACTCCATCTCACCGAGCGACATTTTCGATCCGCCATCGCTCGGCGCGGCCGGCGGGGACGCACTGAACGGTGGACAGCCCGGGCGCGCGCCTGGCCGGATCCAGAGCACCGCCGTCGGCGCCACCTACACGGTGTCCAACAACGTGCTGCTCGATGCCAACTTCGGATTCACGCGGCAGCGGCTCGGTGCGGAGAACATCGACATCGGCACCAACCACGGCCTCGAGACGCTGGGGATACCGGGCACGAACGGGCCGGACCGTCTGCAGGGGGGATATCCGCGTTTCAACATCACGGGGTTCTCTGCCCTCGGCAACCCGAACGTCTCCAATCCGTTCTCGTTCAGCGATAACCAGTACGTGGCAGTCGGCAATCTGAGCTGGTTGAAGGGTTCGCACTGGATGCGCTTCGGCGCGGAGTACACGTATTACACGATCAACCACTTTCAGCCTCAGGCGGCGTTTGGTCCGCGCGGCGGCTTCAACTTCACCGGAGGGTTGACCTCGTTGCGCGGAGGTGCCGCCCCCACGGTCTACAACGGATTCGCGGACTTCCTGCTCGGTCTTCCGCAGAGCATGGGCAAGGACCTTCAGTTCGTCAACCCTGCGTCGGTGCGCATGCCATCCTACGGCGTCTACGCGCGCGACCAGTGGCAGATCAACCGGCAGCTGACGCTGAACTACGGCATGCGGTACGAGTACTATCCGTTCGCGACGCGCGCGGACCGGGGCGGCGAGCGGTATGACCCGATCACCGACGAGGTGATCGTGGGAGGGCTCGGCGGCAACCCGCAGAACGCGGGTGTCGACGTCGGGAGCGGACAGCTCGCCCCGCGCCTCGGGATTGCGTATCGGGTGACGGAGAAAACCGTCGCACGCGTGGGGTTCGGCATCAGCGTCGATCCCAATTCATTCCGAAATCTCCGGGATGCCTACCCGGCGACGATCTCCTCGCAGTTCTCCGGCGCCTCCACCTTCCAGGCCGCGGGATCGCTGCGAACCGGTATCCCGGCGGTGGCCCTGCCGGACCTCAGCCAGGGCGTGCTCGTCTTGCCGAAGACGGTCGGCACCCAGACGTTTCCGGCCGACTTCAATCGCGGCTACATTCAGTCGTTCAACGCGACGGTGCAGCACGAAATCGGCGCGGGCATTGTCGGTCAGGCCGCCTACGTCGGCACACGCGCGATCCGGCAGACCGCCAACGTGAACATCAACGCGGCGGGCCCTGGCGGAGGCGCCGCCGGACGTGCCCTGTTCCCGCAGTTCGGGCGCACCGCTAACATCAACAGCCTGATGCCGTTCAGGGACGCGACGTACGACTCGTTGCAGACGCAGCTCACGCGGCGCCTCTCGGGCAGCTCCATGCTGGGCCTGTCGTACACGTTCTCCAAGGCTATGAACTACGCCGACAACAGTGATTCAGGCCTGATCTGGAACTACGAGCCAGAGTGGGAGCGCAACCGCGCGCGCGCCGACTTCGACCGTCCGCATAATCTGCAGCTCTACGGGGTCTACGAGCTTCCGTTCGGATCCGGCAGAAAGTGGGCGAACGACGGACTGCCCGCCCTGATTGCCGGCGGCTGGCAGCTCAATGGCGTCTTCAGCGCCACGAGCGGAACGCCGTTCACCGTGACCTCGGCCGGCACATCGCTCAACGCGCCAGGCAATTCGCAGACAGCGGACCAGGTGCTGCCGACCGTCACGATTCTCGGCGGCGTTGGCCGCGGCAACAGCTACTTCGATCCCGCGGCGTTCGCGCCGGTGACCGAGGTGCGCTTCGGGAACAGCGGCCGTAATTCACTCCGCGGTCCTGGCCTCATGAACCTCGATGCGAGCCTGTTCAGGGATTTCAGGATCGCGTCGCGCTACACGATGCAGTTCCGCGCGGAGGTCTTCAACGTCACCAACAGGCCGGCGTTCAACAATCCCGGAGCCAATGCCTCGAGCGCAACACGGGCGGCGGACGGCACGATCATCAACTTGAACGGCTACACGGAGATTACGTCCGCGCAAGCGACCGAACGTCAGCTCCGGTTCGCGCTGCGGCTGCGGTTCTAACGCGGCCCGGCGAGAGAATCATGAAGAAAGACGACGTCGGCCGGCGAGAATTCCTCGGCCGGCTGGTGGGCTCGGCCGCTGCCTTGACTGTTGCATCGGCCACGTCGCCCCTCGTCGCGCACGCCAGGCCGCGGCAGGAGCGCCCCACCCTGGCGTCGAACCGCGCGCCGCGCATCAAGTTCGGTGTGATCGGCTTGAATCACGGGCACATCTACGGGCAGACCACCGCCGTCTTGCGCGGCGGTGGCGGGCTCGTGTCGGTGTTCGCCAGGGAACCGGACCTCGCCGCCGCGTTCGTCAAACGTTTCCCCCAGGCGAAGCTCGCCCGGAGTGAACAGGAAATCCTGGAGGATCCGAACATCCAGCTGGTGCTGAGCGC
>DATLXP010000220.1:0-11265 GCA_035575695.1 Vicinamibacterales bacterium
TTTTCATCCAGATCAGGCATGCCGACGAGGCCGCGCGGATCGATCGTATACAGCGAGGCGTTGGCGCGGTTGGCCTGCCGGGTGAGCTCGGCGAGCTGGGAGATGAGGTCCGCCTCGGCAAAACGGTTGTTCTGATTCGAGAACGGATTCGTGTCGCTCTGGTTCGACCCCTCATCTTCCCCCGTCCGCGAGAACCGCTGGAAGCGCTCGTTGTTGGCCTTCTGGCGGCTGTCGGCGAACGGATTGAAGTCGTAGCCGTTGCTGATATACACGAACGCCTTACGTCGATTGTGCACCTGCTCGAGCTGACGGAGCATGTCGTACGCGGTCGAGAAAGCGACGTGCGCCCGGTATTTCAACTCCGCCGGGCCGTCGGCTCCTTCGGGGGCCTCCAGGATCTCCTGGGGCTTGAGTCCGTTGCCCGCGATCTTCTTCATCGCCTCGTCCAGGCGGCGGCGGTCGTAGCTGAGGGGAATTTCGATCGACGAAGGGCCGGTGGACACGACCGAGAACATGTCTCCTTCGTGCACGAGCTCCTGCGCAATCTTCTTGAAGAGGTCGCGGATGCGACCCGTGTTACGAAAGTCGAGATGGAGGTCGTCGACAAAAATAATGAAGATACGCCCGGCGGCGTCATTGGTCGGGCGCGACGGCGGCAGGATGATCCCCTCGCGCTGCTTGGGCGGCGCCGGCACCGTCTGGTTATAGATGCGCCCGCCGTGGGTCAGCACGAACGACACAACCTCCTGCTGGACGCCGTCCTCGAATACGTCGAAGTCGCCCTTTTTCAGGTCGGCGACAAACTGCCCCGCATTGTCGCGAACGACGACGTCGGTCGTGATCACGTCGAGTTGACGGCGAATGATCTCGCGCGGCGGCTGCGCCGGTGGGGGCTGCGTCGCCGGCGCCTGAGCCCCGAGCGGTCGGATGCCACCGAGCGGCCCAACGACACCAATGACGAGCGCCAACGCGCAGAGCGTCCGCCGCGAAAATATGTGCTGCATATCCTGATTATACAAAGACTTACTCCGTTGGTGCAGGCCCGGTCCGCCGCCGCGGACGCCGCCGCCCGTGCCCGACAACCGACCGTAGTGCTTCGAACGTCGACTCGTACGAATCGAGACCGGCCAGAACATCCGCATGCGTAACCCACGCGTCAGGATTTAGACGCTCGGCGAGCGTCTTCAGCTCGACCTGCCGCTCCGGTTCCACGACCCGCTCCCCGATCCGTGTCAGCATCTCCGCATAGCGTGCGCGCAACCGCAAGACGCCCTCGGAGCCCAGCTTCCCGTGCGCCGCCGTGATCGGGCCGTCGTCCAGGGGCACCGAGAACTCTGTCGCGTGAGCCGCGTGCGCACCCGGTACTCCCGGCTGAGGTGGAGGACCGGCCTCCGACACGGCAGGTGCCGACACCGCGGGTGAGGACACCGCGGGTGAGGACACCGCGGCCGCCGGCGGCGTCTGGCGCGGCTGCCGCTGCTGACGGTCCGTCCGCGGGACCTGGGTACGTTGCGGCGGCCGCCGTTCGGGCTGGGGGTCTTCTCCCCCTCCCTTCAAGATGCGGGTCCAGTCGAACGCGATATCCCGGTTGTGCTCCTCGATCAAACGGATCGCGTCCTGATCGAGCGCCGAGCGACCGACCTTGACGCCGGCAGGCGTGCGAAACCAATAGAGGATCCGCGACCGTCCCCTGCCCGTGCGGTCGTCGGTGTGGACGACGAAGGTGCTCTCGTAGCCGCGCTTGTCGCGGCTGAACCTGAGATGAGGCAGGGCCTACTTCCTCTTCTGCGCCTTTGCTTTGGCCTTCGGCTTGGGCTTGGGCTTGGGAGCGGTCTTCTTCGCGGCCGTCTTCGGTTTTGTCTTTCCTGCCCCAGTCTTCGCCTTGGCGGCGGAGCCTTTCGACCTGGTCGCGCTCCGGGGCGCAGCGGCACGCCTCGGCTCCGGAACCGGGGCACGGTGCACCAGCGTGAAGCGGGTCTGGTCGCCGATCGTGTGGAAACTCCAGAGCTCCGCCAGAGCTACGTGGTTCTCGGTCGCCAGCCGGCGGGCTATCTCGACCGAACCGGCAGGCACATAGAGGTGAAACGGCACGCGGGCCCGGCCGAGGTGGGCCCACTGCGCCATCGCTTCCAGATGGTTGACGGATTCAGCCGTCTCGACCTCGACAGTACCGGCCAGCTTCTGGCCCTTGTCGGCGTTGGTGAGCACGAGGTCAGGGAAGATCTGGACGGGACCGATCTTGACGGGTACCGTCTGGTCCGCACCAATATTGGCGACAACGTCGTGATGCTTCTTGAGGCGGATCAGCAGCAGCCGGATGACGCGGTCGTGTTCGAGCTGCTCGCGAACCGGCCGGACGAGGATCGGGCTCACTCAACCTCCCGAGAAACAAACGGTAAATCCGTGAGGGGAACGCTGGATTCTAGCGCGTTTGCCCTGACCTGTATATGCCGAACCACAAGGGCCGAGCGGACACCCTTGACGCCCATCTGCTCGCGGCTCAGAATGTTACCGTGATCGCCGCGGCTGAAACTCACTCGACCGACTCGTTGACCCGGACCATTCTGATCGTCGACGACGACCGGGCGGTGACCGACACCTTTGCCCGAATGCTCAAGCTGGAGGGCTTCGACGTGGCCACGGCGCTCAACGCCGAGTCCGGCCTGGAGCTGGCCGACACCATCCGGCCCGACGCGATCATCCTCGACATGCGGATGCCCATCACCAATGGCATCCAGTTCCTCCGGCAGGTCCGGGCGCGGCCCCACCTCCAGGACACGCCGGTCGCGATCGTCACTGGTGACTACTTCCTCCCCGAAGCCATCCACCAGGAGTTGAAGACGCTGGGGGCGTCCCTGCGGTTCAAGCCTCTGTGGCTCGAAGATCTCATCGCGTTGGCCAAATCGCTGGTGTCGCAGTGAACGACCGCTTCCTCCGCGCCTGCAGGCGGGAACCGGTGGACGCCACCCCGGTGTGGTTCATGCGCCAGGCCGGCCGCTACATGGCCGAATACCGGGCGCTCCGGGAGCGCTTCACGCTCCTCGACATCTGTCGCCAGCCGGAGCTCGCGGTCGCCGTCACGCTTCAGCCCGTGGAGAAGCTCGAGGTCGACGCCGCGATCCTGTTTTCGGATCTGCTCCTTCCCTTCACGCCTCTCGGGCTCGATTTCGACTTCGTCAAAGGCGAGGGCCCTTCGATCGCACACCCCATTCGTGCCGTGGCCGACGTGGACCGGCTCCGGACGTTCGATCCCCGCGAAGCGCTCGGGCATGTCCTCGAGACGATCGTGCTGCTGCGTCACGAACTGCGCGACCGGGTTCCGCTCATCGGGTTCGGCGGGGCGCCGTTCACGCTGGCGGCGTATGCGATCGAAGGGGGGCCGTCGACCACCTACACGCACACCAAAGCGTTCATGTACGCGCAGCCGGCGGCCTGGCATCGACTGTGCGCCCGGCTCTCCGATGTCGTCGCCGATTTTCTCCTGGCCCAGGTCGAGTCAGGCGTCCAGGCCCTCCAGATCTTCGATTCGTGGGCCGGCGCCCTGGGGCGCAATGACTATCGGGAGTTCGCCCTCCCCCACACGCGATCGATCTTCGATCGCCTGAAGGGGACCGGCGTGCCTCTGATCCATTTCGGCGTGGGGGCGTCGGCCATCCTCACCGACCTTGCCGAAGCCGGTGGAGACGTCATCGGCCTCGACTGGCGCCAGCCGATCGATGAGGCATGGGCGAGGCTCGGGCCCGAGCGCGCCGTGCAGGGGAACCTCGACCCGGTGATGCTCCTCGCGCCCATCGACCGGATGTGTGACGGCGCGCGCGACGTGTTGAGACGGGTCGGCGGACGGCCGGGACACATTTTCAACATCGGACACGGCATTCACCCACCCACGCCTCTCGAGCATGTCCAGGAGCTTGCGCGTTTCGTGCATCGCGAAACCGCGATCGGATGATTGCTGTCGTCGGGGGAGGGATTGCCGGGCTCTCGGCGGCCTATGAATTGTCGGTGCGCGGCGTTCCCTTCAAGCTGTTCGAATCGACGTCTCGTCTCGGCGGGCTCATTCGGACGGACCACGCGGACAGCTTCACGATCGACGCCGGGGCCGACTCGATGCTGGCGCAGAAGCGCGCGGGACTCGATCTGTGCGTGGAACTCGGCCTCGAATCCCGACTGATTCCAACCAGGACGCCCCGGACCGCGTTTGTTCTTCACGCCGGGCGCCTCCATCCGCTGCCATCACCGTCGATGCTCGGGCTGCCAGCCACCTGGCGGGGACTGATCGCCTTCGATCTCCTGCCCATGCACGCACGCGCGCGCGTGGCCCTCGAGCCCCTCGTGCCGCGTCGCGCCTGTGACGGCGAATCGATCGGAGCGTTCTTCGCGCGCCGCTTCGGCCGGGCCACCGTCGATCTGCTGGCGCAGCCCCTGCTCGGGGGGATCCACTCGGGGGACGTCAACGCGCTCTCGCTGCGTGCCCTTATGCCGCGGCTGGCCGATGCCGAGGCGTCCGGCAGCGTGCTGCACTGGGTCCGGCGGGTGGCGGCAACGGGCGACCCGGGTGGAGCGTTCCGGTCGCTGTCTGGAGGCATGGGCGACCTGGTGAACGCGCTCCACGCGCGACTGCCCCCGGACTCGGTGGCCCTGAACGCGCCCGTGCGTTCGCTCGCGCGCGGCTGGACCGTGCGCCTGCCGGACGGCGAGTTCCCGTGTGCCGCCGTCATCCTCGCAGCCCCCGCTCATGCCGCCGCGGAGATGCTCGCGACGGTCGATCCCGCGGCCGCAGCGCTCTGTGCGCGCACCGCGTATGTCTCGACCGCGAGCGTTGTGCTCGCCTGGCCGCGCGGCGCGGTACGGCATCCCCTGCAGGGCACCGGCTTTGTCGTCGCGCGAGCGCGCTCCGCCGTTCGCATGAACGCCTGCACATGGATCTCCTCGAAGTTCGAGGGACGCGCGCCCGCGGACGCGGCGCTGTTCCGCGTCTTCTTCGGCGGCGCCACGGATCCCGGTGCGGTGGACCTCGACGACGAGGCGCTCGTCGACACCGCGACGAGAGAGCTGTCGAAGGTCTTGTCGATCGAAGGGCCGGCGCGATTCGCCCGGGTGTATCGCTGGCGCGACGCCGGTGCGCAGCACGATGTCGAACATCCCGCGCGCATGACGGCGCTCGACGCCAGGATCGCGACGTTGCCGGGCCTCTTCGTGACCGGCGGCGGTTTCAGATCCGTCGGCGTGCCGGACTGCATCGCCGACGGCCGGGCGACCGCGGGTGCCGCCGCGAGTACACTCTGAGCCTCGAAACTTTTCAGACGTCGGATTTCAACACACGATGAACATCATCAGCAGGCTTGCTCTGGCCGTTTCGTTCGTCACTGCCGCGGTGGTCGGGCTCACCGCGCAGGCGCCGGACCATTCCCGCATCCTCGCGGACATCAAATCGAAGGACAGGGGGCAATTCGCGGTGTCCGAGGAGGACGGGCGGTTTCTGCGCCTGATGGTCGCGTCGAGCGGCGCGCGACGGGCGCTCGAGATCGGGGGCGCGAGCGGATACAGCGCAATCTGGATCGGCCTGGGGCTGCGCGAGACCGGCGGACGCCTCGTGACGATCGAGTACGACCCGCAACGCGCGAAGGAGCTGACCGCGAACCTCCGGCGCGCCGGCCTCTCCGACATCGTGCAGGTCATAAGCGGCGACGCGTTCCAGCAGATTCCCAAGACGCAGGGGACGTTCGATTTCGTCTTCCTCGACGCATGGAAGCGCGATTACAAGCGCTTCTTCGAGATGGTCTACCCGCGGCTGGACAAAGGGGGCCTGTTCATCGCGCACAACGTGGTGAACAAGCGGAACGAGATGGGTGACTTTCTCGACGTGGTCCAGAAGCATCCGTCGCTCTGGACCACCATCGTCTCCCCCTCGGGCGAAGGGATGTCTGTGTCGCTGAGGCGCTGAGGCGCTGCGGCGCGCGGGTCGCGTTCGGCGTTTATTCCTCGGCGGCTTCGACGGCCGCGGCGGCCTTCTTCGGCACGCGCTTCTTGCGGACCTTGCGCACACCCGCGGGTGCCGGCTCGTCGCTCGGCTCGAGATGCGACATCGACGTCAGAAATTTTTTGGCGCCGTGTTCGTCGAACTGGACGCGCGTGTAGTTGTCCTCGACGGCAATGACCGAACCCAATCCGTAGGTCGGCTCAACGACCCTCGACCCTACATCGAACCGCTTCATTGCCGCGCTCCTTCAACAGTTTAGCCGTGTCCGCCCGCTCAGGCGACCGATTCGTCGACGCCCGCAAACCTCATGGTATCTGACACTTAACGCCTTAGTCAACCCGCCGCCCCTATGGTACATTTCCCACTGACATAATGAGGCCCGTCCACATCATCGGCGTTTCGCTCGACCTCGGCGGTAATCGACGCGGCGTCGACATGGGTCCGTCCGCGTTTCGGATCGCGGGCCTGGCCGAGCGCCTGGGCAGTCTCGGGGCTCCCATCGTCGATCACGGCGATCTCGTGGCCCCCATCCCGGAGGTCAAGTCCGAGGGGGATCCGCGCAAGAAATACATCCGCGACATCTCGCGCGTGTGCGACAAGTTGTTCAAGACGTCGCTCGCGGCGTTCGAGAAAGGCGCGTTGCCCCTCGTGCTCGGAGGCGATCACAGCCTGGCGGCCGGTTCGGTGGCCGCGACTGCGGAATACGCACGGCGGGACGGTCATCGCATCGGCCTCATCTGGGTCGATGCCCACGGCGACATGAACACCCCGGCGAGCTCCGGCAGCGGCAACGTGCACGGGATGCCGCTGGCGGCGCTGCTCGGCCCGGAGCCGGCGGAACTGGCTCGAATCGGCGGCTTCACACCGAAGGTCCTCCCGGAGCACACGGTCCTCATCGGCATTCGCAACCTGGACGAGCGCGAGAAAGAGATCGTGCGCGCCGCCAAGGTTCACGTCTTCACCATGAAGGATATCGACCGCGCGGGGATCGCGTCGGTCGTCGAGCAGGCGATCAGCCTTGCGAGCTCGGGGACCTCAGGACTCCACGTCTCGTTCGACCTCGACGTCTGCGACCCCTCGATCGCGCCCGGGGTCGGAACGCCGGTGAAGGGGGGGCTCGACTATCGCGAAGCGCACATGCTGATGGAGATGGTGGCGGATTCCGGCCTGCTGCGCGCCCTGGATCTGGTCGAGGTGAATCCGATCCTCGACGATCGGAACATGACTGCGGTCCTCGGCGCGGAACTGGCGTCGTCGGCGCTCGGCCAGAAAATTATTTGAAGGGCGTGTAGCCCTCCCACGACCACGGCATCCCAGGGTCGCCGAGCGTGGCTTCGGTCAACCGCTGGTAGAGGCTCTCCGCGCGCACGTCGTTTGACAGGAACAGGACGCACTGTCGGCGCTTCTCGACGCAGATCACCTGGTTGGCGGTCGTGTCGTTATGACCCCCCTTGAACCACGCGCGTCCGAAGCGGCCCTCAAAAGTGATGACACCCAGGCCGGCGGACAGCTTGATCGCCCTCATCGCGGGTGAGGTGGTCTCCAGGAAGGTCGGGAACTGGGCCGGCGTGTGGATCGCCGTCTGTGGTTTGATCATGTCGGCGCGCGACCGTTTCGACAGACCCTCACCCCTCGCGAAGCCAGCGACGAACCTCGCGAAGTCCGCAATGGTCGTATCCATCGATCCTGCCGCACGCGGCTTACTGCGCTTGTCGTGCGCTTCGAAGGCTCCGTCGATCCCATAGCCGTCCGCGAGGTTCTCGGCGAAGTCCGCGCGCCACATCATGCTCGTGCGCGTCATGCCGAAGCGATCGAACACCCGCCGCTGCATTTCGTCCCCGGCTTTCAGTCCCAGGCCGGTTTCCAGCACGAACTGCAACAGGATGAGCCCCTCGCCCGAATAGGCGTAGCGCGTGCCCGGGTCGAAGTGGAAGCGCATCTTCTCGTCCGGCTCGAGGAATGCGAAGTTGGCGAGACCGCTCGTATGACTCAGGAGCACGCGCGGCGTCAATTTCCGCCATCGCTCATCCCCCCGCAGCGCCTCGTAGAACGGGTACTCGGGCAGGGGCCGGGGCAAGTAGGCGGCCACTGATCTGTCGAGGTCGAGAGTCCCCTCGTCGACGAGCTGCATGATCATGTAGGCAAAGGCGAACTTCGTCAGCGACGCGCCATACATGATCGTGTCGATCTCGAGCGGCAGCTTCTTCTCGACGTTGCGACGTCCCCAGCTGCGCACGAAAGCCACCCGGCCGTCGTCGATCACTGCCATGGCGAGCCCCTGGACCTTCGCCTCGGCCATCATCCGTTGCGCGGCACGGTCGATCAGCTCCGCCGGAACGGGCTTGCCATCGAAGCCTCGTATGAGCCCTTCGTGCTGGCCCAGCGCCAGGAGGACGCAGGCAGCGAGAGCCGCCAGGTACGTCGGCACATTCATATTTGTTCCTGACGAACGTCCCTGCCCACCATCATGGTCGCGCCAGAGGACACCTCAACACCAGCCGCGACGAACTCAGAGCGGCTTTCGCGGGCATACCCTGTGCACTAGGCGGACGCGGAGGCCTTGTCCATGATTCGACACGTCGCACTTGCCGCTTTGATCCTGGCGGTCACTGGATCCCTCTCCGATGCCGACGCGCAAGGGCGCGGGCACGGGAAGAACAAGCATAAGGGGAAGCACAAGAACAAACACCAGGTTTCACAAGGGATTCCGCCGGGGCATCTGCCGGGGGCTGGCGAATGCCGAGTCTGGTACGAGGGGCGTCCTCCCGGGCACCAGCCCGCGCCGACCAGCTGCGCGGAAGCCCGGGCCATCGCGGCCGGCGATTCCGATGCCCGGGTCATCTACGGCGACCGCGACCGCCGGCGTGATGACCGGGACGATCGCGTTGATCACGATGATGACGAGAACGATGACCGCGACAAAGATCGGCGGGCTGACCGAGACCGTCGGGATGGGGTGCTCGGTGGAATCCTGGGAGACCGGAGCGACCGGGAGCGTCGCGACCGGGACCGTATCGAACGGGAGCGCCGTGAGCGGGAGGCCGAAAGCCGCCGGCCCCGGAGCCGGGCGGTCCCGCGCGACGAGCGCCAGGTCGGGAATGACGGCGACGCGTCATTCAGGAACGGCCACAACGACGGTTACCGTGAAGGGTTGACCGACGGCCGCGCCCGCGTGCCAGCGAATCCGTCTCGATTCAGCAGGTACCGCGCAGCGACGCGAGGGTACCGGACGACGTTCGGAAGCCGCGCGCAGTATCAGGAGCGCTATCGCGAGGGATTTCGAGCGGGTTATGACAAGGGGTACGGCGAGTCGTCTGGTCGCGACTAGCGAGGTGGGTGGTGGGCCGGGCGGGGATCGAACCCGCGACCATTCGATTAAAAGTCGAATGCTCTACCACTGAGCTACCGGCCCGTGGGAAGCGCCATGCTATCACGCGGCGATAGCTCGCACGCCGCCACTGTGCTATCGTGGCGCCGGCTTCCTCCTTCACCATCTACACCATGGCGACATGTCCCCGATGCAAGGGGCACCTGACGGAATCTCACCGCTGTCCCCGCCGACCGCTGTTCACTGCGGTTGAAATGGTGCTCTGGGCCATTGCGGGCGGCTTTGCCGGGATCCTACTGGTGGCCCTGTTCGACCCTCACGGCCGGATCACGGATGTGGACGCGATCTCAGCGGTTGCGGGGGCACTCGTCGCCGTCGGAATCAATCGCGCCCTCCGTAACTGACCCATAAGGCAGGCTTCTTGCTACTCGCGCCGCCGAGGATGCGAAAGGTGGGGCCAATGTCTTATCTGCCTACGAACGACATGTCTAGTGTCCGCCTGGGGACAGTAAGTCTTTCCGCCTCTGTTCAGCATGTCCTGATTGCTGACGGTAATGCCGAGTCCCGTGGGCGTCGCGAATCTGAGCTCCGCGCTGCCGGATGCGACGTGTCGGTCGCCCGTACTGGATTCGAGGCGATCGTCAAGGCTTCGTGTCAGATTCCGGACCTGATCCTTCTTGATGACTCGCTCGCCGATCTCGACGCAACCGAGACGCGCCGCCTGATCACGACCTGCCCGGTGACCGCACACATCCCGGTGATCAGCCTGTCCAGCGACCGACAGGTTCCGCCGCAGGTGTTTTCGCTCCTCCGCCGCGCCGGCTAGCACTCTCCACTCAGCTCGCTCCCGACGTCCGACACGCCCTGGCTTCGGACAGATCTCCATTACAATGCGCCACTGATGCGCATCTGGATTTTTTCAGGACTCGCTCTCTGGTTGTGGCCGGTGATGATCGTCGGCGGCCTGGGGCTGGGGCTTCCGCTTGGGGCCGCGGTTCCGGTCGGCGCCCTCGTCGCCACTGCGCTGTCGGCGCCGCTGTCAGCACTACTCGACCGATCCGTCGGTGCGGCGCTGGTCAGCAGCCGCGCATTGAGTCTAACGATCCTTGGCTGCACGTTGGCGGCGGTCGTCCAGATTGCGTCGCTCAGCGTGTTCATCGCGGATCCGCATCACGCCAGGTTCTCGATGAGCCCCGGGGACCCTTTCCGAACGCAACACAGTTGCATGTCGTCGTATGCGGAGGCCGCGAGGTTCCTGGCGGAAGGCGGGCACAACATCTACGAAGGGACTCGGTATCAGCCGCGCTTCATCGGTCCGCTGAAGGTGGATTTTTATCACTACCCTCCGCCGTTTCTCCTGATCCCGCAGGTGCTTCACGCGATCTCAGGCGATTTCTTGCGCTTTCGGGCGCTGTGGTTCGTCTTCCAGGCGCTCGTCCTGGTCGGAACCGTCGTCGCGGTGGCGGCGTGGGTCCGACAGGCAGGTGGCGCGTTCGCTCTCGCGGGCGGTTCCTTGCTCCTCGCGGCCCCCCCTGTCCTGTACACCCTGCAGCAGGGGAATTTCCAGGCGACGGCCGCCCCGCTGGCGGGGCTCGCCTGCATGTTGATCGCCTCGCGCCGGCTGCCCGCGGGAGCGGCGCTGCTCGCGTACACCGCTGCGGCAAAGATCTTCCCGGGGATCATCCTCGTCTATCTCGCCGCCGCGCGGCGCTGGCGCGTGCTCGCGTGGACAGCTGCACTGGGCCTCGTGCTCGTTGGGGCGACGCTGCTCACCCAGGGCACGAGGCCGACGATCGACTTTCTGACGCACGCGCTGCCGGAGATCTCGAGCGGCACCGCGTTTCCTCATACCGAACAACCGAATACGACGGCCGTGAATGGGTCGGTCTATGGCATGACCGTGCGGCTTCGGCGTCTCGGGATGACGATGTTCGACCGGTCAACGGGCATGCAGGTG
>DATLXP010000221.1:0-4356 GCA_035575695.1 Vicinamibacterales bacterium
TGGGCGTGGCGGCCGGCGGGCATTCTCGGATCGCTCACAGCAGCGCCCCCATCATACCGCCCCGGAACGATGTGCTATAAGTCGCCCTCCAACTTTTCAGAGACCTCCGTGTATTTACAGATAAGCACAGAAGACGAGGACGGGCTCATCGGCCGGTGCCTCGACGGGGACAGCGCGGCGTTCGCACCCCTGGTGGAGCGCTATCACGGTCCCCTTTTCAAGGTCGCGGCCAGGCTGCTGGGCGACCGGGAGGAAGCCCGGGATGCGACCCAGACGGCGTTTCTGAAGGCGTATCAGGCGCTGGCAAGCTGCGACCGGCAGCGCAAGTTCTTCAGCTGGATCTATCGGATCCTCGTCAACGAGTGCTTGAACACGCTCCGCGCGAGACGGCCGATGCAGCCGCTCGATCAGGACCTGGCGGCGCCGGCAGGCCCGGCCGATCTCGTCGCCTCGGCGGAAACGCGGACACGGGTGCGGCGGGCGCTCCTGGCGCTGTCCACCGAGCAGCGTGACGTCATCGTCCTGCGGCACTTCGCGGAGATGAGTTACGAGCAGGTGGCGGCGGCGCTGAAGGTTCCGGAAAAGACCGTGAAGTCGAGACTGTTCAGCGCGCGCCAGCGGTTATGCGAACTGCTTGCGGACGAGAAGGCGTAGGAAGAGGACCATGCTGGACCGACACGACCTGGAACTGATGCAGAGAGACCTCGAGGGAGAGTTGACGCCGGCTGAGGCGCGTCGGCTCGAAACCCTCCTCTCGAGCAGCGCGGAAGCCAGGTCGATGGCGGCGGCGCTGCGGTCGATCGCGGGTGGTCTGGAGCCGGCCGGGACGATCGAACCGCACGGCGACGCGGTGACGGCGATCATGGCGAAGGTCGAGGGGCTGCCGTCTCCGCGACGGCACGGTGTGATCCCGGCGTGGCGGGCCACGGCGGCCCGCGCGGCGGCGGCGCTGAGAGAAATGTCAGGGTGGGCAACGGGAGCCGGTTCCCGTATGGAGGATGAGATGTCAAGCAGAGCGAAAATCGTGTGGGGCATAAGTGCCGCGGCGGTGGTGGTGCTCGTCGGCGTGTTCGTGTCGGGTTATCCGCCCGTTGAGGAGGGTTCGGCCACCATCGGCGCGGCCAAGCGGTACCAGGCGCCCCAGATGGCGGCCAACGATGTCCAGCTGGGAGATACGCAGGCCCAGGCGTTCATGCAGAGCGAGGCCTTCGACCGGATCCTCAAGGATCCAAGCACCCGGAAGATGCTCGCGAGCGCGGAGATGCGTGCGATGTTCGCCGACGCCGAACTGCGGTCCGCCCTGGCGGAGCCTGCGTTTGCGGCAGCCTTGCAGCGGATCGCCGGCAGCGCGAGCCTGTCACGGATGTTCTCGGAGGCCGATCTCGCGGCCGCGTTGGCCAACACCGAGCTCCGCTCCGCGCTGGCCGACGCCGACATGCAGGCGGCGCTGGCGGATGACGCCGTCGAGGCCGCGCTGGCCGAGCCCGAGCTTCGCGCGGCGTTCAGCTCCGCGGCGATGCGCGCCGCGCTGGCGGATGCGAACCTGAGGGCGGCGTTCGGCAAGGCGAACATCCAGCAGGCGCTGGCCTCCCCCGAGTTCCGCGCGGCCCTGGCCGAGCCGGCCCTGCGGGCCTCTCTCGCTTCGGCCAACCTCAAGGCAGCGTTCTCGGACGCGGCCCTGCAGGCGGCGCTGTCGCAGTCCGGCATCCGGGCGGCGTTGGCGGACGCAGACGTCCAGGCGGCGCTGGCCGACGCGGAAATGCGTGCGGCGCTCGCCTCGTCGGCGATGCAGGGGGCGCTGGCGGATGCCAACGTCCGGGCTGCCCTGACGAGCGCAGCCCTTCAGGGCGCGTTTGCGGACGCGGCGCTTCGCTCGGCGATGGCGTCGGCGGAGATGCGCTCGGCGCTCGCGTCGTCGGACGTGGAAGCGGCCCTGTCGTCGGCCAGCCTGCGCTCGGCGTTTGCGGACGCGGAACTGCGGTCAGCCCTGGCCTCGGCGAATGTGCGCGCGGCGCTGGCCAGCCCTGAGTTCAGGGCCGCCATGCAGTCAGCGGCGCTCCGATCGGCGCTGCAGGACGCCGGGTTTGCTGCGGCGCTCAGACAGGCCTCGTTCGCCAGCGCACTCGCGAAGGCCGACCAGTAGGCTCCGATCCGTTGCTCACGGAGACGCCGGGCTGCCCACGCAGTCCGGCGTTCTTCTTTAGGTGCCGCGGCCTCTGCTGCGGTAGCATCACCCCGTCCGGGGGACATTTTCATGCGACACATGCGAGCGCTGGCGGGCCTGACGATGGCTTGCGCGGCTCTGTTTCTCCCTTCACACGCCAGCGCCCAGTTGAGCAAGCAGGAGGGGTCCCATCTGCGGATGGTGTACTTCGATGGCGCCGAATCCTACCTGGTGCCCTACGCCGTCCGGACGTTCTTCAATGCCCTCGCCTTCCAGATGAAGCTGCTCGGCTACGAGCCCGACACCGACATCACGGTGCTGCTCGCGGACTTCGAGGATTGGGGGAACGCCGGCGTGTCGGTCGTCCCGCGCAGCACCATGATGGTGCAGGTCTCCCCGCTCAGCTTCGCGTTCGAGACGATCGCGGCGAACGAGCGCATGAACACCATCATGAATCACGAGCTCGTGCATGTGGCGACGATGGACCAGGCGACCCGGCGTGACCGCATGTTCCGCCGTCTCTTTCGCGGCAAGGTCAACCCCATCGCCGAGCAGCCCGAGTCGATCCTCTACATGTACCTGACCGCGCCGCGCGTTGCGGCGCCCCGATGGTTTCACGAAGGGATCGCCGTCTTCATCGACACGTGGATGGCGGGCGGGATCGGCCGGGCGCAGAGCGGCTACGACGAGATGGTGTTCCGGTCCATGGTGCGCGACAACGCGCGGTTCTACGATCCGCTCGGGCTTGTGTCGGAAGGCACGAAGATCGACTTCCAGCTCCAGATCAACTCGTACCTCTACGGCACGCGTTTCATGATGTGGCTCGCGAACACCTACGGGCCGGACAGGCTCGTCGAGTGGGTCAAGCGGCAGGAGGGCAGCCGCGGCTACTACGCCAGCCACTTCCAGCAGATTTACGGCCGCCCGCTGGGGGACGCGTGGCGCGCGTGGATCGAGGACGAACGCCGGTTCCAGCAGAAGAACCTCGAGTCCATCCGGCAGCATCCGACGACGACCTACCGTGATGTGTCACGCCGCGCGCTCGGGTCGATCTCGCGCGCGTACTATGACGACCGTGCGGGCAAGATCTACGCGGCGTTCAATTATCCGGGGGTGGTGGCGCACGTCGGATCGATCGACGTCGCGACCGGCGATCTCGATCGCCTCGTGGACATCAAGGGCCCTCTGATCTACACGGTCACGTCGCTCGCCTACGATCCCGACGCGCGGCAGCTCTATTACACGACCGACAACGGCGCGCACCGGGATCTCGTGCGGCTGGACCCGGGCACGGGCAGGACCGAGCAACTGATGAAGGATGCGCGGATCGGAGATCTCGCCTTCAACCGTGCCGACCGCACCATCTGGGGCATCCGCCATCTGAACGGGATCGCCTCGCTCGTCCGGATGCAGCCCCCTTACCGGGAGTGGACGCGTGTCTACTCGTTTCCCTATGGCACTGTCGTGTACGACCTGGACGTGTCCCCCGACGGCGCGCAGCTGTCGGCATCCTTCGGAGAGATCGACGGCAAGCAGAACGTCCGTCTGTTCTCCACGGGACGGCTCCTCGCCGGGGACGTCACGCCCCTTGCGGCGTTCGACTTCGGCCCGGCGGTTCCCTCCGGGTTCGTGTTCACACGTGACGGCAAGGCGCTGGTCGGGAGTTCCTACTACACCGGCGTGTCGAACATCTTCCGGTATGACATCGCCTCCAAAGACGTCTCGACGCTCAGCAATGCCGAAACCGGCTTCTTCAGACCGGTGCCGCGGCCGGAAGACAACGAGCTGTTCGTCTTCAGGTACTCGGGCGAAGGCTTCGTGGCGACGCGGATCGACGCCAGACCCCTCACCGATGTCAGCGCGATCACCTTTTTCGGCGAACAGCTGGTCGAGAAACACCCGGTGCTCAAGGGCTGGATGATCGGCTCGCCCAACGACGTGAAGATCGAGGAGAAACACCTGGTCAAAGGCACCTACCGGCTCGCCGGCGGTCTCGGCCTGGAGTCCCTCTATCCCGTCGTCCAGGGGTACAAGGATTCGGCGGCGATCGGCGTGCGCGCGAACTTCTCCGACCCGCTGCAGCTGAACAAGCTCAATCTCACGGCCTCCTACAGCCCCACGGGCTCACTGACGTCGAACGAGCGCCTGCACCTGCGCGCCGACTACCAGCGCTTCGACTGGCGCGCGCGCGC
>DATLXP010000222.1:0-8619 GCA_035575695.1 Vicinamibacterales bacterium
CTCATCGCCACGAAAGACGAACAGGCGTCCGCGGTCGTCGGCGTCCTTCCAGTACTCACACCGCCAGTTGTCCACCTTCCAGAAGAGGAGCTCGGCTGAGGGGAGTTCGCGGCTCGTGGCTGATGGCATGGTGACGGCGGACGGTATCACGGAAGGGCTCCGACGGCTGTACCATTTCGAACAGTTGAGGTGCGTTCACGTGGTGAAGCCGAAGGTGCCTCGATCCAGCCAGGCTCCACCATCCACGGTGAGGATTTCCCCGGTGATGTAGCCGGCGCCTGGAGCCACGAGAAAGGCGACCGCGTCTGCAATCTCTTCCGGCTTGCCCCAGCGCTGGAGCGGCACCATGTCGGTGATCCTCTGGACCGCTTCCGGCGAGTCCCATAACTGCTTCGCGGCGCCGGGGGACTCAATCGGTCCGGGCGCCACGGCGTTGACCCGTATCCTGTGCTTCGCCCATTCGACGGCGAGCGTCTGCGTCATCGACATCACCCCCGCTTTTGCAGCGGCCGAGTGGATCGTGCCGGCGCTTCCGGTCCAGACGTAGTTGGCGAGAATCGACACGATCGACCCGCCGCCGCCGCGCGCGATCATGTGGCGGCCGACCGCGCGCGAACAGTAGAAACTGCCGTTGAGCACGATACCGATCACCGCGTTCCAGCCGTTCGGTGACAACTCCTCGGCGCGGCAGACGAAATTGCCCGCGGCGTTGTTCACGAGGATGTCGATACGGCCGAAGTGGCGCACGACGCGGCGGACCATTTCGTCCACCTGCTCGGGGTTCCTCACATCGAGCTGGATCGCCAGCGGATCGAGGCCCGCATGTCGAAGCTCCGCCGTCCCCTTCTCGATGTTCTCGGCGTTGCGGCTGCCAATCGCAATGTGCGCCCCGAGCTCCCCCAGCCGCTTCGCGATGGCGAGCCCGATCCCGGTGCCTCCCCCGGTGACGATGACAACCTGGTCCTTCAGGAGCGACGGAATGAACATGACGACAGATTACGGCGGCGCGTCACCGTCGGGCAACTCGGATCGACGCCGGCGAATGCCGCGATGCTAAAATCCCGTCATGTCGAGGTCCCGATTCAGCACGCTGGCACCGCATCCGCCCCACGCGCCGGCCACGACAAAGTGACCGCTCCCCGCCCGGAGGAATTCGCGCGCCTCTTCGAGGCGGTGCACGAGGGCGTCTATATCGGGTTGGTGCGGGAGGGTTCGACCGAAACGCTCTCGGCCAATCCCCATCTGAAACTGATGTTCGGGTACGCGGCCGAAACGCCGGTCGATGAGGTTCGGCCGTTCGACCTGGAGCGCTTCGTCGACCCGCAGGCGAGGCAGTCGTTCGTCGAGAGGCTGGGGCGCGATCGTGCGCTGACCGATTACCTGCTGCGTTTGCGGCGGGCCGATCGGTCGTCGATGTGGGTGGAAGTGACGGCGCACGCCGAGCACGACGGGGACGTCCTGCGCGTCGAAGCGCTGATGCGCGATGTCAGCGAGCGCAAGCGCCTCGAGGACCAGGCCCGGGACCTCTGGCACCAGCTCCTGCAGGCCGAGAAGCTTGCCGCGCTCGGCCAGACCATTTCGGGCGTCGCGCACGAATTGAACAATCCCCTCGCGACGATCCTCACCTGGGCCGAGCGGCTCGCACAGCACCCGGCCGATGATCAGACCCGCCGCGGCCTCGAAGCCATCCTCGCCGAATCCGAGCGCGCCGCGCGCATCGTCCGCAACCTCCTCACGTTTGCCCGCAAGCGTCACACGACGCGTGCGATGGTCGACGTCAACCAGGTGGTGCGCGAGACGCTCGCGCTCCGCTCCTACGAGCAACGCCTCAGCAACGTTACCGTCATCGACGCACTCGCCGCCGGCCTGCCGCAGGTGTTCGCCGATCCTCACCAGATGCAGCAGGTGCTGCTCAACCTGATCATCAACGCCGAGCAGGCGATGATCGCCATCAACGGACGCGGCACGCTGATTCTCCGCACCTGGCATGAAGCCGATCGCGACGCGGTCATCCTCGAAGTCAACGACGACGGCCCCGGCGTGCCCGATGATGTGCAGCCACGGATCTTCGATCCGTTCTTCACGACGAAAGAAGTGGGCAAAGGTACGGGCCTCGGATTGACGGTCGCGTATGCGATCGTGCAGGAGCACGGCGGCCGGTTGAGCGTGAAGTCGCGTCAAGGACGCGGGGCCTCGTTCTATATCGAGTTGCCCGTCACCGATGCCGCGCTCAAGCCGCCGTTGCCGAAAGTGCCCGATCGCACCTTCACACCGCCGGCGGTGGCGGCGGGGACGTCGGTGCTCGTCGTCGAAGACGAGGCGGCGCTCGGCGCGGCAGTTGCCGAGGCGCTCGTCGACGCTGGCTTCGTGGTGGATCGCGCCGGTGACGGACTCGAAGCGCTCGAGCGGGTGGGGGACCGCTCGTACGACTTGATTGTCTGCGACTTGAAGATGCCGCGGCTCGACGGCCCTTCGTTCTTCAGGGAGCTCGAAAAGAGAAATGCGCCGCTCTCGCGACGCATTCTCTTCGTGACCGGCGATGTGGCCGGCACCGACGCCGAAAAATTCCTGGACGAATCAGGCTGTCGCTGGCTCGCGAAGCCGTTTCGACTCAAGGACCTTCTTCGCGCTGCGTCGGAACTCATCGTTTAGCATGCCGCTCGACGCAGGCCGGGACGACGCCTTGTACTCGAGCACCACGCCTCTCGTCGAACCCATGTCTGCCTTCGCCATGCGGAGCCGGCGCATCGTGTCCTGAAAGGGGACGACCACGTCGTCTGAACCGCAGTCGGCGCCCAACGCTTTCTTCAAGCGCTGAACGGCGCGCGCGTGGAGCTGCGAGACGCGTGATTCGTTCACTCCTATCGCTGCCCCGATATCCTTCATCGTCGCCTCTCCGTAGTAATAGAGCCCGATGACCTTGCGCTCGCGCGGCGGCAAGGACGCGATCGCCCCGCGGATGCGATCTCTCACCTCCTGCTGCTCGAACGCGCGGTCTGGCGCGACGGGTTCGGAAGGACAGAGCGCAGGGGGCAACATCGAACCGTCCACGTTGTCGCCGGCGGACAACGGTGAGGTGCTCTCGATCGTGTGGATGCGGACGATCGTCTTGCCGAGCCGGGTTTCGTCAGAGCCCAGTCGCTTCGCGAGCTCCGCAAGTGACGGCTCGGACCCGAGCTCGCGCCGCAGCTGCTCTCGCGCGGCCTCGAGCTCGCGCCGCTGGCGTCGCACGCCGCGCGGCCAGGCGTCGCGCCGCAACGCGTCGATCATCGCGCCACGGACCCTGCGTTCCGCGAACGTTTCGAACTTGATGCCGCGCGCCTCGTCGTAGCGGCACGCCGCGTCGATCAGGCCGATCATTCCGTCCTGGACGAGGTCGCTCAGTTCAATCGAGTGAGGCATCGACGATGCCACCCGGCGAGCGAGCGATTCGACAAAGGGAAGTCCCGCCGCGATGCGGTCCCGGTGGCTGGCGGCAAGAGGCTGGCGCGGCATGGCTCGATGTCCTCCAAAATCTGCCGCGGCGATGTGACGCGGCGAAGCGTTGTAGGGCAACGGGAGTACCGCGCTCGAAACGAAGATTGAGCGAACCAGAAAATACCGGTGGTCTTCCCTCGTAAACGGTTGGATCTAAAGTGCTTGGTGATGTGAAACGGTGTGCAGATTGGCGAACGATCGGCGGGAGAACACCACTCGATGTGTCAAGTTTTTGACTTTAATTGAGATAATTAGTCAGATTTTTGGCTGGGCTCGTCTTTGACGCGCATCCTGATCTCGCGCGACGTCGCCATCGCGTCGAGCACGCTGAGGACGACCTGACCGGCGCGCGCGCGACCAGGCTCATCGCTCGACTTGGCCTCGATCAGTTCGGCGTTGGCGAGAATAATCCCGAGCTGGTTGTTCAGGCGGTGGAACAGCAGGCCGAGATCCTCGCTCATGACGCTTCGCGCGCCATGTCTGTCGCGCGCGCCGGCTCGCGCCAGAGCGTGTCGACGAAGATCCGCACCGAGCCGCCGGCTGTTCGCACGTACTCGACCTTGCCGCCGGAGATCCAGTTGTAAATGGTGCGGCGGCTCACGCCGACAAGCTCGCACGCCTTCATGATCGAGATGGTCTTTCGCTCGATGATCATATTCGCCGTGATTATCGGAACGGATTCGACACGGCATTAGGGTCGCCTGGCGGGAATTTGACCGCAGCTGAGCGGGGTGTCAAAATACCGTCCGCGTCCAATACATGCCTGAATCTCCCAAACACCTCCTGATCGTCGATGACGAAGCGGCGCTTCGCGAGGCGATAGCCGAGCGGCTCACCGATCACGGGTTCGTCGTCGAGCAGGCAGGGAGCGGGGAAGACGCGCTCGAGCGACTCGCGGCGTTTGCGTTCGACGTCCTCATCACGGATCTCAAGCTTCCGGGGATCAACGGCCGCCAGGTCCTCGACGCGGCCATCGAGCGCTATCCCGATCTGATCGCTATCGTCATTACGGGCTACGGCACCGTGAAAGATGCCGTCGAGGCGATCAAGCAGGGCGCATCCGATTTCATCACGAAGCCGTTTCAGTTCGACACGCTGATGCACGTGCTCCGCTCCGCCATGGAACAGCGGCGCCTGAGATCGGAGAATGCCTACCTGCGCTCGCAGCTGGAGGAACGGTACAGATTTGAAGGCATTGTCGGCCGCAGCCGTCCGATGCGTGAGCTGTTCCAGCTGCTCGAGACCGTCGCCGCCACGTCGAGCACCGTGTTGATCACCGGCGAAACAGGCACGGGCAAGGAGCTGGCGGCACGCGCCATCCATCACAACAGTCCCCGCCGCGCCAATCGCTTCGTCGCGCTCAATTGCAGCGCGATCCCCGAGACGCTTCTCGAAGCCGAGCTCTTCGGACACGTCCGCGGGGCCTTCACGGGGGCCGTGGCGAACCGCCAGGGACGGCTCGAGCAGGCGCATCGCGGCACGCTCCTGCTGGATGAAGTGGGCACGATGAGCCCGGCGCTGCAGGCCAAGCTGCTGCGCGTGCTGCAGGAGCGGGAATTCGAGCGCGTCGGAGATTCGCACACGGTCAAGATCGACGTCCGGGTCATTGCCGCCACGCATTCAGACCTCGCGAAGATGGTCGGTGAGGGCACCTTCCGCGAGGACCTCTTCTATCGATTGAACGTGATACCGGTGCAGCTCCCGCCGCTGCGCGACCGGCGCGACGACATTCCGCTGCTCGTGCAGCACTTTCTCGAGAAAGTGGCGGCCGCGGGAGAGCGCGGACCGATCACCATGTCGCAGGAAGCTATGCGTCACCTGATGGCGTATCACTGGCCCGGAAACATTCGACAGCTCGAGAACGCTGTCGAGCGGGCGATGGCCTTTTCGATGGGACGCGCGCAGATCGAGCTCACCGACCTCTCCCCCGACATCCGGAACCAGCCGGCGGCGGCAGAGGATTCTCAGATCTGGTTTCCTGAGGAAGGCCTCGATTTCGATCGCTACATCGAAGCCGTGGAGCTGTCGTTGATCCGTCGTTCGCTCGAACGGACGCAGGGCAACAAGCGACAGGCAGCCAAACTCCTCAACCTCAAACGCACGACGCTCATCGAAAAACTGAAACGTCTCGAACCGGCGCCTGCCGCCGCCGTCGCGGCCACGAAAGTCTGATCATGCCTCCTCGCTATACCTACTGGACCATCATCGTCGGCGGACAACCGACGGCGTTCCGCGCGGCGACTCAGGATGAGCTCCTGCCCACGCTGAAGCAACTGCAGTCCAAGCAACCCGACGCCGTGATGATGTGGTTCGCGCGCGGAAAGCTCTGGCCAACCGAGGAGGCTTCCGCGTTCGCCCTGCGGCAGGAGCGCGAAGGTGGCGGGGGAGAGCGTCGCGGGAACGCGTGGAGGCCGGGGGGCGAGCACAAGGACCCGCGCGACCGGTTCAAGGTTCCGCGTGACGTGAAGCGTCAGCGCTTTGCCACGCGCGCACGCAATGGGCGCATCGAAGATGAGCGGGCCGGAGGAGAGCGGCCAACAGGCACGCTGCCCACGGGGCCCAGAGGCGATCGGCCTGCAGGGGACCGACCTCCTCGACCGCGCGACGAGCGGCCCGGCGGCGATCGCCCTGTTCGCCCAAGGGATGATCGCCCTGGGGGTGACAGACCGTTTCGGCCGCGTCAGGATCGCCCGAGTGGCGACAGACCGACTGGCCCGAGACAGGATCGCCCGAGCGGGGACAGACCGACTGGCCCGAGGCAGGATCGTCCGGGTGGGGACAGACCGACTGGCCCGCGACAGGACCGTCCGGGCGGCGACCGTCCGTTCCGACCGCGCGACGACCGGCCCGGGGGCGACCGGACCTTTCGCCCGAGACAGGACCGTCCAGGGGGCGACAGACCGACCGGCCCGAGGCAGGATCGCCCTAGCGGGGACAGACCGACCGGTCCGCGACAGGACCGTCCTGGCGGCGACCGTCCGTTCCGACCGCGCGACGACCGGCCGGGCGGCGACCGGCCATTTCGGCCGCGACAGGATCGCCCGAGTGGCGACAGACCGACTGGCCCGAGGCAGGACCGTCCGGGCGGGGACCGTCCGTTCCGATCGCGCGACGACCGGCCGGGTGGCGGCGCGGGAGCCGGCGCCCCCCGCGGACCATGGCGCCCCAATACCGGGGGAGACGCTCGTGGCGGTCGGCCATCCGGCAAGCCTGGCGGGGGGGATTTTCGCGGCGGCGGCAAACCGGGCGGGGGCGGCAACTTCCGGGGTGGCGGTAAACCCGGTGGGGGAGGCAGCTTTCGCGGAGGGGGCAAGCCCGGCGGGGGACGCGGACCCCGGTGATCGCGCACGTCGTGCTCTTCCAGCCGCGCGGTGATGTGGACGACCGCACGCGCGCGTTGTTTCTCGAAAGCGTGGCCGGCGCCGCCAGCGAGATCCCCTCCATCCGCCGGTTTCGCATCGGGCGGCGGCTCCTGCATGGGCTCCCCGGCTACGAGCAGGCCATGACGGCTCACTACGGATACGCCGCCATCATCGAGTTCGATGATGCGCGCGGCTTGACGGAGTACCTGCAGCATCCCGCCCACGCCGTCGTGGGTGACCTCTTCTCGACAGCCACCGAGCGCGCGTTGGCCTACGACTTCGATCTCACCGACGCGACGGATCCTTGCGCTGTGCGCGGAGTAATATCTCCATGAATGTTCCTGGCGTGGACGGTCATCGTCCTGCTCATCCTGCTGACGGGGCTCTACGTCGCGGCCGAGTTTGCGGTCGTCAGTGCGCGCCGAAGCCGGCTGCGGAGACTGGCAGAAGACGGTAACTCTCTGGCGGCCAGGATCCTGCCCGTTCTCGAAAACCCGGCCGAGCTCGATCGCTACATTGCGGCATCCCAGGTCGGGATTACGCTCTCCAGCCTGATCCTCGGCGCGTACGGGCAGGCAACGCTCGCGCCGCGCCTGGCGCCGTTGCTCGAACGATTCGGCGGGCTCGAGGCTACGACGGCTGAATCGACGGCGGCGATCACGGTACTGGTCGTCCTCACGGTGCTCGCGGTCATCATCGGAGAACTGATCCCCAAGTCCCTGGCGCTCCAGTACCCGACGCAAACCGCCATCTGGACCGTCATTCCCATGCGGTGGTCCCTGCACGCCTTCAGCTGGTCGATCTCGTTCCTCAACGGCAGCGGCAATCTTCTGTTACGCGCACTCGGGGTACCGGCCACCGGCCACCGGCACGTCCACTCTCCGGAAGAGATCGAGCTGCTGATCGCCGAGAGCCGTGACGGCGGTCTGCTCGAGCCCGAAGAGCAAGTCCGCCTGCATCGAGCACTCCGGTTCGGACTGCGCACCGCCGCTCAGCTGATGGTCCCGCGCGAGCGACTCGCATCCGTCGACGCGGCGACGCCCTTCGCGCAGATGCTGCGGATCGTGTCGGACAGCCCTTTCAGCCGGCTGCCGGTCTACGAGCGCTCGCCCGAACACATCATCGGCGTCCTGCACACCAAGGACATCGTGACCGCCTTCATCGGGCAGGTCCGCCTGACGACAGCCGCTCTCCTTCGTCCAGCGGTGAAGGTTCCGGGCGACCTTGGCGCCGACCGGCTTCTGGCGTTTCTCAGGGAACGTCGAACGCACCAAGCGTTCGTGACCGCGCCGGACGGGAGCGTCGTCGGCCTGGTCACGCTCGAGGACGTCGTCGGAGAGCTCCTCGGCGGTGTCGCCGATGAATTCAAGGGCGTTCGCCGCAAGGGGCGCGCATCGTGATCGCGTTCCTCATCATCGCCGGGCTCATCCTCCTCAATGCCATCTTCGTCGCCGCGGAGTTTGCGATCGTCGGCGTGCCCAAGGCGTCCATCGACCGGCGCGCCGCCGATGGCAACGCACTCGCCAAGGCGGTCCAGGCGGTCCTGAGGGATCCGAAAGCGCAGGACCGGTACATCGCGACGGCGCAACTTGGCATTACGGTGGCGAGCCTCGGCCTGGGGATGTACGGCGAGCACGTTCTGGCCGACGGCATCTACGACCTGCTTGGCAAGCCCGGTGTGCCGGCGATGTTCGCCTCGCACACGCTCGCCAGCGTCGTCGCGATCTCGATCCTCACCTACTTCCACATCGTCGTCGGCGAGATGGTGCCCAAGTCGCTC
>DATLXP010000223.1:0-17514 GCA_035575695.1 Vicinamibacterales bacterium
ACCGACGGGAAGACCTCGCCGAAGATCGTCGGCTTCTCCCCCTTCGGGTCCTGGATCGTGCTGAGATCGTTGACGGCAATGACCTGCATGTTCACGTTCATCTTCACGAGGTAGTAGCACTCGTCGTCTCGCTCCCAGCGCGCCGGCAAATGCGCGACGGACGGATGGGTCCGATCCACCATCAGCACACCGAACTTCTGCATCGGCGCGTGACGGGAGAAGGTCGCGCCCAGGAGCCCGGCGAACCACTTCCAGGTCCGCTCCGTCCCGCTTGCGGAATGAATCGCGACGAAGCCGCCGCCGGCCTGCACGTACCGCATCAGCGCCACGCGCTGCGCGTCGGTGTCGAACACGACGTTGTTCGTGTTCGAAAACACGAGGGCGCTGTACTGCTTCAGGTTGTCGTCGGTGAAGACCGCCGGATCATCGGACGCGTCCACCGAAAACTTGTGCTCGGCGCCGAGCGCCTTGATGGCCTCGATCGACGCCGGGATGTTGGCGTGCACGTAGCCCGTGCCGTTCTTCGTGTAGAGCAGCAGCCGCACCTTCGACCAGTTCACGGGCTTGGCCTGCTGCGCCACCGCCTCCACACCGGCCGGCCCCCCGAGGGCTCCGAGCACGACAGCCGCACACACAACGACGATGAGACGTTTCATCTGATCACCCGGCGTGAATCTGCATTTTCTTCGGATCGTAGATCTGCCGACGGCCGCTCTCGAGCGCCTTGAAGCACAGGATGCCGGCCAGCGAATGGGAGAACCCGACCTCGACCGGGGCGTTGGGCGTTGCGCGTGACCGGATGCACTCGACCCAGTTCCGGACGTGCCCTTCCCCGCCCACCCGCGGATCGTTCTGCACTTCGACCTTCTGGCCGTTGGTCGCGGCCGGCGCCTCACTCGGAACCGACAGCGTGCGTGCCGCCGGCTTCGGAACCATCACCGGCTCCTTCAGTGCGTCGGCTCCGCCCCCCTCTCCGCGAGCCGTCCAGCTCTCGGTGTCGAAGGTTCCCTTGGTGCCGTAGAAGATGGCTTCCGGCACGGCGTGCTTATTCGAGAGGCGCGACGAGTAGTTCACGATGAACCCCTTCGGGCACTCGAGGATGCAATCGAGCGTGTCGGCATGCTCCCGTCCGTCCTTCCAGACGTACACGCCGCCATGCGCCACGGCAGACGACGGCAGCGGGTCATCCATGAACCACAGGGCCACGTCGATCAGATGGCTGCCGAGCAGCGACGGCGTGCCGAGCGTGAAGTCCTTGTAGAAATGCCACCGGCGGAAGCGGACGGCGCTGAACGGCTCGTTCGGCCGGCCCATCAGGTACTGCTGCCAATCGACGTCTTCCTGCTTCACATCGTCGTAGGCCCGGGCCCAGCGCGGGACGGAGTCGTGCCAGGCGGTTTCGACTTCGCTGATCTTTCCGAGGATGCCCGACTGGATCAGCTTCGCGCCGGCCTGATGGCGACGGTCGCTTCGCCGCTGGCTGCCGACCTGCACGATCGTCTTGTTCTCTCTGGCGAGCGCCATGGCGGTCTTGGCCTGTTCGAGGTCGGTGGCCATCGGCTTCTCGACGAACACGTCCTTCTTCAGCTTGATCGCGTCGATCATGATCGGCGTGTGGCCGAAGTCGGGCGTCGCGATCATGACGGCGTCGAGGTCCTTCACGGCGAGCAGGTCGGCGTAGCGCGCGAATGTCAGGGGAGCCTTGCCCTGTTTGGCGGTGACGGCCGCGGCGGTCTTCGCAAGATTCACCTTCCAGACGTCGCAGATCGCGACGACCTCGACGTTGAGATCGGTGAGGCGGAAGATCTCGCTGATCAGGTAATTGCCGCGGATGCCGCAGCCGATCACGCCGATGCGCAGGCGGTCGTTGGCGCCCATCATCTGGCCGTTGAGGATGGACGTCATGGTCAGGCCGGCCGTGGCGGCTGCTGATATCCGGATGAACTCGCGGCGGTCTGCGTGAGTGGTTGTCATAAAGTTTCTCCTGCTATCTAACCGCACTCCGGCTATTTTTTGCTGAGCGCGACTCCGGCTGTCGTGACGTAGTACTTCGCGACCATCGCTGCCTGCTCCCAGGCCGGCATCGATTTCGGGTTCCGCATGTAGCCGAGAAACGCGCGCGTCACCTCGGCGAAGTGGGCTTCGTGCCCGGTGCGAGAGCCGTCCGGCACGATGACATGCAGTTCCCGACCGTCGTCCTCGATCGCCAGGCCAGGGACCGTCGCCTGGAGCGCAGCGACTCGCGCCCTGGCAGCCTCGGCCACACGCGCGTGGTCCGCCGGGCTGACGGGAACGATGTAGAGCTCCGTACGATACTTCTGTTCGGGCCCCTGTCGTACTTCGATTCGGGACCGGGTACCCCGCACGATCGCACGGTGGGTATCCCCCGCTCCCGGCGCCGCCTCGAAATCCCATGTCGCCTTCACGCGCGTGTGTATGCCCCGCAGCGTGTAGAGAATCGAGGTATTGCCGTCGTACTGAAGCTGGCCGTCCTTGATCCGCGGCGTCAGGGATGCCGGAAATCCCCCCGTCCCCGTGACCCGCCTGAAATCAGCAGCCGACATCATCGTGGGCCAGCGCTCCGCCGAGAGCAGGCGGATGTCGGTCCGGTAGTTGATCGCCTGTCCGGGAAAGAGGATCCAGGGCACCAGGTCGACGAGGTGCGTGCCGACGTCTGACAGCCCCTCGCCCTGCTGCTCCGTGTCGAAGAACCACGCCGGGCGAAGGTTCGGCACGCCGGCGACGGTCTTCATCAGGTAGTGCACGCTCTCCAGCGTCACGCCGGGCTCGCTCGCGGTTCCGGGGACCAACGCTCCCGTGACCGCGGCGTCGTTGACGAAGGCCTTCTGCAGGATCGTCGTGATCTCGAACCGCTCGGTCATCACGTCGTACGCGACGAGACCCTTGCTCGCAGCCGTAGACAGAGCCTCCTCCAGTTTCGGCAGATCCTCGACCGAGACGATCCACGGTTTGTCGGCGAGCACGTTCAGACCGGCGTTGACGGAGGCGACGATACGGTCGATCTTCGGCCGGTTGCGGCCCGAGAGGACGACGACGTTGCCCGGGCGTTCGCGGAGCATCCGCTCCATGAAGTCGGGACCGCTGTGGACCTCCAGTTGCCAGCGCGTCGGGCGTTCCGCGCGTTCGTTGAATTGCGCGACGCGGTTCATGTGGGCCACGAGGTCGACGCCGAGGGGTGCGAAGACGTGGACGACGTCCGACACGCCGGGGTACATCTCCTTCTGGATGAGACCTGCGTGGAAGTGGCCCGGATCGAGCGTGATCAGTCGCACGGGCTCGGCGGGGACCCTACGCTGCGCCGTGGGAACCTCCCCGCCGGCGGCGATGACAAGCGCACCCACAAGCAGCGCCGTGCCTCTCGCGAGCCTGAAGCGCGCGATCGTGGGGATGCGTGGCGTTGCTGCGGCCATGACTCAGAACGTGAACTTCAGCTGGAACTGCAGAAATCGCGGCTCGTTCCTCTGGGAGGTGACGACCCCGAAGTTGGCCGCCGACGGCGTGGTGCTCGGCGCGTTCCACTGCACGTTGTTCAGGGCGTTGATCGCATCGAACATGAACTCGAGCCGGCGGTTGCCTGGAACCTTGATGCCCCGGGTCAGGCGAAGGTCGAGTTGATTCATGTCGTCGGCCCGCAGCTTGGGAAGGCGCTGTGGAAAGACACTCCGGTGGAACGCGGCGGGCTGCAGGCCGGACGCCCGCTCGAAACCGTCGGTATTGAACCACCGCGCCCGATCGCGTTCACCCCGCGGCAGCAGGATGTTGTCGTAGTTGTCGCCGTAGTAGAACGCGTTCGGCCAGTTGAGCGCCTGCCCGCTCTGCAGATGGTAAATGCCGGAGACCTGCCAGCCGCCGGCCAGCGCCCTCAGGATGCCCGGGTTGGACAACCAGGCCTTGCCTTCGCCGAACGGGAACTCGACGATCGTCGTCACGATGAGATGGTGCGGCGCCGTGGCATTGCCCGACCGCCATGAGGGCAGCCGATCGAACTCGTCGACGAACAGCTCCCGGCGCCGGTCCCATGCCCGCGTGTAGGACACGTTCCATTCGATGCCGCGCTGCGTGCGCTGCTGCAGGGACATCTCGACATGGTGGTACTGCGACTTGCCGAGCGGGGCGGATCCGTGGGTCAGTCCGTTCATGTGGGGATACTCCCGCAGGAGCTGGTGCCGACGGATCGTGGTGTTCGTGTAGAAGCTGTTGGTGCTCATCTCGTTGTAGAGCGCCGGGTTCTGCTGCTGCAGGAAGGCGAAATTGCTGATATGGAACGGGTTGGGAAACGTGGCGTTCAGGAAGGCTGCCGTGGCGTCGTTCCGCACGAGTCCGTCGGCCCAGTACTCTTCAGGAAGGTAGCTGAGCGGAAGCGACAGGCCGATGCGGTCGGAGTAGGCGCCCAGATAGGCGGCTTCCGCCACAATGTGGCTCGTGAGTTCGCGCTGGGCGCCAACGCGCCATCGTTGCTGCCGCGCACGCTTGAGGTTAGGGTCCTCGAACGTCAGCCCGCGACCGACCAGCGCCATCGGTCCGAGCGCATTGCCGAACGGCGTGTTGAAGCGGGTGCCGTCGGCGCGCACCGGAAACGGATCGCTGAAAATCGTCCGGCCGGCACGGAGGTCCGCGTTGTTGAACGTCAGCCCCAGGTCGTTCGTGAGAGAGGTGCTCGTGCCGCGCGTGTAGCCGAACTGGTTGATGCTGTCGTTGAGGACATTGTTCGTGTCGACGAAGAGTCCGTAGCCGCCCCGCAGCACGGTCTTGTCGTCCAGCTTGAATACGACACCGGCCCGCGGCAGCACGTCATGCTGCCCTTTAGTGAGCGACGAGGGAGAATCCACGCCCAGGTACCGGTTGCCGCCCCGCACCTGGATCGACGGAAGGCCCGGGATAGGATTGCGGAGGTACGCCGCTTCCGCCGCGGCGCTGATCGGCAGCTCGGAGCCGAAATTGAAGCCCCCGCCAATACCCTTGTTGTCCCGCTCGCCGAAGCCTCCCTCGAACTCGTACCGCACGCCAAGGTTCAGCGAAAGCCGCCGCGTGACCCGCCAGTCGTCCTGCACGAACCCGGCGTAGTACGGGTTCGAGAGGTTGTAGCTGGCGTTATTGTCGAGTGCCACCGATGTCGGCACGGCAAGCATGAACGCCGCCCATTCGAGGCCCAGCGTGCCGGCGGTGGTCGTGTCGTCGCGCTGACGCACGTAGTTGTTGCGGAACTGGAAATTCCCGGCATAGCTGCCCCCAGGCGTGTTCGCCCTGGAGTGCATCCGCAGGTCGACGCCGCTGCGGACGCTGTGCGTGCCCAGGAGTTTCGTGAGGTCCCCTTTCACCGTGCCAATGCTGTAGTTGACGAAGCCGCCGCAGCCGACACCCATCTGGGTGTAAGCACTGAAGTTCAGCGTCGGCAGCGCCCGGCACGGCCCCTGAGCGGCGCGCTCGTCCACATACGCCGGCAGGCCCACGGCGGACGGGCTGAACGACTGCTGGATCGGGTTGCGGGAGTTGCCTTCCCGGAAGCGGTTGTAGGCGACCGAGACGTTCCAGATCGTGCTGGAGTTCTGGATGAATACATGGTCGATCGTGGCGCCGATGTTCTGGCGTACCAGATTCGCGGCATGCAGCCCGCGCATCGTCTCGTACGTCCAGTCCCCGCGATCCTCGAGGAAGTCGTTGTAGCTCCAGCGCGCGAACGAGCGGTGCCGGGCCGAGAGCTTCCAGTCGATGCGGTTGCTGTACGCCACGTAATCCCAGTTGTAGGGGGTCCCGGCCGCCAGATAGTTGTTCCGACCTTCGGCGTCCACGATCCCGGTGGGATTGTTCGGCATCGGGAAGAACGGCAGGTAGGCCGCGTACAGCGGGTTGAGGATCGGGACCTGGTTGTTCGGGAACGGATCGCGCACGACGCGGCCACCCTCCAGCCGCGCGGTGCGGGGATCGTAGATCTGGTACCTGACCGGATCGAGCCTCAGCAGGTCCGAGAAGTCTCCCCGGCGGTGCGCCTCAGCCGGCACCGTGCGGTTCACATTCGTCGGCTCTTCGGATTTCTGGTCCTTGAAGCCGTTGTAGCTGAAAAAGAAAAACAGCTTGTCGGTGCCCTTGAACACCTTCGGCAGCCAGACGGGCCCTCCGACGACCCCCGCCCAGCTGTTCGAGCGCCCGGGCGCCACCTTGGGCGCGCTTCTGAAACGCGCCGCGTCGGCGGTCCGGCCTTCTCGTTCCGCCTGTTCGATGCGCCCGTAGTAGGCCAGGTTGGTCGTGCTCGGCGTGGCGTTCCACTGCGGGTTCCAGTACTGCCAGGAGGCGCTGCCCCGGTAGGAGTTGGTCCCGCTCTTGGTGAGCATGCTGATATTGGCGCCGCTCGAATGCCCCTTGGACGCGTCGAAGCCGGCGGTCTCCACCTTGATCTCGGCGACGGTGTCGGTGTACGGCAGGTATCCCATCCGTCGGCCGCCCGCGGCGTTCGGCACGCCGTCGAGTGAGTACTCGTTGCCGCCAACGCCGCCCGCTACAGTGATCGCCGAGGCACCGACATTCGAATGGAGACCCAGGTAGTTCGCAGGCGCCACCCACTGGATGCCCGGCACGCTGCGCGCGAGGAGCGCGGCGCTGTTGCTGTACATCGGCAGCGAATTCACTTGCCGGTTGGTGAACGTCTGCGATGCGCTTGCCGTGGTCGCCAGCTGCGTGGCGTTGGCCGTCACCGTCACTTCGTCGGTCATCGCCCCGAGCTCGAGGGTGATCTGCACTTCGGCCCGCGTGTTCACCGCCAGGACCAGGCTCGTCTGGGTGAACTTCTTGAAGCCGCCGAGTTCCGCGCTGACGGTGTAGGTGCCCGGGAGCAGGTACGGGATCTCGAACGCACCGCTCGCGTTGGTGACCCCTTCATTCCTGATATTGGTGTCGTCGTTGGTCACCACGATCGGGACCCCCTGGAGCACCCCGCCCGAGGCGTCGCGCACGCTGCCGAAGATCGTGCCGCGCGTTTCCTGCGCGGCAGCGGCGGTGGCAATGGCAAGCAGCAGGATGGAGAGGCCCGCCGCGATCCGCGGCGTTTTCAGCAGAAAGTGGCGGATCGTCGGCATGCGCAGCTCCTTGCAACAGTGGTTGCGGGACCTGGTCCATGCAGCCACGGGACAATTTATTTGAGGTCCGAACTTTAGTGGCTGATCCGAAACGTGTCAAGCCGCGTGGAAACGGCGCAAGCCGGGGCGCGGGCGTCAGGGCAAAGAGGGCCGCACCCTTGACACCGGGCCGGGCCGGCCGTATTGTTCACCACTCGAATTAAATCGACCAGATGCCCGCCATACCCATCACCGCCGGTGATTCCGTTCGTGACGTCAACCGTCACCTGATCCTCGGGCTGATCCGGGCCCGGCAGCCGATCTCCCGCGCCGACCTCGCCCGGCAGACCGGGCTTCAGCCGAGCACCGTTTCACTAATTACCGAGCAGCTGATCGGGCAGCGCTGGGTCACCGAAGGGGCTGCCGGCCAGGCCGCGCGCGGACGCAAGCCACGCCTGCTCTATCTCAACGTCGAGCGCGCGCGTATCCTCGGCGTCGATGTCCGTCCGACGGTGACCACGATCGCGATTGCCGACCCCAATGGACGCGTCATCGCCTACGAACGGATGCCCACCGCCCGGCTGCCTGGGACCTTCGTGCGGAATCTCTGCCGGCGGCTGCAGGCCTTCCTGCGCGCGCACCCGCGGCTGGTCTGCGAGGGCATCGGGGTCACGGTGCCTGGCGGCGTGGATCACGCGCGGCAGCGGCTCGTGTCGGCGCCCAACCTGGGATGGCGCGACGTCGACCTCAAGGCGCCGATCGAGCAGGCGACCGGCATTCCCGTGGAACTCGAGAACGCGGCCAACGCCTGTGCCATCGCGGAGGCGTCCTTCGGCAACCACCGCGACGCGCGGGACCTGGTCGTCGTCACCGTCTCCGAAGGGATCGGGACCGGCATCATCAGCGGCGGCCGCCTGGTGCGCGGTGCCTCCGGACTCGCCGGCGAGTTCGGTCACGTGAGCCTCGACGAGCGGGGTCCCCTGTGCAGCTGCGGACGACGCGGCTGCTGGGAGGTGTACGCGTCGAATGCCGCGGCGCTCAGCGCCTACACGCACGGCGCGCGCGCTGTGCCGGCCGGGCGCGCACAGGCCCTCACGTTCGACCAGCTGCTGACGCGCGCGGAACAAGGCGACGGCAGGGCCGCCGCCGCCCTGAGCGGCATGGGCGACTACCTGGGCAGGGGCATCGCCATGCTCGCCACCGGACTGGCGCCCAGCCTCATTCTCGTCGTCGGCGAGGTCACCCGCGCGTGGCCGATTGTCGGCCCGTCGATCGAAAAGAGCGCGACCGCACGGTCGTCAAGTCCGCTCCCGCGCATCGTGCCGGCCGGTGATGGGGCCGAGGCGCGGTTGCGCGGCACCGTGGCGCTGGGCCTGCAGAAACAATTCGGCACCGCGATCGTCGCGTAACCAACGTCAGCACCGACACACACAACGAGGACCTATGCGACCCGAACAGTGGGAGACATTCAAACGGGCGGCCCGCCGCGAAAAGCTGGACAAAGTGCCCATGGCGCTCATCGTGGACAGCCCATGGATACCCGGGTACCTGGGTATCAAGCACATGGACTACTACCTGGACCCGACACTCTGGTTCGAGTCCAACCTGAAGATCGCGCGGGAGTTTCCGGACGTGATCATGGTCCCGTCGTGGTGGATGGAATACGGCATGGCGGCCGAGCCGTCGATCCTCGGATCGAAGATCAAGTTCTGGCAGGACAACACGCCGAGCGAGTACCACACGCTCTATCGGCTGGAGGATATCGACGAGTTTCCGGAGTACGAGGTCGAGGCCGACGCCTTCGCGGCGATGACGCTCCACCGGATCGGCATGCACCGGCAGCAGATTCTCGATCAGGGCTACATCCTGCCGATGATCACGGCACGCGGGCCGTTGTGCACCGCCGGGTTCGTGCGCGGCACGACGAACCTGATGATCGAGATCGTCGAAAAGCCGGAGGGCACCCACAAGCTGCTCGACCTGTGCACGCGCGTCATCATCGACTGGCTCAAGGCGCAGCACAAGGTCATGGGCGACACCGTCGAGGGCATCTTCATCCTGGACGACATCGTCGGTTTCATCAACGAGGAGCACTACAAGACGTTCGCGCACCCCTACCTGAAGCGCATTTGTGACGCCTTCCCCGACAACTGGGTCAAGCTCTATCACAACGACGCCGAGGTCGATGCCTGTCTCGACCACCTGCCCGACGCCGGGTTCAACGTGCTGAACTGGGGCAAGCAGAAAGACATTCGCGAAGTCAAAGCCAGGGTCGGCGACCGGATGTGCCTGATGGGCAACGTCAATCCGCTGGAGATCGCCGTCCGCGGCACGCCTGAGGAAGTCAGGGAAGCGACGCTCGACGTCCTCGACGGCTCGGGCGGTGAAGGCATCATCCTCTCTGTGGGCGGCGGCGTCAGCCCGGGGATGCCCCGCGAGAACATTCTCGCGATGCTCGCGGCGCTCGAGGAATTCAACTCGGGTCGCTCGTGAACGGACTTTATTCGACACCCGAACTAAAGGGTAGAATGCCAGGACAACCCCATGCCTGACTACGCGTTGATGAACCAGTACCTCTACGACGGCAACGCCGCGGAGGTCGAGCGGATGACCAGGGACGCCCTGGCCGCAGGGCGGCCCGTGAACGAAGTGCTCACAGATGGTCTGATCGCGGGTATGAGCGTCGTCGGCGAAGACTTCAAGCACAACGTCCTCTACGTGCCTGAAGTGCTGATCGCCGCGCGGGCCATGAAGGCCGGGATGGCCGTGCTCAAACCGCTCTTGAGCGCCAAGGACAGCGGCGTGGCCCGCACCGGCGTGCTCCTGATGGGCACCGTCCGGGGAGACCTCCACGACATCGGAAAAAACCTCGTCTGCATGATGGCCGAGGGGGCCGGCTTCGAGGTCTACGACATCGGCGTCGACCAGAGCGTCGAGAAGTTCATGGCGGCGGCCGAGAAGTGCCAGCCGGTGATCATCGGCATGAGCGCGCTCCTCACCACCACGATGACCTACATGAAGACCGTGATCGACGGCTTCGACGCCGCGGGCAAGGGGCACATCAAGATGGCAATCGGCGGCGCCCCCATCAGCCAGATGTTCGCCGACGAGATCGGCGCCGACGGCTACGGCCAGAACGCGTCGGCCGCCGTCGATCTGTTCCTGCGTCTCGCGCATCAGCCCTGATCACCGTGGCCACCTACAAGATTCTCTACTGGCAGGAGATTCCCTCGCAGATCAAGGCAGAGGACGATCTCGACGACGTCACCGTGCCGCTCGACACCAGATTCATGGAGCGGATCGATCAGCTGGCAGCCCAACGAGGGTTGCAGGGGGCCGACGACTACCTCGCGCAGTGGCGATGGAGTGACGAGCAGGAGCGCGAAGGAACCGCCGAGGAGGTGGCGCGCGCGGTCCAACTCGAGCTTGAAGCCGCCATCGACTGGTAGCCCTTCACGCACATGCCGGTCACGCTCATCGTCAACGGACATCGAATCGCGGCGACGCCGGGTGTGTCGCTGTTCACCGCCGCCGAACAGGCCGGCGTGCGCGTGCCCACGTCCTGCGTGACGCAGGGCAAATGCAAGGAATGCGTCGTCGAAGTGACGAGCGGCCTGGACCTGCTCTCGGCGCCGACCGAGTTCGAGACGCACCTCGACCTGCGGGGAGGGCGCTTCCGCCTCTCGTGTCAATGTCGCGTGACGGCGAACGAGGGAGAGATCGCGTATCACACGATGCGACGGGGCCACATGCGCATCGAGCGAAGCGGCCTGCACCTGCCGGCCACGCATGGCACGACGCCGCTCGACCCCGCCGTCGCCCGCGACGGCGATCGCATTATCGACACGATCACCGGCGAGGAGATCGCGCGCGCCACAGGTCCGATCCACGGTCTGGCGATTGACCTCGGCACGACGACGATCGTCATCCGGCTCGTGGATCTCGAAACCGGTGAGCTGATCGCGGACACCTCGTTCGAGAATCCGCAGCGCTTTGGCGGCTCGGACGTCATGTCCCGCATCCACTACGACACCGAGCACCCCGGCCGGCTCCTGATGCGGACGCTGGCCGGTTATCTGAGCCACGCGATCGCGGACCTGCCCGTCGATCCCCTGTCGATCTACGACGTGGTGCTCGTGGGCAACTCGACGATGCGGGATCTCTTTTTCCGCCAGAGCGTGTACTCCATCGGTCAGAACCCGTACCGGTCGATCACCGAGATCGACCTGGCCGAGGGCAAGCGCACGACGACCAGCCTGACGACGACGGGCCGGCGCAGCCTGCTCCCGATTCATCCCAACGCGCGTGTCTACGGCCTCCCGATCATCAGCGGCCATGTGGGCGCCGATGCGGCAGCCTGCCTGCTCGCCGTGGATTTCGCGCATGAAGACCGGCTGGTCGCCGTCATGGACATCGGGACGAACACCGAGCTCCTCGTCGGCAACCGTCATCGACTTCTCGCCGCGTCGTGCCCGGCCGGTCCCGCGTTCGAGGGGGGCGCCATCGCGTGCGGCATGCCTGGGCTCGAGGGGGCCATCGAGGAGGTCACGCTCAATGACGACGGGACGTTCCGCCTGGGCGTGATTGGCGGAGGGGCGCCGGAAGGCATCTGCGGGTCGGGTCTCGTAGACCTCATGAGCGAGCTCGTTCGAACGGGGCGGATGAACGCCATGGGACGCTTCGACGAGGGTGCCGACCGCGTGACGCTCGATGCCGACCGCGGCGTGTTTTTTCTCGAGAACGACGCCAGCGAGCTGGCGCAGGCGAAAGGGGCCAACGTCGCGGGCCTGCAGGTCGTCTTCAGCAATTATGGGATCGGGTTCGACGACGTCGAGGTGTTCTACCTGGCGGGAGGCTTCGGCCGCCATCTGAAGAAAGAGGCGTCGAAGCGGATCGGGCTGATCCCGAATCTTCCCGACCACAAGATCGTGCAGGTGGGCAACGCGGCGCTCGAAGGCGCAACGATTGCGCTGGTCTCGCGGTCCCGGCGCCAGGAAGTGGAGGCACTGGTGAAGCGCGTCGAGCACTGCCGTCTCGAAACGCACCCGGACTTCTTCGACTTCTTCGTCGACGGCTGTCAGTTCAGGCCGGTCGAAGCAGCGCGCAGCGCGACGGTGGAAGATCGGGTCCGCGCGTGATCGAGATCCATGACACGGCTCCCGGCGTCGACGTGCACCCGGCCGAGTACGCCCGACTGCTCGGGTATCCGCCAGGCTGGGTGCTGAGCGAGCGCGCGATGGAGCTGGCGGATGGGGCGCGCGGCTGGTACGCGCAACACGGACGTCCGTGGGTCTACGCGCGCCAGGCCAGTGAGCTGCGCACCGGTGAGGACACGACCATCATCGAGGGCGTGACGTTCAGCGGCACACGGCTCCGGAACACGCTCCATGCCGCCGGGGCCCACAGCGCGATCCTGGTCGCCGCCAGCGCCGGGCCGGAGCTCGAACGGGAAGCGCAGGTGCGTTGGCGCGACGAGAAACCTGACGAATATTTCTTCCTTGAAATGTACGGCTCGGCCGTCGTCGAGCACCTCGTGATGATGACGGGCGCCACCCTGTGCGCATGGGCGGAGCGCGACGGTTGCGCCGTGCTGCCCCATTACAGTCCCGGGTACCCCGAGTGGTCCATCGAGGAGCAGCCGGCCCTGCTCGGGTTGATGGGGCGGACCCGGGCGGACGCGATCCCCCTGGAGTTGCTGGACTCTGGCATGCTGCGGCCCAAGAAATCGTTGCTGGCGGTCTTCGGGGTCACGCGCCACACCGACCGCGTTCGCCGGTTGACCGGGCTGATCCCCTGCGAGAACTGCTCGCTGGCGGCGTGCCAATACCGGCGCGCCCCGTACCGCCGGGCGCGGACGCCTGCCGCCTTCGAGACATCGGCCATCGACCGAGACACCGCTGACGAAGCCGCCCCGCTCGACCGCAACGCCAGCTACAGCGTCAGCGTGAAGGCGCTCCAGCGGTGGAGCGAGGACCGCCTGTCGATCGCCTCGCGGCCCGACGGCGGCGTCGACGCGATCTTTCGGTATGAAGGCACCACCTGCACCAACACGGGGAGACCGCTCGAGTTTCACTATCACGTGGGGCTGGGTCCGCGCGAAGAGGGCTACCCGATCAGGGAACAACGGTGCGGACCGGCCGCGGGCGACGAGGGCTACACCTCGATGTGCCGCTACATCAGCCACGGCGAGCAACTGATGACCTCGATCGAACTCGAGCGTCCGCTCAACGGACAGGCCCTCGACGACGTGGTTCGGTGGACGCGGCCCGCCAACTCGGCGGGCTGCTACTGCGATCCCGAGAGCCGGCAGCACAAGTGGGGCCTCGTGCTCGAAACCATTCACTACACGCTGGCCAGGCAACCGGATCACCCGGGACCGCTGGCCGGAGAGAAGGCGAAGCGCTCGTGAAGAAACGGCTGCAGGACGTCATCCGGGAACGGACGCTGCTTGGCGACGGGGCGATGGGCACCCAGTTGATGATCGCGGGCCTCGAGCAGGGGAACTGTGGCGAGGCCTGGAACGTCGCGCACCCCGACCGGGTGCTCGCCATCCAGCGGCGGTACGTGGAGGCCGGATCGGACTGCCTCATCACCAATACGTTCGGCGGCAGCCGCATCATGCTCAATCGTCACTCGCACGCCGAGGACGTGGCACGGATCAACGCCGCGGGTGTCAGGATCGCGCGCGACGCCTTCGGGGACCGGGACGGGTATGTGCTCGGCGACATCGGCCCATTCGGCGGCTTGATGGAGCCGTACGGCGAGTTCACCGAGGCGCAGGTGCTTGACGCGTTCCGCGAGCAGGCACAGGCGCTGGTCGACGCCGGCGCCGACGCGATCATCATCGAAACGCAGACCGGTCTCGAAGAGCTGCGCCTCGCCCTGCTCGCCGCGCGGGAGGCCGGGGCCCCCTGCGTCATCGGATCCATGGCGTACGACGTCACGCTCGACGGCTCGACCTTTCGGACCATGATGGGCATCGACCCCGAGCGCGCCGCGGCGTTCATGGAGGAGCACGGCGCCGACATTGTCGCCCTGAATTGCGGCACCGGCATGGACATGGAGCGCGCCCGTCAGGCGGTCCTCCGTTATCAGAAGGCCACGCACCTGCCGGTCATGGCGCAGCCCAACGCGGGCCTGCCGAAACTCATCGAGATGAAGGTCATCTACGATGAGACCCCCGAGGAAATGGTCAAGGGCATGGTGCCGTTGCTCGAGACCGGCGTCAACATCGTCGGCGGCTGTTGCGGCAGTTCACCCGATCACATTCGCGCGTTCCGGCACGCGATGGACCTGTTCCAGTCCAGACAAGGAGTCTCGTGAAGCAACACCTCTGCGACATCAACCCGGCGGCTGCCGACAAACTTCCGCAACAGACCGGCGACAAGTCCGGCGTCGGTGTCCACTACGTCGACGCCTACCTCAAGCCGATGAACAAAAAGCTCGAGGACGGGACCCCCGTCAAGTGCAAGCGCAGGGGCCTGAAGGTCGTGCTCTCCGCAGGCACCAGCAAGGGCGAGGGGCTCCTGCGGAGGCTCGACGTCGGCCCCGATCCGATCGTGATGCTCGAGGCGGCCCTTCAGGAAGCGGCGGCAGCAGCAGGGATCGGACTCACAGTGGAGAACGGCGCCATCTTCATCACGCCGTCATTGAAATAAAGAAAGAGCACCATGCGTTTGAATCAAGAGATACGGCGAATCATCGTCTGCTGCGGCCGCGCGGCGGTTGTGCTCGTCCTGGCGGGTGCTGCGGCCGCGCACGCGCAGACAGTCAGCGGGTCGCTGGTCGGAACCGTGACCGACCGCTCCGGTGCGGTGCTCCCCGGCGCTGCGATCGTCATCACCGACGTCGAGCGCGGAACGAAGCGCGAGAGCGTGACCAACACCGAGGGTCAGTACACGCTCAGCAGCCTGGAGCCTGGGCCATACCAGGTCGCCATCGAAATGACGGGCTTCAAGAAATTCGTGCGAGACCGCGTCGACGTCGCCATCAATACCACGGTGCGCGTCGATGCGAAGCTCGATGTCGGAGGGGTGACCGAAACGGTGGAAGTCAGCGGGGCCCGACCTGTCCTCCAGACGGACCGTTCAGACCTCACGCATCAGATCACCCCTGTGCAGCTCGAGAACCTGCCGCTCTCGCTGGACAACAACTACCAGAGCCTTCTCGAGCTCGCACCGGGCGTGACCGAGGCGAATGACGTCGGATCGGCGTTCGGCAACCCGAATGGATCGGTCGTCAATCGCGTGAACGGCCAGAACGAGCGCGCCAACAGTTTTCAGCTGGACGGCACCATCAACAACCAGACCAACGTGATTTCGCAGACCGCCATCGTGCCGCCGCACGAAGCCATTGAAGTGGTGGACGTGTCGACCAATGCCTACGACGCGGAACAGGGACGCTCGACCGGCGGTGTCACCAATGTCCAGATCAAGTCGGGCACCAATACCCTCCGGGGCACCCTGTCGGCGTACCACACCGACGGCGCCCTCAAGGCCAGGAACGCACTGTCGAGCCTGCCGCAGCCAGACACTAAGCTCTCGCAGGGTACATTCACCATCGGAGGGCCCATCCGCCGTAACCGGACGTTCTTCTTCGGCGACTATCAGCGCGGCCGCGACCGCCGCGGGCAGAACGACCTGCATTCGGTCATCCCCCTGGCCTTCCGCAACGGTGACTTCAGCGGCGCCTCGACGACGATTTTCGATCCGGCGAGCGGAAGCATCACGCAACGAACAGCCTTCCCCGGAAACATCATTCCCCAGAACCGGATCAGTCCGGTCGCTCAGGCGATCCTCGCGCGTCTTCCGAATCCAACAGGCGCCGGCAACACGCTGAATTACGAAGCCACGGGGCAGTTCGTCCAGGATCGCAACTCCGGCGACATCAAGGTCAACCACTCGTTCGGCAACCGCACCCAGGGCTTCGTCCGTTACAGCTACTTCCAGGCCGACACGGCCGACCCGCCAAGCTTCGGCGTGCTCGGCGGGCCCTCCACCGGTGGCGGCGGGACGGCGGCCATCGGCGATGCCCGCAACCAGAGCGGCGCACTGAACCTGACGCGCGCGTTCTCGCCGAAGGTCGTCGCGGAGTTCCGCGCGGGGTTCGTGCGGGTGAACATCCAGGGGGCCTCCCCAACCGAAGCGGACCTGGCGACGCAGGTCGGGATCCCCGGCATCAACACCGGCGATTTCTTCACCGGCGGACTCCCGCGCATCAATATCAGCGGGTACGATTTTCTCGGGATCGCCGCCACGCTGCCATTCAAGATCGTCGAGACGAGCTACAACGTCGTCAACAACTGGACGGTGCAGAAGGGGCGGCATACGATCCGGTTCGGCGCCGACCTCCGGAACCTCGGGCTCGACAAGGCGCAGGCGACGGGGGATCCTCGCGGGACGTTCACGTTCACGACAGGCCCTACCGCCCTGAGCGGCGGGCCCACGACGTCGTCGGCCAACGCCGTCGCGGCATTTCTTCTTGGCCTGCCGCAATCGGTGGCGCGGACGCAGGTCAATCAGCTGAGCGGATACGAACTGCAGCAGTATTTCTTCTTTGCGCAGGATCGTTGGCAGCCCACCAGTCGCCTGTCGCTCAACTACGGCCTGCGGTACGAAATCTATCCCTACGCAACCGTGCCAAACGCGGGCGACCAGTCGACCTACCTGCCGGAGACGAACGAGATCCTCGTCGCCGGTTACGGTTCGGTGTCGAAGCGCTTGAACGTGAAGACGGATTACGGCAATTTCGCTCCGCGGCTGGGCATCGCGTACCGGATCGATGACAAGACGGTCTTCCGCGGCGGTTACGGCGTCGGGTACATTCCACTGGGCATCAACACGCTGGCCAACGTGAGCTATCCGGCGCAGATCTCGCTGAGCATGGCCGGGGCCAACAGTTTCACGCCGGTGGGCAGCCTGTCGACCGGCATTCCTGTGGTGCCGGTCGTTGACGTCAGCAGCGGCGTCGTCGCCTCCCCTCCCGGCAACGTCATCCTGCCGGTGGTCAACACCGATCCGAAACGCGGGTACGTGCAGTCCTTCAACGTGACGCTGCAGCGCGACCTGTTCGGCTTCGTGGTGGATGCGTCATACGTCGGCGCCATCGGCAAGCGACTGCCCGGCACGCTCAACCTGAACGCGGCCGGTCCGGGCGCCGTGCAGGCCAACCGTCCGCTGGCGATTCGCTTCGGTCGGACCGCCGATACGCTGTTCTCGGATTTCGTGCTCGGGTCGGAGTATCACGCGCTGCAATCGAAGCTGGAACGACGGCTTGGACGCGCGGGAAAGATCACCGCGGCCTACACCCTGAGTCGATCAGAAGACGACTCGGGCGCCTTCACCGTTCAGAACCCGATCGATCTGTCGGTGAATCGCGGGCCGTCGAATTTCGACCGCAAACACAATCTCGTGATCAGTCACGTGACGCCGTTCCCGTTCGGTCG
>DATLXP010000224.1:0-18788 GCA_035575695.1 Vicinamibacterales bacterium
GACCCGCGCGTCGGTCCGCGTCAGTGGCTGAGCACGGCCGTTCCCCGTGCGACGCCGGCGGGGCTGATCGCGTCGACCGTGAAGTAATACCGCACGCCCCGGTTCAGCGCGTTCGTCCTCAGCGTGGTCACGTCGCCCACCTGGATGTCGGTGTACAGCTTGTCGGGCGCGACGCCGAAGCGGACGACGTACGCGGTCGCACCCGCTGAGGGGCTCCAACGCACGGTGGCGGTGCGCGTGTCGGCCGTGTCGCGCTGCACCGTGACGCCGCGCACTTCCGCGGGCGGTGCGCCGTCGCCCAGGCCGAAGACGCGCAGGTCGCGGATGGAGAACCGCCCGGTTGCCGGCGTGTGCACGTTCGTGATCCGCACGTAGCGCGCGCGTACGGCCGAGTCGAGCACCACGTAGTCGTGCGGCACGTCCGCGATGTTGCGGCTCCGGTCGATCAGCATCGACCAGCGCGCGCCGTCGTCGGAGCGCTCCACGACATACTGCTGATGGTGCGGCTCGCTGCGGCCACGGGCCCGCGCGTCCTGCTCGGCGAAGTTGATCTGCACCGCCTCGATGCGCGCCGGCTGCCCGAGGTCGACGCTGAGCCACTCGCCGCGCGCACCGCTCGCTGCGCTCCACCACGTCCGCACGTCCTCGTCGAACGCGTTGGCCGCGGGACGCGCGTCGAGCGTCGAGGACGCGGTGGCCTGCTTGCCGGCGGACACGAGCATCCATCCCGTACGGTTGCCGCCCAGTGGAGTCGCGATCGTCCCGGGCAGGTACTGCGGATAGTCGCCGAGGTAGCTGTCGGCGCGCATCACGCCGTCGGCGTCGAAGCCCGCGGGCACCAGTCCCAACCGACGCTCGAACTTGTGCGCCACCGAGATGATCATCGTGACCACGCGCCAGTAGTTGCCCCGCTTGTCGCGAAAGGTGGCCGCATGCCCGCCGCTGCCGATGAAGCCGCCCGGCTTGTATGAGAAGGGACTGTACGGCGCGTACGTGAAGCCACTCGTCGGCGACGTCGATGTGTAGACGCCGTCGGCGTATGTCTTCCACACGGTGCCGGGCGCTGAGTACTGAAGGTAGTACGTGCCGTCGTGCTTGGTCATCCACGGCGCCTCGATGTACGGCGCGATGCGGAACCCCTCGGCCATCACCGCGCCCAGGTTGTCGGGGCCCGACCGCTCCCAGCCGTGATCGGCGTGGTTCGCGCGCATGAGCAGCGTGGGTCCGGCGATCACCTTGAAGCCGTCGCGCGGGTCGAGCTCCACCACCGAGATGCCGCCGTTGAGCGACGCGCCGTGATACAGGTAGACGCGTCCGTCGTCGTCGAGCAGGAACGCGGGGTCGGGATAGTCGGCGAGATCGGTGACCTTCGTCCACCGTCCCGTGCGCGGATCCCCGGTCGTGTACAGCGCCTTCGACCGGTGCGCCGTGTAGTACATGCGCCCGTCGAGCACGAGGATGGCCGGCGCCGGCGGCTCGAGGTCGAATCCGGTGGGCACGACGAACGTCCAGTCGCGAAGGTCCGGCGAGTGCCAGTACCCGCCCGACTTCGACGCGAACAGATAGTAGTCGTGGCCGAACAAAGTGATGAGCGGGTCGGCCGCCGTGCGATGCACCGGCAGCGACTCCACCACGAACCGGTAGCTCAGGTTGAGCGGGTTGGCGAACGTCGCGTGACGGTCGCCCGCAGCGCCAGCGTCGGGCCGCGCCCGAGTGTCGGCCACGGGCATCGTGCGGCAGGCGGCCGCTGCGATCGCCACGGCGAGCAGGAGGAGGCGTGATCGGGCCTGTGAACGATGGGGAGCCCTGCTGCCTTCGTTCACGCCAGTCCATCCGCGAGATACAGACTGCTCAGCGCGCGGTGCCATGTGAATGCGTGCGATTGGCCGTCGGGCGTGACGCGAAGTGACACGAGATTCATGATGCCCGCTCGATCACGAGGCAGGATGTTCTTCCAGACGCCTTGCCGTCCGGTCCTGGTGTCGATCCTGTAGATCTCTCCGAGGGGGTCACCTGGACGCCCTACCAGCAGGCCGTCCGTGATCCATCCGACCGGCACCTCGCCTCCAGTCAATCCCGGCACCTCGCGTGAAGCAGCACCGTCGACGTCGTAGAGCCGGATCGTGGGATCGGGCCCTCAGCAAGGCCTCGTCGATCGGAATCGCGCCAGCCGCGATGCGATGGGACAGGTCTTCGCCTTCCACCAGTTCCATGACCAGCGCAGTGATGCCACCGGATTCTTCGAGACCGTAAACGTGCGCGATGTTGGGATGATTGAGAGACGCGAGCAGTTCGGCCTCACGCTGAAAGCGCGCCAGCCGCTCGGGAGTGCTGGCGACGTCGGCGGGCAGCACCTTCAGTGCGACCTCGCGCTTCAGCTTCGAGTCCCTGACGCGATACACCTCGCCCATGCCGCCTGCGCCGAGTGGTGCCGTCACTTCGTACGCGCCGAGGCGCATGCCGGGGAGGAGGGTCAAGTCCGTGGATTATACGCACAGCAGCGCCGACGCGGCCGTGGCTCGAACCATGGTCGCGCGGCGGCTGGGCCGCTGAGCCCGGGCACCGCCGGCTTCACGGCGGCGAAGACGATCATCGCCTCTGCCGCGCGGTTGATCGAGGTGCGTCAAGGGCCATCTCTGCGCTCGCGGGAGTTCTTCTTTTGCCACTGAGCCTGGGGCATGGGCCTATACTGGCACGGCAGGTATGACCGGACGCGCCTGGGCACGTTGCCGGGCCGGCGCGATCGGGGGGATCCGGCCGCTCGATGCCGTTTATGAAGGACAACCCGCAACCCAGAGCAGCGACCGACATCAATCCCGATAACTGGCCGGGCGTCAGCCGCCTATTCTCCGCGGCGGCCAGCCTCGGTGGGAGCGCACGCGACGCGTATCTCGACGACGCCTGCCCTCACGATCCGGCGCTGCGGGCCGCGGTGGAATCGCTACTGAGGGCGCACGACGAAGCGGGATCGTTCGGCGACGAGTTGGCTTTTTCACTGCCAGAGTCTGTCAAGCGGCTTGCGCCCGGCAGCCAGCTGGGTCCGTTCCGTATCGAGTCGTTGCTCGGTGTGGGCGGTATGGGGGAAGTCTATCGCGCACACGACACGAAGCTCCAGCGCGCCGTCGCCATCAAGGTTCTGCCCGACTCCTTCGCCAACGACCCGGACCGGCGCTCCCGCTTCGAGGGGGAGGCGCGGGCGCTCGCCGCTCTGAATCACCCGCACATCGGCGCGATCTATGGACTGGAGGAGACCGCAGACGTCGCTGCGCTCGTGCTCGAGCTCGTGGACGGCGTGACGCTGGCCGCCACCGGTCCGCTGGCGCACGATGAGATCGTCCGAATCGCCCGACAGTTGGCTGACGGCCTGGAAGCGGCACACGATCGCGGCATCCTTCATCGTGATCTCAAGCCCGCCAACATCAAGATCACGCCTGACGGGAACGTGAAGATCCTCGACTTCGGGCTGGCGAAACTCGACCGGTCCCAGGTTCATGCTGCGTCGACAGGCTCCGCGACAGGCCCCCGCCATGCAACGCAGGTCGGAGTCATCGTTGGAACTGCGGGCTACATGAGCCCTGAACAGGCGCGAGGGCAGCCCGTCGACAAGCGCACCGACATCTGGGCGTTCGGCTGCGTGCTGTTCTCGATGTGCGCTCGCCGGCCGCCGTTCGAGGACGTCTCGGGAAGCGACACGCTCGCCGCGGTGATGGAACGTGGCCCCGAGTGGTCGCTGCTGCCGGCGAGCACGCCCCGGTATCTGGATCGTCTTCTCCGACGCTGCCTGACCAGGGATCCAAAGCTGCGGCTGCGCGACATCGGCGAGGCGCGCATTGCACTCGAGCTCGGGGAGGACGCTGACGTTTCTCAAGCGCCGGCCCGACAGCCGAGACGTCTGGCGTCGATTGTCGCGATCGCCGGTCTGCTTGCTCTGGCGGCACTGTTGGCCGTTGCCCTCTACCTTCGGGCGCCTTCGGCGCCGATCCTGCCCGCCACGCCCGTAAGTTTCAGTGTGTCCCCTCCGGCGGGTGGTCTGTTCAACTTCCACCCGGGGCAAACGTTCTTCGCGCTATCCCCCGACGGATCGCGGCTGGCGTTTCTTGCGTCGACCGAATCCGTGCCGCGTCTCGTTCAGGGCGAAAGCCGCATCTGGCTTCGTGAGATGGCGGACGTCGAGGCGCGGCCGTTAGCTGGAACTGATGGCGCCACGTCGCCGTTCTGGTCGCCCGACAGCCGTTCGCTGGCTTTCTTTGCGGACGGCAGGTTGAAGCGCATCGACCTCCCCGACGGCCCCGCTGTGACAATCTGCGAGTTGCCATTCGGATCGACGCAGGGGACCTGGGGCGCCGACGATGTGATTCTCGTCGGCCACACCCGCGGGACGGGGATCTACGCCGTGCCGGCCGCAGGTGGCACCACGCGAGAGATTCTCACCCCGAATCGGTCGAAGGGTGAGGTGCGCGTGCTGTGGCCGTGGTTCCTCCCTGACGGCAGGCGGTTCCTCTTGACGGCCCGCCTCGACGATGGAGATGGGAAGCTGCAGGTCGGGACGCTCGACGGCTCGACGCGGACGGTCATGAGCGTGAGCTCGAACACGCAATGGATAGACCCTGACATCGTCGTATTCGCTCGAGAAGGCGTCCTCATGGGTCAGCGGGTGGATCTGGAAGGAGCGCGGCCCATCGGCGCGCCGTTCTCGATTGCCCAGCAGGTCGAGTACTTCTTCACGACATCTCGAGCGACGTTCGCCGCGTCGCGAACCGGCACCGTCGCCTACCATCCAGGCGGGGATCTCCAGCAGCTGGTCTGGGTCGACCGGAATGGCAACGAGAGTGGAACGATCAGCAAGCCCGCCGCGTACGAGCCCCACTCGGCGCGGCTCTCTCGCGACGGCCGGATGCTGCTTACGGCGCGCAGGCGGCCGGGCCTCGGCACGTTCGACATTTGGCGGCTCAACCTCTTCCGTCAGACCGAAGAAGAGCAACTCACCTCGGGCCGCGGCAGCGAGCTGACTCCCGTCTGGATCGATGGTGAGCGTGCCATCCTCTTTGCCGGCGATAGCCCTGGTTCCGTGCCGCACCTGTTCAGGAGAGATCTCGCGACCGGGGCCGAAGAGCAGATCCTGCCGCCTGGACCGCAGCAGCTCGTCATGGATATGTTGCCTGGTGGTCGGGCAGTCGCGTACGCGGAGCGCCAGACAGCTGGAGAGTTCAAAATCTTCCAACTGCCACTGACGGCCGGTGCAACGCCTGCTCCGCTGCTGCCGCCCCAGTTCGACTCGTCCGCGATGCGCGTGTCGCCGGATGGTCGCGCGATCGCATTCACCGTCGCCCGCAGCGGGCGGCGCGATCTCTACGTCGCGCAGTTGCCGGTGACGAGAGAGCCTGAGCTCGCCGCGACCGGAGTCTGGAGCGCACCTCGTTGGAGCCCTGACGGGCGGCAGCTGTACTCCCTGGGCGACGACCGCACGATGATGAGCATTCCCATCATCCGGACGGCACCTTCTCTGGAGGTTGGGATGCCACGGAATCTGTTCGAGTTGAAGCAGTCGGCATCGCTGCTCGAAGTATCGCGTGAAGGCAGGTTCCTGATGCTCGTGCCCAAGGTAAGGGCTGCAGAGCGTCCGATCATTGTGGGCACTGCTGCCATCAGCTCCACGCAGCGATGACCGGTAGTCGCGGTCCGGAGATAACCAACCTCCTCGCAGCATGGAACGAGGGGGACCTCGACGCCCGTGATCGATTGATCCCGCTGGTGTACGACGAGTTACGCCGACGCGCCGCCGCGTTCATCCGGCGCGAGCGATTCGGCCACACGCTGCAGCCGACGGCGCTGGTGCACGAGGTCTACCTTCGGCTGGTCGATCAGGACCGGGCCGTGTGGCGAAACCGGGCGCAGTTTCTGGCCATTGCATCGGAAATGATGCGGCGCATCCTCGTCGACCGCGCACGCGCTCGAAAGATGGCGAAACGATCGGGGCGGTGGAATCGCATCACCCTGGCGGAGGACGTCGCGCGCGGTGCGCCGTACGACGTTGACGTGCTCGATCTGGATACCGCCCTCACTGAGCTCTCCGGCCTTGACCCCCGAAAGGCGCGAGTCGCCGAGCTGCGGTTCTTCGGGGGGCTGTCACTCGAAGAGACCGGTGAGGTGCTAGGCACCTCTCTCGCGACGACGATGCGTGATTGGCAGGCCGCGCGGGCCTGGCTCTTCAGACGCCTGACAGGCGGCAGGGCAGTTCAGAAGAGCTGATCGTAGCCCCGGCGGCCTCTTCGCTACCCTGACGTTCTCTGTCGCGGTTCAGCAACGTGCGGGTTCTCAGCCCCTCCCTCCAGGTGCCCTCCTTCGCCATGGGTGAGCAAGTTTGCTCGCCGTTCTCGCGTCTCCTGGTAATGGCAGGTTTCTGAAAGCCGGTTCGGTTGGAGGGGATCATGTCAGCACAGCTAATGAAAGTTTCTTACTCCCGTTTGTTCCTGTTCGGTCTCTTACTGGCAGCTGCGGGCGGTTGCAGCGAGTCCATGCCGACCAGTCCGTCCGACACCGTGACGAGTCCTGCTCCGCCACCGCTACCACCGCCTCCTGCGCCACCTGCGGTGTCCGCTCCCCAACGTCTCGCAGCGCTCGCGTTGGTCGAATCGGCCAGCCTGCACGGGGCGTTGACGACATCAGCGGTCAGTTACGCGACTGAAGACGGCAAGGTGGTGTGGACCAACGGCCCTTGCGCAGACGGAATCGGTTCATTGCAGGGCTCCCTCGATGGCGGTGTGTCGCCGACGTCGGGAACGTTCTTGCCAACCGGCAGCCACACCTATGTGGTGTCTTTCACCAATTGTGTGGTGCATCACTTGGCCGGAGTACAACTGAACGGCGTCGCTTCGGCAGCCTACACTACTGCCGAATGGAGCAACCTAACCGCGACGGTTTCGGCCGTTTCGGTGCGCGGTCAGGGGCTGGCCTGGCGCAGTGAGCTCCATGACGTGACAGCGGACGGCTCGGGCTCGGCCGTCTGGACGAGCGTGGGATCGAGCAGGAGAACCACAACTTATACCCCGGCCCCCGGCTCACGTTTGGTCAACAACTCGACGACCAACGTGGCCACATTTGGAGTTGGTTCGCACTCGAGAACCCACCCCCCGCCCCCGCAAGGGTCGTCCAGATTTGAAGACCGATTTGACAATCTCAAGGTCGCCATTAACGGCACCGAGTACACACTTGACGGGAGCCTCGACACTACAACCGGATCTAACGGACAGGTCACTTACACCGGCGAGATTCGAATCACCAATAACGGCACACTGATGGCGCGTATTTACGGCGACGCCCGCAACGCCCTGACTATCGAGGTCCTGGTGCCGCTCGTCCCCCTCTAGCGAACGCATCGACGCGGCGGCGTGAGCAAGTGTGCTCCGGCTTCTCGCGTTACTGGTTACGGACGCACACCCATGAAGCGATGGGTCGCCGGTGTGGCGTTTCCATTTCAACTGGAGAAAAAACAATGAAACCGAAAATTCGAACGACGATCACCTACAGCATCATCGCCATAGCACTGGCGATCTCGCACGGGACAGTGACGGCTCTGGCTGGCCAGGCACCGGACCGCAGCCTGGGGGGCGTGTGGTTGGTGACGATCACGCCTCGCAATTGCGCAGCCGGCGCTCCTACGACAGCCGCTTTTGAGGCTCTATTTACGTTTCACAACGACGGTACGATGCTCGTCTCGCTTCGAAACAGCTCACTTACGCTCGACCGCACCGCCGCACACGGGCTCTGGGGGCGCGAGCACGGTTGGAACCAGTACTCATTCAAGTTCATTCACATCCGCCGCGAGGTTTCGACCGGAGCGTTTGCCGGAAAGCAGGAATCCGACGGGACCTTGGTTTTGAGCGACAGCGGTGACGAGTTTACGACCGACGGCTCGACCAGGGGCTTCGATGTAAACGGTAATCCGGGTACAGGCGGCTGTTCGACCTCCGCCGGGACGCGGTTCCAGTTGAAACTCCGGCGTCGATAGCGCCCGACGCCGCTCGCAACTCTAATGCCCCGGGATCGGCTGTCGATCCTGGGGTCGCGCAGAGGATGCTCGATTACCGATCATCCGATAAACCGATGAGCCGATAAACCGATCAGTCGATAAAACCAATGCTCCCTATGGCGTTCTTCGCGTGGCGACGAACGTCCCGCCGATGTGCCCACCCGCTCCGAAGTGTCCTGCAAATCGCGGCGACGCCGTCTGGCCTTGCTCCGGCTCACCGATGGATTCGACCACGAGGGTTATGTTGGTGCCGACAAGAAGCACGGTCCGGTCCGCGACTGGATCAACGCCGCGTAGGACGAAACCGCCAGACGGGGCAGATGAGACATTCTCACCCGCTGCATTGAACAGTCGCATCTCATCAAAAGAGCCCGCGCCGTCCACAAGCGTCAGCACACCGGAATATCGGTGCCCCGTGAGGTCGCCCCATGCCGGATCGAAGCTTCGCACCGTCATCGTCAAGTCATACACTCCCGCAAGGGCCGCGAATTTCTGCGGGATCGTCCCTTCTTTGGGCCGCACGAATATGCCCGCGCTGGCGTGGTGAAGTCCGGCGAAGCGGGCGTAAACATTCGCGTAAACATTCGTCCCACTGGGGTTTTTGGCTGTGGCAAGACCCGTCGAGCTGACCTGCATGACCGACGCTTGATTCGTCGTCCATTCAGCCTGGTTGCTCACGTTCTCGATCGAGCCGTCCGACTTGATGGCATTGGCCGTCAGTTGAACGGATTCACCCGGCGCGATCTCCGCCGGCGCGATGAGCTCGATTCGGATGACGTCAGGTCCAAGACCGGTCAGGCCGCCGCGCGCGGGCGCGGGCGCGAGCAGCGGCGGCCTGTCGGCGCCATCGCATCCGATCGTCAAGACGGCGCCGAGACACAAACCGAAGAACCGAAGCTGTGCTGACATGATCCCCTCCAACCAAGCCGACTTTCAGAAACCTGTCGGTCATCAGGAAACGCGAGAACGGCGAGCCAACTTGCTCAGAGGGCCAGCCACGGCGGGTCACGAGCGAGCCAATACGCGGACAGCCGGACGCGGCACAAACGTCTACGGCCGCCCTGCATGATGAGGGGGCGGCGCCAGGCGAATCCAGTAGACGCCACTGTTTGGACAAGTCGTCGACCTGCTGCGAGAAACAGGTGCGGAAATTCCGCAGATCGCATCAGACGCCACCTATGCGGCCGGCGACGCCGCGAACGTGAAGGTCACGCGGTTGCCGCCCGCGCCGCGAATTTTACCCAAGTACACGATCAGTTCTTTGCCGCTCGTGATCGGTAGCTCTGCGAGGATCTCGCGCGTGCCCGTCGGCGAGAACATCTGGCCGTTGACCCAGAGGTTCAGCGTCGACGAATCGGTCCACGTGATGCGAATTCGGATGGTGCCGGACGTCTGACTGAACAGTCTGACGAGACGGCATGGCTGGCAGAAGGTCTCGCCAGTGACCCGGTACTCAACGTCGTCCGGCCTGAGCACGTCGGTCGTCTGCGCGTTGCCGACTTCGACGCGCATGACCTTCTGCATCGGCACGCCGCCGTTGATCAACTCCAGCCCGAACCAATAGAGATCCGTGGTGGCGATGAACTCGACCGGCTCGAACAGGTTTTTGGTCGCCGACATCCGAAGATCGGTCAGGTTCCCCATCATGAAATACCCGTCGGGCGTGTCGTCCAGCTGTCCTGACTGGAGGTTGCGAACCTGGGCGCCGACAATCGTCCCCGACTCAGGGTGAAACATGTACCCCAGTACCGCCATCGTGCCGGGCGGCGTGACCGTCACCTCCGCACCAGTGGAGAATCGCGAGTACTCAAAGGAAACAACGAATCGGCCCAACCGTTGCGCCGTCAGGAGACCTGTAGGGCTGATGTTCCCGCCACCCCTCGGAAACACGGACCAGCGTCCCTCGGCGGTGACATCTCGACTCCCGTTGGCCGCCGTGAACTGACTCGTTTGGCCGACGGCGGTCAGCACGCGGTTGCCGCTGATCTGCACGCTATCGGCTCCCGGGACCGGCGGCGGACTCGTAGGCCCCGTAGGACTCGTAGGACTCGTAGGACGCGTAGGCCTCTTGTCGCAGGACGCGACCACGAGTAAGAGTCCCATGGCGGCGACTACCGCGAGGTAACGAGATCGGATGCGCATCGGTATTCCTCTCTGTTGAGACACATGTCTGATTTTCTAAATGTCGGGCCGGCGGGAATCGGACGGCTGACCTGTCACCTCAGCCCGGATGTACACGCTGTCCTCAAAGTCCGACAGCTGCATGTCAGAAACCTGCCGTTATCAGGGAACGCGAGAACGGCGGGCAAACTTGCTCAGAGGGCCAGCGACGGCTGTGAGTCGAAGGGGGACCGGGGAATCAGTCGAAGCGAAACTTGATCCCGACCTGCATGACGCGGGGCGTGCCTGCCATGGACGTGATCCGGCCAAATGATCCTGAACTGAGATTGGCGTCCGTTCTGGCCAGGGCGCTGCTGATCGGGGCTCCCCAGTTGAACGTGTTGAAGAGATTGAAGGCCTCGACACGGAATTCCACCTGCCGGTTTCCGCTGAACGCGAGGAATTTCGAGACGGCAAGGTCCACCGACCAGAACGCGGGCCCTCTCAGGCTGTTTCGCCTGACGTTCCCGAGCGTGCCTGGCGCCGGCGGTTCGAACGCGGCCGGATTCAGCCAGCGGTCGAGCGTCCCGCCGTACGGGTTGTCGAGGACCTGGTTGGGTCGCTGATTCAGGATGCCGGTGAATGCACGGTCCTGTCCAACGACGACGTTGATGGGGCTGCCGGAACGCGCGACGATGATGGCCGATCCCCTCCAGCCGGACGCCCAGCCTCGCAAGCGCGCGCTCGCAAACTCCGGCATCTGTGCCACTACCAGGAGGTTGGCAAGGTGTGTCCGATCCTGATCGCAGAGCCCGCGGTCGAACGCGGGGTCGGCAGGATTGGTGTACCCGCTGGCAAGGAGCTGGAACCCACCGGTCTGCAGAGCCGGGTCGCCGTAACAGCGTGACAGCGTATAGTTCGCCTTTACCAGCACGCGATTGCTGCTGCGCCGCTGAGCCGACATCGTGAGGCCGCGATAGCTCTGTGTGCCAAAGTCGGTGTGAAGGTCGAGGTTGCCGATGAGCCGTGCGGCCGCAGGATTCTCCCCCGACAGCGAGAGTACCCGTCGCTCGTTGAGATTCTGGCTGTTGCTGCAGACGGCATACGACACGCCGTTCAGCGTGCACGGGCCGAGTCCGACGAAGACGCCGGGGTTGAGTGCCACCTGATTCCAGAGCCGGTCGGTTCGGCTCCCGAGATAGGAGGCAGCCACTTGCCAGCGCGCGCCGATGTGCCGTTCGACCGTCAGGTTCCAGTGCTGGACGCGCGGTGAGTTGATGTGTGGATCCGTCGCCCCAAACGCGCCGAACGGCACGAATCGAGTCTCCGGACTCGTCACGATCGGGTGCGGGTCCCCACCGAGATGCGCATACGGACGGTCGAACCCGCCAAGCGGATCCACGAGGAGCGTACGATTGCCGAACGGCGGCGCCTGTGCGTTCATCAGGTGATACTCCGCCGTCGGAAAGTCGTAGCTGAGGCCGTACCCCGCGCGAAGCGCCGTTTGGCCGTCTCCTCCCACGTCCCATCCCACGCTTGCGCGGGGCGCAAGGTTCCTCCACTTGGTGTATGCGCCGCTCTGCCCCGGTGGAAAGCCGGCATCGCCCGGATAGAGAAGTCCTGCGGGCGCGTACCTGAACACCGTGCTCTCGACGTTGTCTCGGAAGTTGGCGAGCCTGAAGTTGTAGACGGCGCCGTTCAGGATGTCCTGCCCGAAGTACGGCTCCCACCTCAGCCCCGTGTTGACCGTCACACGACCGCTCACCCTCCAGGTGTCCTGGGCGTAGAGTCCCAGGTACCACTGGTCCATCAACAGCCTGGCGGGTCCGCTGTGGGTCAGGGCGCCTACTCTTCCGACGAGGAGATCCGCCAGGCCGAGGCCGGTCGCCTGTCCCGTGAACTGCCAGCTGCCGCCCGAGCGTGCGTGCGCCCGAAGCCGATACTGCCAGTAAGACACCGTTCCGCCGAGGGATATCTGATGCTTGCCGCGTACCAACGTCAGGTCGTTGCTCGCCTGTGCGGCGTCGGCTACGAACCGGCTGGGACCCTGGTTGCTGATAACGAATCCCCCCTGGACATCGACTGACATGACCTTCGGGTGATAGCTGTACACGTCGGAGCCCAGGTCGTACGGTTCGAAGGTGTCGGGAGTTAATCGGCTGACGACGGAGCGATTGAACACGAGCCGGACGGAGTTGACGGTGTTCGATCCGAACACGCGCGCGTCGCCCACCGCCAGCGACTGCGCCAGGTCGTCGAAGCCGGATTCACCCCGGTTGTTCTCCGCGTCGTACAAGCTCAACACGGTGTCGGACTCGCGCATGGGCATGGATTGGTCGTAGCTGGTGGCCATGTAGCGGCCGAAGATCCAGTGGTCGTCCGTTCGCCGAAGGTCGAGACGTCCCAACACCTGAGACTGGCGGTTGTCCTTCCGCAGGGTGTACGTGACCTGACCGCAGGGATCGGTCGAGGACGGAAGATACTTCACCAGGTTGAGCGCCGCGGGACTGAACCGCGCGGGGTCGATACGGTTGTTCTCGAACCCGCCGAGGAGCGTGATCTGACGGCCGCCGTTGCACTCCGGCGAGGCGATGGCGGTGAAGTCGCCGGCCAGCATCGCAGGTGTCGGGACCCATGCGATGTTCGCCGCCGGCTGCTGGCGGACACTCGTGCCTTGATAGGCGCCAAAGAAGAACAACCTGTCACGAACCAACGGACCGCCCGCCGTGGTCCCGAACTGATAGCGCTGAAGCCCGTCGTCGACACGCTCCCCCTCCGGCCCTACGCGCGCGAAGGGATTGGTCGCGTTCAGTCGCCGGTCGTGCAGGAACGCGAAGGCATTGCCGGAGAAGCGATTCGTGCCGGAGCGGGTGACCGCGTTGACGGAGGCGCCCGAATGCATGCCATGCTGCGCGGTCAGCGCGCTGGTCGCGACACTGAACTCCTGCAGCGCGTCAGGGAAGGGGAACGGAAGGTTCAGGTTGTCCTGAGGGCTGTTGTGCATCGCGCCGTCGAGCAGGTAGGTCACCCCAAAGGACTGTCCGCCGGCGACCGACACACCGATGCCGCCCGGTAGGGCGGTCACGCCTGAGGCGATGGTCTGGACGGCAGCGCCGGTGAGCGTGACCAGCTCGACGGCATTGCGCCCATTGAGCGGTAGCGCGAGTATCTCCTCCTGCCGGATGACCGTACTGATGCCGGCAGACTGCGCATCGACAAGTGGACGCGCGCGATCGACGGTCACGGTCTGTTCGTAGGCACCAAGCGGCAGCACTGGATTGACGGCACGCGAGGTGCCGACCTCGAGGACAAGTCCGGCCTGCACGAACGTACGGAATCCGCGCGCCGAGACCTGCAACCGATACGGACCGGCCGGCAGATTGGAAAGGACGAACGAGCCCGTCGCGTCGCTGGGCTCGGTCCGCGTGAACCCCGTGCCGGCGTGTGTCGCAGTGACGATCGCTCCCGGCACCGCCCCGCCGTCCTGATCCGTCACTCTGCCGGTGACTTGCGCCATTGGCAGCTGCGCCGAGACAGGCGCGCAGGTGAGCAGCGCGTACATGACCAGGAGATAGCACACTCGGGCTGCAGTCTACCGCGAACGACGTGAACTGGCGGATCCTTGCATACGGCTCAGTCTGCGCGGGTGGCGTCCCGTTTGCTGTAGTTATCCCGTCATATAAGGAGACACAAGCACAATGCAGAAAGACAACGCGATTTCCGTTCTCAACAATCTCATCGAGACGTGCAAAGACGGCGAGCTCGGCTTCAAGACGGCCGCCGAGGGTCTGCAGAGTTCCGACATCAAGGCAAAGTTTCTCGAGTACTCGCGCCAGCGCGGCGAGATGGTCCGCGAACTGCAAACCGAAGTGCGAGGGCTCGGCGGTGATCCAGAGCAGACGGGCAGCGTGAGCGGGTCGCTGCATCGCGGCTGGCTCGACATCAAGTCGGCCATCACGGGCAAAAGCGATCACGCGGTCCTGAGCGAAGCCGAGCGCGGCGAGGATGTGGCCAAGGCCGCCTATGAGAGCGCCCTGAAGGAGACCTTGCCAGGTACCGCCGACAGTGTCGTCCGGCAGCAGGCGGACAAGGTCCGCCAGGCGCACGACCACGTGCGGGACCTTCGAGACCGGGAGAAAGTCGCCCAGTAGTCCATTTGCCTGCCGGGCCCGCGAGGGCCTGGCAGGTGAACCCCCTCTCGGCTCAGCTCCCTGTACAACTCAGCGGCAGCACGCCCGCGATGGACAATCGAGGGTTGCCGGTCTCGAGTAACTGCCCTTCACCCAGGTGCCCGCCCAGGCGCCTCAGATACTCCGCGAAAACATCCCGCATAAGGGGTGCGGTGTGCTGAATGGACACTGCCTCCGGCGGGATGATGGGAGCGAGCATCCCGGTGACCAGAAAGTCGCTGACCACGAGCAGGAGCGGCTCATCCTTTTTGATGCGCACGCCATACGGCCGCATCAAGACGAGGTCGAGAGCGCCACCTGAACACCGTGCGCGCACCCGGATCCCCGAGAAGCCGAGGGGCTGCCTGCTTCTCTGCAGGTTGGTGGAGAAGATCTGCTCGAGCTGGCTCCCCGTCAGTTTGACCGTGACCACGACATTGTCGAACGGCATCACTTCGTACACGCTGCCGTACGTCAGAGGCCCGCTGGGGAGATCCGCGCGTAGACCGCCGCTCGAATTATGCAGCGCGACATCGGCGCCAGGCACGGATGCCAGCAGTGCGTCGGTGAAAAGATTGCCGAGCGGTGAATCGGACTCGAGCCTCCGGATCGACGTGTCGAGAACGATGCCTATCGGACGCGCTTTCACAGCCTTGGCCTGTTCGAGCGCGGGCGCGAGTACGCGCTCGATCGCGGCATCGGGAGTCACGCGCGCGTTCTCGTATTCAGCCGGCACCAGGGTGCCGACAGGTGCTGCCGGACCGCACGTCCGCGTGTTCGGATTCTCCCGGGCACAGAGATCGCGCGGAGAAAACATGCGCGTGCTCGTGACGCGGTTCGCACGGCGATCAACCACGACGTCGACCCTCCCGAACGCGCGTCCTCCAGAAAACGACTCGGTGATCGCAATACCTTCGACCTGGTGGGCGATCGGTGCGTGTGTATGACCTGCCACGATCACGTCGACCAGGCCGCGCGGCAAGTCGCGCGCGACCCTGAAAATCTCACTCGACGATTCGCAGGAAGAGAGATCCTCAGGCCGATCGAGGCGTGAACACCGGCCGCCGGCATGCGCGGTCACGATGACGACCGCGGCCCCCTGTGTGCGAAGTGCGGTCGCGTAGGTACGTATCGTCTCAGCCAGCGGCGCGACGGCCAGGCCGACCACATTTGAGGCAAGGGTCGCTGACAACGCCTCGCCCGTCATCAGGCCGATGATGCCCACGTTGATCCCGGCGGCCTGGACGAGCACCGCAGGTTTCACGTTGAGCCACTCGACGGGACGGCCGGTCGCTCGCTGGACGAGGTTCGCGGCAAGGAACGGGAACCTCGCCTCCGACGCTCGCGCCTTGAGGGCCCCTTGCGGATCGTCCGCCGTGGTGCGCGGAGCTGCGGCCGGCCCGATGGGGCCGAAGTCGAACTCGTGGTTGCCCACAGCGGCGGCGGTGTAGCCGAGCGCGTTGTACGCCGCGACGACCGACGCCCCTTCTGTCATATTGGATTCGAGCGTCCCCTGGAACATGTCACCCGCGTCGATCAGCAGCACCGCGCCTCCGTCGCGCGCGCGGGCGCCGCGCAGGTTGTTCATGTAGCCGCCCAGCAGCGCAAGCCCACCCCGACCGTCTCTCGGCAGGATCCCTCCATGGAGATCGTTCGTGCCGACGATCGACAATGTGCTGGTCGCCGGACCCGCAGCGCGTTCGGCCTGGGCGCGGTGTGGCGCACAGGCGGGGGCGAGCATGAGCAGACAGAACGCCGTGATGGTGTTTTTCAGGTACATGGGTCCCAGGCGTCGCTAATACGGCACACGCACACCCGGCATGGTGGCAGGAAAATCCTTCGTGTTCCGCGTAATCAGAAGGGCTGATTCCACTCGAGCGGTGGCGAGGATGATCGCGTCGGGAAGACGCAGGCGGTGCGTTCGGCGGATCCCGACCGCATCCCGCGCGATGCCGCGCGTGAGATCGATGACGCGAAAGTCCCGGAGAAACATGTCCAGGACATCCCGCTCCTCATCGTTCCGCGCGCCGACGAGCACCTCCATCCAGGTAATGATGCTGATCAACCTCCGGCTGTGTCGCTCGATCTCGAGCTTCGACGCGTCGACGCCATTGAGGTAGTCGACCAGGATATTGGTATCGAAGAGCGCCTTCATCGTGACCGAACGCCAGGAGGCCGGGCACCCCACTCACCGCGGCGCTGTTCCTGGTATTCCAATCCGGTGGCCTTTGCGTTCTGCCAGAGCCCGAACGCCCGCTCGCCGCCCGTGCCTTCCTGATCCAGCCAGGCGGCAATGGCACGTCGGATCGCCTCGGCCCGGGAGATGTCGTCGCGCCTGCACAACGCCTCCAGCCCTTCCAATTGATCGGCGGGAACCTCGATGATGGTGCGCATATAGTCATCATATCACGGCATCAGATATCGGCTTATCGGCTTATCGGCTTATCGACCAATCGACCAATCGACCAATCGACCAATCGACCAATCGACCAATCGGCTCATCGGCTCATCGATAAATCGATAAATCGATAGGGCGATAAATCGATAGGAGGGGGAGAATGCTCGGAAATGACTGAACAGAACATCGTGTCGAGATGGGCCACCTGGGCCCCGCAGCTGCAGAGCGTGCTGCGCATCGTTGCGGCCTTCATCTTCATTCCTTCGGGAACGATGAAACTCTTTGGGTTCCCCGCCGGAATGCCTCCGGACGGCAGCACGGCGCCGTTGATGTCGCAGATCGGCATAGGCGGACTGCTCGAAGTCGTCGGCGGCGCACTGCTGCTTGTCGGTCTGTTCACCCGCCCCGTCGCATTCATCCTTTTCCGGGATGATGGCGGTCGCCTATTTCCAGTTCCACCAGCCACAGGGCTTCTGGCCCGTGATGAATGGGGGCATACCGGCCATCCTCTACTGTTTCGTCTGGCTGTATTTTTCGGCCGCTGGCGCCGGCCCGTGGAGCCTGGACGCCAGGCGTGGCCGCGGCTGATTCCGCGATAATGGATACCGATGGCCAAGCGCTACTGGTTGATGAAGTGTGAACCCGAGGCGTATACGATCGCGGATCTTGCCCGCGACGGCTCGACCAGCTGGGAGGGTGTGCGGAACTACCAGGCGCGCAACTCCATGCGAGACGACATGAAACAGGGAGACGGCGTCCTGTTCTATGCGTCCAACGCCGATCCGTCGGGTGTGACAGGTCTCGCGACGATCGCGCGTGCCGGCTATCCCGATCGGTTCGCGTGGACGAAGGGGCACAAGTACTTCGACAAAGCGAGCACGAAGGAGGCGCCTATCTGGTACTCGGTCGACATTGCCTTCGTCGAGGCCTTTCCCGGAACCGTGTCGCTCGAGATCCTCAAATCGACGCCGGGGCTCGAGGCGATGAAGGTCACGCAGAAGGGCAGCCGCCTCTCGACCCAGCCCGTCACGAAAGCGGAATACGACATCGTGACACGCCTCGGACGCCGGGCGACGTGAGCCTGGCGGAACCGGCGATGTTCGCACCATCGTCGAAGGGACGCCTCACGGACCGGGACCTCGATCGATTTCCCGACGACACGCTCTTTCACGCATTCGCCCGCGCGGTGTGCCACGCGGGCTGCCTCCCGCGCAAGGAGCTCTACGAAGCGTGGGAAACGGCACGCCGTGTTCGCCGGATCTTCCGCGGCGGACGCGTCATTGATGTCGCCGGCGGGCATGGGCTGCTGGCGCACGCACTGCTGCTTCTGGACGACTCGTCCCCATCGGCTCTCGTGGCCGATCCGTCGATTCCTCCGTCGGCGGCCAGGCTGCACGACGCGCTGACGACGGCGTGGCCTCGGCTCATCGGCCGGATCACATATGCCGGCCACGGGATCGACGACGTTGAGATCCTCGCCACGGATGTCGTGGTCTCGAGTCACGCCTGTGGGCGCCTGACGGACCGCATCATCGAGAAGGCGGCGGACGCGCGCGCCAGGCTGGCCGTCCTGCCGTGCTGCCACGACTTCGAGACGTGCGATGCCGGCGCGCTGGCGGGGTGGATCGACCGGCCGCTTGCCATCGACATCCTGCGTGCCGTCACGCTGGAACAGCGGGGGTATCGCGTCTGGACCCAGACCATCCCTGCCGTCATCACACCAAAGAACCGCCTGTTGCTTGGTGCCCCTGAGGCCGCTGCCATATGATCGAGGCATGAAGCGTTTTGCGGTGCTCGTTCTGGCTGCTCTGACCGTTCCTGCCGTCTCCGCATGCAGGACGGTCCCAGGCCAGCAGGACTCGCCGATCGTTCAGCCGGGCGCTCCGGGCGACAGCACGCGGGTCATCGATGCCGCACGCGCGGCGGCCATGCCACGGCCGACCTTCAACAGCGCCGACGTGACGTTCATGCAGGGGATGATCGGGCATCACACACAGGCTGTTGAGATGGTCGAGCTGCTGAAGGTGCGCAGCACCGACGACGGCTTGCGCAAGCTGGCCCAACGGATCGAAGTGTCGCAGGTCGACGAGAT
>DATLXP010000225.1:0-1667 GCA_035575695.1 Vicinamibacterales bacterium
CGTGCCGTGCATCGCGCCGAGTTGGTTATAGAACTCCGGCCCCATGACGCCGCCGGGGGCATTGGCGCTGCCGAGAAGGGCACCGACGAGAGGGATGGGGGAGCCTGGATACGCCAGCTGCCAGCGCATGAGCATCATCAGCACGAAGCCGATGAGGAGAAAGATCATCGAGGTCAGGGCGTATTGCACGCCAATGACCTTGTGGTCCCGCGAGAAGATCCTCATTGCTTGTCGGGGTAGCCCGGCTTCTTCTGGAGCGTCGGTCCAGGCGGCGTGCCCGGCTTCGTGTTGTACCGGTACGCCTGGATGGCCCAACCATCACCGATCCGCTGCAGCACCAGCGTGGCAAATCCTTCGGTCCGCGGAAGTGCCCCGCCTCCCGCATCCGTCACGTCGCGGAGGTCCCACTTGGAATCAACCACCGCCACGCGCGCGTCGAGGCAGCGAATGTGACCGAAGGTCAGCGTATGACGCGCTGCCTTGAACTCGCGACCCATGAACTGCTCGTGGCGGTTCTGTGTGATCCTCGAGCGTCCGCGCTCCGTGGAGTTGTCAGTGTGGACGATGTCACCCTCCTCCGCCCACATGCCTCCGAGGGCGATGGCGTCACGGTTCATCCAGGCCCAGTTGTAAAGTGCCTCCAGTTTCTTGATATCACGATCCTCGCCCTGCGGGCAGCCGTTGACGGCACTGCCGATATTCGGTGCCGGCCGCCACGGTGGCTGCGGCGGTGAGGTTGGCCTCGGAGTCGTCCGCTCGGGCTCAGGCGGTGCTTCCCCCCTCAACGATTCGATGTCGCGCAGCATCGCGTTGACGATGGCTTCGGCGATGATCTTCCCCTTCGATGGCGTGGCGAGCGTGGGGTCCCCCCATGTTCCGGTCGGCGAGTAGATGCCGGCGGCTCCGCGCTCGCGGGTGAGCCTGAACGGGGTACTCACCGGGCTGATGTCGCGGACAGCGCGTTTCATGTCGACAGCAGATGGATCGACGAAGAGCATCAGAGACGTCTCGATTTCATCCGCGTGACTGCCTGCCTCCTGCTCGCGGATGCGAGCCGACCCCTGGGCCGCGGCGGCTCCAAAATCGGTGTACCGCAGCAGGATCCCTTCCTTCTCGAGAACCTGCGCCGCCGCCTGCAGGGCCCGGGTCGTCGAGATCCCCGTGTTCAGCACATAAAAGCGCCGCGGGCCATGACGAGCGATGGTCCGTGCCACCTGCGCGGTCATGTCGCGCGCCGTGTCCATCGTGAGGGAGGTCGACCCCGGATACTCCAGGAAGGCCGGAAAGAAATGGTAGGTGAGCGGAGGGGTCACGACGACGTTCGACGTTTCGACCACACGGTCGGTGAAGTAATTGGCCAGCGACAGGTCGTTGCGCAACTTCAGGTGCGGCCCGTGCTCCATGAGCGCCGCGCCGAGGGGGATCACGACCACCGTGTCGGGGCGCAACAGCGCCTGGGCGTCGACCCAGGTCTGCGTCTCGAGCCGCACTCCCATTGCGACGGGAGTTGCCGCCTGCTGAGCCTGCGGCCGCACGGTGTCGACCGCCAGGATCGCCAGCACGATCCCTGCAAGTAATAAGCGCATGCGCGGAATGTACACTGACTCACGTGCTGGGTGCGACATGCTATGTGCTCCATGTGCGAGGTGCGGACGTGCCATGTGCGA